>JBCCYG010000133.1:0-6193 GCA_039190145.1 Pseudomonadota bacterium | reverse complement strand
TCGATCACCCCGGGATCGTGCAAAGCACCCTGAGAGACCTGACCGGCTGGGGACCGCGCGACTATTGGTTCCCGGAGATTCGATCCATCGGCGGGGCAGCGCTGATGCTCACGCTGGTGCTTTACCCCTATGTGTACCTTCTCACGCGCGCAGCTTTCCTTCAGCAGTCTTCGACAGCCTACGCTGCGGCAAGAACGCTCGGCAAAGGGCCTTGGGGCGCGTTCTTTGGCGCGTCGCTGCCGTTGGCGCGCCCGGCCATCGTGGGTGGCGTGCTACTCGCAATCATGGAAACCCTTGCGGACTTTGGAACGGTATCTTTCTTCGCGGTCCAGACCTTCGCCACTGGTATCTACCAGACATGGGTGGGCTTCGCTGACCGCCCTGCCTCAGCCCAGCTCGCGCTCTGCCTCCTGGCCTTTGCGCTGCTGCTGGCGCTCCTAGAGCGCATCCATCGCGGCGGTGCGCGCCACCACGGAGCGGGCAATCGACACGAGCGTATGGAGCCAGTGGTGCTTACAGGGAGTGCACGTTGGGGGGCGACGACCTTTTGCCTTCTTCCCGTCATCCTGGGGTTTGCGCTTCCTGTCATCATTCTCTTTGGCATGGCCGTCGGGTCAGAGCAGGACCTCTTTTCGCCGCGCTATGTGCGCTTCATCCAGAATTCGCTGACACTGTCATCGGTTGCGGCAGTCACAACAGTAACTGGCGCCATCCTGATCGCAGTGGCCTTCAGGCTCTTCCCCTCAAAGCTAACAGCCTCGGCGGGCCACGTCGCGCGCATCGGATATGCTGTACCCGGCGGCGTGATCGCGGTCGGTCTTTTCGTGCCCTTCGCGGCGCTCGACAATGCCATCGACGCTTTCTCAGAGGCGCGCTTTGGCATCGATACTGGCCTGCTCTTTACAGGGTCGATCTGGCTCCTCGTTGCAGCTTACACAATCCGCTTCATGGCGGCGGCGCTCAACACGTATGAGGCTGGCCTAACTACCCTTAATCCTAATGTCGACGATGTGGCGCGGACGCTCGGCTCCCGCCCTTCGGGCGTCCTGCGCCGAGTGCTCGTGCCTGCACTCATTCCCTCAGCCGCTACAGCGCTCTTGATCGTCTTTGTAGACGTGATGAAGGAGTTGCCTGCAACGCTCATCATGCGCCCGTTCAACATGGATACGCTCGCCGTGCAGGCGCATCGGCTTGCATCAGATGAACGGCTCCAAGGTGCGGCCGTCCCCAGCCTCGTTCTCGTGGCTTTTGGCCTCCTGCCGGTGCTACTTCTCTGCAGGACCCTCGGCAAACGCCAATAAAAAACGCCCCCAATCTAATGACCGAGGGCGTTCTTGTTGTCTTAAGCGCTTACGCGGAAGGGATTATTCCCAGCCAGCGTTTGTGAGCACTTCGTTCGCTGCTTCGATGTTGTCAGCAATTTCTGCCAGCTCGATCGTGTCAGGGCGGAAGATGCCAAGGCTCGCAACGGACTCGCTGAGACCGACGCCAGGCACGCCTGGGTACTCGTCGTTACCAGCGGAGAAGTACTGCTGCGCCTGCTCGGATGCGAGGTACTCCAAGAACTTCATCGCGTTCTCTTTGTTCGGAGCGTTCGCTGCCACACCACCACCAGAGATGTTCATGTGTGCGCCGATGGAGTTTTGGTTCGGGAAGACCCAGCCAATGTTGGCGAGATCCTCTGCCGTCATAGAGCTGTCACCCTTACGCAGCGCGCGTGCGTAATAGTACGTGTTCGACATTACGATGTCGCACTCGCCAGACGCGATGCCGCGGAGCTGATCGGTGTCACCGCCCTGAGGGGCACGTGCGAAGTTGCTCACAACGCCTTCTGCCCAGTCCTGGATCGCGTCCTGGCCCAGATGCGCCACGAGTGCGGCAGTGATGTTCTGAGTGTAGACGTTGGAGGACGAACGGATGCAGATTTTGCCAGCGTACTTCGGATCAGCAAGCTCCTCGTAAGTCATTGGCGGGTCGGTCACGTCGGTCTTGTCGTAAAACAGGATCCGGGCGCGCTGCGAGAAGCCAAACCACTGGTTGTCATCATCTTGCAGATAAGCTGGGATCGACGCTTCCAAAACAGCGCTGTCAACAGACTGAAGGAGGCCGAGGTCTTTCGCGCGCGTGAGACGCACGGTGTCGACCGTCATGAAAATGTCCGCAGGGCTGTTGGCGCCCTCGGACTGAAGGCGGGCGATGAGGTCGTCAGCGCCGGCTTCGATGCGGTTGATGGTGATGCCCGTCATCTCCGTGAAGTCTGAATACAGACGTTCGTCGGTGTCATAGTGGCGCGAAGAGTAGAGGTTAAGCTCACCCTCAGCGAAGGCAGCAGGTGCTGCCATGGCGCAGATGAACGCGGAGCCCAGTAGGCGGGCACGAAGAGTCGTCATTGTCTTCTCCCTAGTTAGTCGCTTCCTTTTTGGAAACATGACGCGCTGTGCGACGTACCTCGGTAATGCCCGACGTCAATAGTCAGGAATGATAAATCCGACAAAATCACATAGTTTTTTTTCGTACCGGTTCGGCAGGTCCGTTTACCATCAATTTCATGGCGCTGTGGCTGTCACTCCCGCCGGGAGAACCCCTTGATGTACAGGCGCGAAATGGCCAAACGAAGGCCTATGAAGCGCTTCACCCAGGACCCAAGGGACCCAGGCTTTGTGCAGGACCCCTACCCCGCCTATGATCGCGCTCGCGCGCTGGGAGAGATCGTATGGTGGGACGAGTACGACATGGCGGCGGCGGTGAGCCACGCGGCGGTCAGCACGATACTCAAAAGCCGAACAAACGGACGTGTTCCGATTGAGGCGCAAAGCACCCCAGACCACGCTCAGGCGTTCTACGACGTCGAGGCGCATTCGATGCTTGAGCTTGAACCTCCGCGCCATACTCGGCTGCGGAGCCTCGTACTCCGCGCTTTTACGGGGCGAAGGATACGTGAGCTCGCGCCGGAGATCGAAGAGCTCAGCCGCGAATTGGTAGAGAAATTGCCAGACGGCCCATTCAATCTCCTCACTGAATTTGCGCAGCCTCTGCCCGTGCGCATCATCGCGCGCCTCCTGGGGGTGCCAGAAGCCATGGCACCGGATCTATTGCATTGGTCGAACACGATGGTGACCATGTACCAGACCGGTCGCACGCGCGAGGTCGAAGAGAAGGCCGCGCTGGCCGCGAGCGAATTCACCAATTTCTTGCGCGGCTATTTCGAGGAACGGCGCGCGCGACCCGCCGATGACCTGATCACCCACCTGATCGCCGCGGAGGAAGACGGTGAGAAGCTGTCGACCGACGAGCTCATCTCAACCTGTATCCTGCTCCTGAATGCAGGGCACGAAGCTACCGTGCACACGATGGGCAACGGCGTGGCCGCCATGCTCAACCATGGGGTCAACGAGGTGACCGAAGGGATCGTGGAGGAGATAATGCGGTTTGACCCGCCGCTACACATGTTTACTCGTTGGGTTTACGATGATGTCACCATCGGCGGCGTCCGCCTTAGGCAGGGAGACCAGGTCGCATGTTTGCTCGGCGCCGCGAACAGAGACCCCCTAGCTTTCGAAAACCCACACGTATTCGACCCCACTCGCCAAGCGAAAACCCACATTGCCTTTGGCGCGGGCCTCCACTTCTGCGTCGGCGCTCCTCTTGCGCGTCTCGAGCTTCTCATAGGGCTTCGCACGCTCTTTGCAGCGCTGCCCGGGCTCCGACTAACGCAGCCAGCTCGCTACGGTGACACATACCACTTTCACGGGCTTGAGCGGTTAATGGTCGAGAAGCGGTAAGGCGCGGGTCGACTTAAGCTCTTCCATGCTCAAAAGCGCGGTCACGTTATACACCTTCACCTCGGAAATGAGCGCCTGATAAAACGCGTCATAGGCGCGGGCGTTCTTCACGACCACTTTGAGAATGTAGTCGATGTCTCCTGCTAATCGGTGCGCCTCTTGAACTTCTGGACGCTCCCTTAGAGCGTGCAAGAACTTCTCCTGCCACGAAGCCTCATGCTCTGACGTGCGGATCAACACGAAAAAACAGGCCTCAAACCCAAGAGCCTCCGCATCAAGGTCAACAGTTTGGGCACGAAGTACGCCTGCCTCCCGCATCTTTTTGATGCGATTCCAGACGGGCGTCTTTGAAGAGCCGACGACTTTAGCAATCTCATCGAGAGATCGCGCCGCATCCTTTTGCAGCTCAACGAGGATTTTTCGGTCAAGATCATCGATTTTGGTGGCCATGGAGGCAGATACGGAACAATCGGCTCGATATGCAAGCCTCAGCAGGACATCTTCCCAGATGGCTCGCTTGACAGGACACCGAGCCGCATCCAAACGAGCCCTAGCCGAGTGTAAGCCAACATAGACACTTTTTAGGGACAGCACCCCGTGAATTCGCCAGCCCCCGTCCTGCCAGACGCGCAAACCGTTCTAGACGTTCATCACTATACCGACCGCCTATTCCGCTTTCGCGTGACCCGGCCACAGACGCTACGCTTCCGGTCAGGGGAGTTCGTTATGATCGGCCTGATGGGCGATCCGGACCCAAAAACTGGGCGCGCCAAGCCAATCTTGCGGGCCTACTCGATTGCCTCACCTGCCTGGGACGATTGGCTCGACTTTTATTCTATCAAAGTTCAGGACGGGCCACTCACATCTAAGCTGCAGCATCTAAAGCCAGGCGACCAGGTGATCCTTAGGCCGAAGCCTGTGGGAACTCTCGTCCACGATGCGCTCCTTCCTGGCAAGCGCCTCTGGCTTTTCTCCACCGGGACAGGCTTTGCCCCCTTTTCCTCGCTTCTGCGCGATCCTGAGACGTACGAGAAGTTCGAGCGCGTAATCGTCACGCATACCTGCCGCGACGCGGCGGAGCTAACCTACAGCGCTGAAATCGTAGAGGAAGTGCGCAGCAACGAGATGTTTGCTGAGCTGATCGGTCAGGAGAATATCGCCAAGCTGACCTACTACCCCACCACGACGCGCGAAGAGAGCCCCAAAATGGGCCGCATAACCACGTTGCTTCGCGATGGGACGCTTTTCAGCGATCTTGGGGTGGGGAGTATGAGCCCAGAGACGGACCGCGCAATGATCTGCGGTTCGATGGGACTGAATATGGATCTCAAAGCGATCCTTGAGGGGTTTGGCCTTAAAGAAGGCGCGAATTCAGAGCCGAAGCACTTCGTTGTCGAGAAAGCCTTCGTAGGGTAGCGAAAAAGCCGCGTGGTCTCCCACGCGGCCTTCATGCTTGTTTCCTGCGCTTAAAGGCCGAACTGCTCGCGCAATTGGGAAATCAGCGCATCTACAAGCTCGGGATTGTTGCGCGCTTGCTCAATGAGGGCGCCAATCGCGGTCTTTTCACCTAAGCCAATGTCGGAGCCTTGGACGAACTCAGAAACGGCGTCCAGGTCGAGCGTGTCCGCGTCCAAGAGGGCGGCCAGGCCACCTTCAGCCGCAGCACCTTGCCCAACAGCGTCCTCCACTGCCTCTGTGGCTTCATCTGCGACACCTTCAACAGCTTCCATGGCGTCTTCGCCCGCCTGTGTTGCCTCCTCAACGAGACCATCCACCGCCTCTTCCACGGCTTCAGTGGCTTCTTCAGCGGCCTCCTCGACCGCTTCAGTCGCTTCTTCAACAGTTTCCTCGACAGTCTCTTCAACGCTTGTGTCTGCTGGCTCTTCAGTCGCCTCTTCGACGACCTCGGGGGCCTCTTCCCCTGCGGGTTCCGTCACAACTTCGGGCGCGGGCTCTTCAGCGCCACTTACAAAGAAGTAGACACCGCCCACCACTGCGGCAGCGATGACGATCAAGATCAGATTGCGCATGGTCCATCCTTTCCAATTGCCCGCCGGACGACCTATCCGTTACCTGGGCTGATTTTCAGTCTCAGATGACACGGTGCGAAGGGAAGATCGAAGGGGAAAAGTAAGAGTTTCGGCCCCATTCCGCGTCGACGGCTAGAAAGGCTCGGCACGATCCCCCAAACGAAGAAAAACAAAGCCGATTGCGCTTGAATGCATCAACAGCGGCGGTTATTTTTGGTCTTTGATTGTTAGAGACAATAAAAGGACAGAGACCATAGCCCGCAGACCCCACAACGCGCCGCCGCAGCGCGATACCGGACCCCGCGTCAACGACCGCATCCGCGCTCCGGAACTCAGACTGATCGATGAAAATGGGGATAATGTAGGGGTCGTCTCACCCTC
>JBCCYG010000132.1:0-6206 GCA_039190145.1 Pseudomonadota bacterium | reverse complement strand
CGTGCGCGCCAGCGGCCCGGGCGGGCAAAACGTAAATAAGGTCTCGACTGCCGTGGAGCTCCGTTTCGAGGCCGAGCGTTCTCCGCATCTGAGCCAGCCGGTAAAGACTCGGCTAAAGCGCCTCGCGGGCCGACGCTGGACACAGGACGGCGCGGTTATCATCCAAGTGCAAGAGACCCGAAGCCAGGCACGGAATAGAGAGATCGCCCGCGAAAGGCTCAAAGAGCTGTTGGAAAAGGCCCTAATCAAGCCCAAACGGCGTGTACCAACGCGGCCCACGTTGGCGAGCAAGAAGCGACGGCTGGCAGACAAAGCCCAGCGCGGCCAGGTAAAGTCTCTCCGTGGAAAGGTGGCGCCGGATGAGTGATCTCTTGGATAGACGCGCGCGGGCGCTGGGACCAAATGTGCCCACGTTTTACAAAACGCCCATTCATCTGGTCAGAGGGGAAGGTGTTTGGCTCTGGGATGTCAACGGCAAGAGGTATCTCGACTGCTACAACAACGTCCCGCATGTGGGGCATTGCCATCCGCATGTCGTCGAGGCAATCGCGCGGCAAGCGGCCACTTTGAACACGCATACAAGGTACCTCCACGAGGGCATCCTCGACTACGTGGACCGCTTAACGTCGACCTTTGACCACGGGCTCAGTCAGGCGATCATGGTCTGCTCAGGCTCCGAGGCCAACGACATCGCCCTGCGGATGGCGCAGGCAGTTACAGGCAAGCGGGGCATCATCGCAACAAACGCCACCTATCATGGAAACACGACAGCAGTGTCGCAGCTTTCGCGCCGAAAGCCGCCCATTGGGGGCTACCCCGAACACGTGCGCCTGGTTCCCGCGCCCATGACGCTTTCATCGCTCGGCGGATCCATGTCCGCACAAGCGGCCGCCTTTGCAGACGGAGTTAAACAGGCCATCGAAGAACTGGAAGAGAACGGAAGCGGTTTCGCTGGTTTCATGGTTTGCCCGATCTTTGCCAATGAAGGTCTTCCCGATCTACCGGACGATTTCCTCAAGCCTGCGGCTGACACGGTTAAGGAAGCCGGCGGCTTGCTGATTTGCGACGAGGTCCAACCTGGATTTGGCAGGACCGGCCGCGGGATGTGGTCGCACTCATGGATGGGCATAGCGCCCGACGTCGTCACGCTTGGCAAGCCCATGGGTAACGGCCACCCAGTCGCTGCCTGCGTGGCGCGGGAGGATGTGCTCGGAGCCTTCCGCGAGGCATTTGGGTACTTTAACACCTTTGGCGGCAACCCTGTGAGCTGCGCCGCCGCGATGGCGGTTCTTGACGTCATCGAGGAGGAGGGGCTTGTCGACCATGCAGCGCGGATGTCGCCGATGGTTGTTGACCAGCTTAAAAACCTCAATTTCCGCGCGGATGCGAGTATCCGTGGGAGGGGCCAATTTTACGCCGTGGAACTTACGCGTGATGGATACCCGGCAGCGGACCTTGCGGCTTGGCTAATCGAAGAGCTTAAAGACAGAGGCGTGCTCATGGGGGTCATCGGGCCGGACCGAAATATACTTAAGTTCCGCCCGCCGATGCCCTTTGACGAAACGCATGCCGACCATCTTATGACGACAATGAAACACGCCCTGGACGCATGCACGACCTGACCGCTATTGCATGCCTTTGGGGCGACGTTGAGGAGGCGCCGGAGCTGGTCGCCGCTCGCGAAAACAGTGTCTATTCCGCCCGTATTGGCGGCCAAAAACTGGCTCTTCGATTGCACCGAACAGGGTACCAATCCCGAATGGCAATCGAAAGCGAGCTCCGCTGGATGACGCGGCTTACAGAGGTAGGCTTCCCCTGCCCGAGGCCCATTGCCTCGAACGATGGGACGTTTCTCCGCGCGATCCATGGCGGGCAATATGCAAGCGCGGTGAGCTGGTTTGAGGGCCACGCCATCGGCGCCGGCGGCACATCGCTACCTGGAGCAGACGAAGAGCTCCAGGCGCTCTACTCATCGGTCGGAGCTCTCATAGCGGCATTTCATGACGCTACTGATGCCATCGTTACAGATGACATCCAGCGCCCCGCTTGGGATGCAGATGCGTTGTTGGGGGAAGAGCCGCTTTGGGGTCGCTTCTGGGAGAACCCGACCCTGGGTGTCGAAGAAAGCGAGCTCCTGCTTAGGGCAAAAGCGCGGGCCTATGAGGCGCTTGTTGAACGGGAGGACGCTGATGCGGGTCTGATCCATGCTGATTGCTTACAGGAGAACATCCTTGCGACGCCGGGCGGGCTTGCCTTGATAGACTTTGACGATGCGGGGTTTGGGTACCGCAACTACGATCTCGGGACGGCACTAATCCAGCATTATGCTCACCCGCGGCTGCAAGTTCTGGAAGAAGCTATATTAAAAGGCTACGGCACCCTTCGCACAGCGCCGACACGGGAAGACCTAAGGTTTTTCACGATGATCAGAGCTCTCGCATCCTGCGGCTGGGTAATTTCTCGTGGAGCAGGAGACCGAGAGTATCAGCGTGCGCAAGCCCAACGAGCCATCGACCTAACAAAGAGCTGGTTAAACTAAACGACCACCTCAAGCCGCTCCTGCGTCCCAACGCTAAATACACGCTTGTAGCGGTTTATCTCGTCAGCCGGGCCCATTGCTTTATTGGGGTTGTCCGAAAGCTTTACCGTGGACCGCCCATCCGCCTTGATGGCTTTGCACACGAGCGAGAACGGAGCCAGCGCATCATCCGGCACGAGACCACGGAAATCATTGGTTAGCAGCGTGCCCCAACCAAAAGAGACCCTTACACGGCCCGCGAACTGCTTATGCAGGCTCTCGATCTTTTCCACATCGAGCCCGTCGGAGAAAATGATCAGCTTCTGAGCAGGGTCTTCGCCGCGTTCCTTCCACCAGCGGATCGCGGTCTCGGCGCCTTCTTCCGGTTTGCCAGAGTCAATTCGGATCCCCGTCCAGCCCGCGAGCCAGTTGGGTGCACGCCTTAGGAAGCCTTCGGTCCCGTATGTGTCTGGCAGGATGATGCGCAGGTTGCCGTCATGCTCTTCATGCCAGTCAGCGAGAACATCGTATGGTGCGTTTGAAAGCGCTTCATCGTTCTCCGCAAGGGCCGCGTAGACCATCGGCAGCTCGTGGGCGTTGGTGCCGATGGCTTCAACTTCGCGGTCCATTGCGATCAGGCAGTTTGACGTGCCGATAAAGCGATCTCCAAGACCCTCAAGCATCGCCTGTACTGCCCAGTCCTGCCACAGGAAGGAATGGCGGCGACGCGTCCCAAAATCCGCGATGAGCAGGTCATCGAGTTGTCGCAAACGCTCGATCTTCTCCCAAAGCTTGGCCATCGCGCGCGCATAAAGGACCTGGAGCTCGAACTTGCCCATGGCATTCACGACCGCTCTACCACGCAGCTCCATAAGAACGGAGAGCGCTGGTATTTCCCAGAGCATCACTTCCGGCCACTTTCCTTCAAAAGTAAGCTCGTACTGCCCATCGTGTTTTTCGAGATGGTAGGGCGGGAGCCGTAAGGCCTCAAACCACTCCATGAAATCAGATCTAAACATCTGGCGCTTGCCATAGAATGTGTTGCCGCGAAGCCAGGTGCTTTCGCCTCGTGAGAGAGATAGCGATCGAATGTGATCAAGCTGTTCGCGAAGCTCACCCTCGTCGATGAGCTCGGCGAGACGAATATCTTTTGATCGATTTATCAGGCTGAAGGTGACATGGGTATCTGGCCGATTTCGAAAAACAGACTGACACATCAATAGTTTGTAAAAGTCCGTGTCGATGAGAGACCTGACAATGGGGTCGATCTTCCACTTGTGGTTCCAAACGCGGGTCGCGATATCAACCATGGTCTCCTCCCAGAGCTGCGCAACGATCAAACCCCTCGCTCAGGCGGCTCGCAAGGAATTTTCGCAATTTTTCCACTAATGCGTCAGATTTCGTCCACATTCCAACGGCAGCTAAAATACAGCTTAAAGTGATGGGGTGCGCATGAAGCTCAACTATGACATAGACATGCTCCCACTGGCTGACGATCGTAGCCCTGTTGGACAATCTTCGGCGGCGAGAGTGCACTACGCAGCGTTCCGCGACCCGAAAACAGCGCAAGCAGCGCGGCTCGCGAGCCCAAGAACAATCGCGATTCTCAGTGATGCAGGGATAAGGCTCAACGCATACTCGAGCGGATTGCCGGAGGGACACTTCCCGGTGAAAGATCTGGAGCAAAGAGAATATCTACTCGCATGCCTGCTAGAAGCGATCACAAGCGAAGACAACGAAGGAGATGAAGGCGCCGACGGTGCGTTTGATCTCTCAGAGTGCCTTGTCGCTCTATCTTCCGCTAACCCTTACGGCCCAGTCGTTCCTTGGTCTCCTCCACGAAGTGACGAGCCACGCCCTACGATGGCCGTCTATTGCGCAGTTAGTGTCCTGGCTATCGCCGGCTATATGGCAGGCTTCGCCGTCATTAACTAAGCAACTTTCACACCTACAGACTTCATCCCTTCGAGCGCGGCATCAAGCGAGCCATCGAGATCAATGGCGCGCGCTAGATCGCTACGCACCGTCACCTCGAAACCTGCCTTTGCCGCGTCGACCGCGGAGAAATTGACGCAGAAGTCTGTGGCGAGGCCCACTATCGTCAGATTTGAAATACCGCGCGTTCGCAGGTAGCCCTCTAGACCCGTTGGCGTCGTGTGATCATTTTCAAAGAAGGCAGAGTAGCTGTCGACCGCCGGATCATAGCCTTTTCTGATGATCATGTCTGCGCGATCAACTCTCAGATCATTGTGGAATGCCGCCCCGGAGCTCCCTTGAATGCAGTGATCCGGCCAAAGCACTTGCGGACCGTAAGGCATCTCGATCAGTGAGTACGGCTCTTGACCAACATGGGAAGACGCGAATGAGGAGTGGCCCGCAGGATGCCAGTCCTGGGTTAGGATAACCGCTGCAAAGTCGTCCATCAGCGCGTTTACTCCCGGCACGATCATATCGCCGTCGGGCACCGCCAACGCACCGCCCGGACAAAAATCGTTTTGAACATCTATGACGACGAGAGCGTGGGTCATGGTGAGCTCCTTCTGCCGCGGAAGCCTACGCATACTGGGCGTGAAGACAATGCGGCGATGGTGGGGATTGAGGAAAGACTGTGTAGAGACTAATTGGGCGCGATGTTTCATGTCGCCGCCCTTTATCACTTCACCGAATTCAGTGACCCCGCAGCCTTACGCCATGGGCTTGTGGATGTTTGCGAAGCGCACGGGGTTAAAGGCACGCTCCTTGTGGCCCCGGAGGGCATCAACGGGACAATTGCGGGTTCGCGTTTGGGGATCGACGCAGTGCTCGCCGCTGTTAGACGGTTACCGGGCTGCGAAGGTCTGGTTTGGAAGGAAAGCACTGCAAGCGAGGCGCCTTTCAAAAAGCTCAAAGTCAGGCTGAAGCGAGAGATTGTCACCATGGGCCAGCCACAGGTGCGCCCAAATGAAGGTACGGGTCATTACGTGGAAGCTGCGGACTGGGATGCGCTTATCGCATCTCCAGACGTCGTGACCATCGACACACGCAACGATTACGAGGTTGCCATCGGCAGCTTTAAGGGTGCCGTGAACCCTCAGACAAGGAGCTTTGGCGAGTTTCCAGCCTGGTGGCAGGAGAACAAAGACCACTTCGAAGGCAAGCGGATCGCGATGTTCTGCACCGGCGGGATCCGGTGCGAAAAATCGACGAACTACCTGATCGGCGAAGGCGTGAAAGATGTTTTCCATCTTAAGGGGGGCATCCTGAAATACTTGGAGGACGTTCCCGAGGAGAAGAGCTCATGGGACGGTGCCTGCTTTGTCTTTGATAGGCGGGTGAGCGTTACTCACGGCCTTAGGGAAGGGAAGCATATGCTTTGCCATGCGTGCCGGCGCCCGCTTGAGCCTGAGGACGCGAGCCGTCGCGAATACGAGCAGGGCGTGCAGTGCCATCACTGCGTTGAAGAATACTCGGAAGCAGATCGAGAGCGCTTCCGTGAGCGGGAACGGCAGCTGCGTTTGCAGGAATCGCGGCTTTAGGGCCTAATGCTGATCACGGAACGAGGAGATCCGCACATGCCAAAATTCCTATTCATCTACCATGGGGGCAAGACGCCTGACACGCCCGAGGAAGGCGAGGCGATGCTCGCGGCTTGGGGCAAGTGGTTTGAAGACCTTGGGCCTGCGATCGTTGATGCAGGTAACCCCGTGCT
>JBCCYG010000131.1:0-6208 GCA_039190145.1 Pseudomonadota bacterium | reverse complement strand
GACAATAACGCTTGGCGCGTTGGGACTTGCGGGGGCTGCCGTGGCGTCCCTCAGCGGTGTACTGGCTGACCGGGCTGCCGCCGTGGAGGGCCCGCCCGCAGAGGCGCCGACCGGGGTGGAAACACTCTCGGTCACTCGGGTGGATAGCTACATCGTCGAGCGCCGTTTCGTGGGTGAGGTGGAGCCTGCGCGCGCGACCGGCCTGGCCTTTGAGCTGCCAGGTGTTGTCGATGAAATACGCGTGGAAGAGGGCGAGCTTATACCAGTCGGCGCCATCGTGGCGGCGATTGATACAGCGCTTCTCGAAGCAGATCGCGAAAGGCTTGCTGCCGCTATTGAGGCGCTGGAAGCGGAGGCGGAGCTTGTCCGCCGGACACTCGAACGCCGCGAAGAGCTCAATGCGCGCGGTTTTGCCTCCGAACAGGCGCTCGACGAAATCGTTCTCAGTGGCGCCAGCCTCCGGGCGCGGATTGCCGAAGCGCAGGCTGCGCTGCGGGGCGTTGAGGTTCAGATGGAAAAAAGTACGCTCCGCGCGCCGTTTGCCGGTCGCGTGGCGGAGCGGTTCTTGGACGACGGGGCGGTGGCGGCGGCCGGGCAGGCCGTGGTTCGGCTGCTGGAAGAAACAAAGCCGCAGATGCGCGTGAGCCTTGCGCCGGATTTGGCTGCGGAACTCAGGGCCGGTGACCCTCTCAATGTGCGGATTGGGGAGCAAGACTTTCAAGCGGAAGTGGTCCGTTTGCTCCCTGACCTTGATCTGCGGACCCGCATGCGACCGGTTCTTGTGGAGCTCGACGTAACAGCGGACGCCGCGACGGGCCTGTACGGTCGGACTGGAACGGTGACGCTGGCAAGCGATGTGTCCGAGCGGGGCGCGTGGCTGCCGCTGACCGCCGTGCGCGAAGGTGCGCGGGGCACTTGGACGATCTTGACGCTCACCGAGATTGTAGACGGGCTCGGTACGGTGGCGCTCGAGGCAGTGGAGGTGATCCACACTGACGGGGCGCGGGTCTTTGTGCGGGGCACCTTTGAAGAGGGCGCCGCCGTGATTGCGTCGGGCGGGCACCGGGTTGTCCCCGGCCAACGCGCGGTGGATATGGCGCATCCGGCTGCTGATGACCTCCTACTCACCGCCGCGCAGGGTTCCTAAAATGCAACGGGACCTGGCGACGCTCACCTTCCGGCAGCCGCTTGTCGCGGCGATGCTCCTGTTCACCATGGTTGCCCTCGGGCTGACGGCCCTCGTGACCTCGGGGCGTCAAGAAGACCCCACCATCACCAACCTCTTTGCCACCGTGACGACGCCCTTTCCCGGCGCGGATCCCGCGCGCGTTGAGGCGCTGGTCACGATCCCGATCGAGGAAGCAATCCGGGAAATCGCGGAGGTAGACACGGTTGAAAGCGTATCCTCGACAGGTGTTTCTATCGTGTCACTCGAGCTGAGCGACAGGCTGAGCGACGGTGCGATCGAGGGCCTTTGGGGCGAAGTGCGCGATGCGTTGGAAGAAGCCCGCAGGGATTTCCCCTTAGGCGTTCTGCCGCCAGAATTTAGCAGCGATGGGGCAGGGGCCTACGCCACCATCATCTCACTCACAGGACGCCATTCGGATGTGCCGCTCACGCTCGTTGACCGCTATGCCGAGGGGCTCGCGGACGTGTTGCGCGGTGTAGACGGGACAAAGCTCGTGGATCGGTTCGGGGTGCCCGAGGAAGAGGTGCTCGTGGTGCTCGACGCAGAGCAGAGCGCCGCGCTTGGGCTTACAGCAGATCAGATCTCAGCGGCAATCCAGGCAGCAGATGCCAAGGTAAGCGCGGGGCGCGTGCGCGGGGCAGGCTCCGACCTCGTGATCGAAGTTGCCGGTGAAATCGACGGCTTGCAGCGCATTCGCGATGTCGTTGTGGCCGCTGATGGGGCCTCGCTCACGCGTCTTGGCGATATTGCTCATGTGAGCCGGGGGCCCCGCAGCCCGGCAAGCGAGATCGCCTACCAGGATGGGGCGCGGGCCATTTTGGTGGCAGCGAAGATCGAAGAAGGTCTGCAAGTTGATGCCTGGATGGCGGAGGCGCGGGCTGCGGTGGACGCCTATGCGCTTCCTGCTGGGATCGAGATGCGCATGGTCTTTGACCAGAGCGAATACACGCGGGAGCGGCTGCTCGAAGTAGCGACCAACATGGCCATTGGTGTGGCGCTCGTGGTGGCTGTGCTGCTCGTCACGCTGGGCTTGAGATCCGCGCTCATCGTAGCGCTCGCGCTACCTGTTGTGTCTTTGGCCTCTGTGGCGACACTGCAAGTGCTGGGCATTGCGATCCATCAGATGAGCGTGACGGGCCTGATCGTGGCACTTGGACTGCTCGTCGATGCGGCCATCGTCATGGTGGATGAGGTGGGCAGGCGGCTCAGGGAGGGCATGGCGCGGGTCGCGGCGGTGGGCGATGCGGTAAAGCGGCTCGCGGCGCCGCTCCTTGCCTCGACGATCACGACCATGCTCGCCTTCCTACCCATGATCCTGTTGCCGGGGCCGGCAGGGGATTTCGTCGGATCGATTGCGATTTCAGTCGTGGTCATGCTCGGTTGGTCGCTGGTTGTCGCCCTCGCGGTGACGCCTGCACTTGCGGGGTATTGGCTCCGCGTCCCGGAGCGGCCGCGTGGGCCGTGGCTCATTGCGCGCGCCTTTGAGGCGAGCCTGCGGCTGAGCGTTGAGAACCCGATCCGGTCTATGGCATTGGCGGCTGTCCTGCCCATTGCAGGTTTCTTGTCGCTGCCGACGCTGACGCAGCAATTTTTCCCGGGCGTGGATCGCGATCAGCTTTACATCGATGTGGAGATGCCGGCGGGCACGGCCATAGCCGCAACTGACGCCACGGTGCGCTCCCTCGATGCGGCCCTTGCGTTGGAAGACACCATTGAAGCGGTAAGCTGGGTCGTCGGTCGGTCTGCGCCAGGCTTCTACTACAATATCGTGGGCGACCGAGATAATGCGCCGGGCTTTGCGCAGGCGCTCATCACCACGTCCTCGCCAGAGGCGACCGAAGAGCTTTTGCCGCGATTGCAGGCCACCCTTGGTGCGGCGCATCCCGAAGCCCGCGTGATCGTGCAGGGTCTCAAGCAGGGGCCGCCCGTGCCAGCGCCGGTGGAACTCAGGATCGTTGGTCCTGATCTTGCAGAGCTGCGCCGGCTTGGCGATGACCTTCGCGGCATCATGGCCGGGATGGATGGGATCGTGCTGGCGCGCTCCTCGATCAACCCGTCAGCGCCGCAACTCAGCTTCCACATCGAAGAAGAGACCGCGCGCCTGGTCGGGCTGGAGCTTGGTGCCGTCGCCCGGCAGCTTGAGGCGGGTCTTGAGGGTGTTACCGGGGGCTCACTGCTGGAAGGGACAGAACAGCTTCCCGTCAGGGTGCGCTTTTCTTCGAGCATGACCGATCTGCGCGCTGACCCTGTCGCCATTGCGGATATGCCGCTTTCCGTGCCTGGGCTCGCCCTTGGGCCGACGATCTCTGCCTTTGGCGAGATGCGGCTGGAGCCGAGCGAGAGCGCAATCACGCGCCGCCAGGGGGAACGCGTGAACACGGTGCAAGGGTTCATCCCAAGAGGGCTCCTCCCTGAAGAGGCGCTTCAGGAAGTTCTAGCAGCGGTCGAGCGCGAAGGGTTCAGCGTGCCGCTCGGCTATCGTTGGGAGATCGGGGGCGATTTTGATGCGCGACAGGATACCATGCTCAACTTAGCCTCGTCCGCGCCGCTTGTTGCTGTGTTGACCATCGCGACCATCGTGCTGACGTTCAATTCCATTGGGTTGAGCCTCATTTCCCTCGTGGTTGCTGTCCTTGCGGCGGGGCTCTCAATGCTCTCTCTCGCGGTCCTGCAGCACCCATTTGGCGTGCAAGCGATCATTGGTGTCATTGGCTCCGTGGGCGTCTCAATCAATGCAACGATAATCGTGCTCACTGGGCTCAGGGATGATGCTGGTGCGGCCGCGGGCGATCGTGCGGCAATGGCGCGTGTCGTGGCGGGTTCCGGGCGGCACATCACATCGACGACAATCACGACCTTCGGCGGATTTCTCCCCCTGTTGATGGCCGGAGGCGGTTTTTGGCCGCCCTTCGCGACCTCAATTGCCGGCGGTGTTTTGCTGTCGATTGTGCTCGCCTTCTACTTTACTCCAGCAGCGTTCGCGTTGTTTGCGAAGAAGAGAGAACCACAGCAGAAAGTGGGTGAACTTATATTGGCCAGCTAGGGTTCTGGCGGAGAGACAGGGATTCGAACCCTGGGATCCCGTGAAGGATCAACGGTTTTCGAGACCGCCCCGTTCGACCACTCCGGCACCTCTCCGCAGTCGAGTAGCGGGCAGATACACACGGGATCGTCAGTGAGCAAGGCCTTTAGAATTTGAATCCCGGTTGCGCCGCCATACCTTTCTGTAAGGCAAGAAAGGAGAGCAGATGAGTTTCTTTCGACATGTTTTCGCGGGTGCATTGGCATTTACCCTAAACGTTGTGCCAGCCTTTGCGGCGGAGCGCTCGAAAATTGAGGCATTTATGGCTGTCACAGGGTTTGACGTGGCCCTCGACAGCCTGCGCTTGAGCGCTGGCCAAGCTCCAATGATGCTGGGGCTGACTGAGGATAACTTTGGAGAGGACTGGAAGCGGCTGGCCGATGAAGTCTTTGCCAGCGAAGGCCTCCGTTCGGATGCGCTCGACATCCTGGAACAGACCATGGATGACGAGATGCTCAATCACGCGGCTGCATTCTATGCCTCGGATTTGGGCCAACGCCTCGTCGCCGCAGAAAACGCCGCGCATATGGATGATAGCGAGGAAAGCATTCGTGAAGGCGATGAGATCGCTCGCCAGCTTCTCGAGGAAGGTTCGGATCGCATCCAGTATTTCCGCGCAATGTCCACGGCGATCGGTTCTATCGAGAATTCCTTGCGCTCGGTGACGGAAGTGCAGGTGCGTTTCTTAATGGCAGCACAGGGCGCCGGCCTTACCGACACTGAATGGGCCGCAGATGAATTACGTGCTGTGCTTTTGTCGCGCACGGATGAGATGGCGCAAGCGATGGTCATTGGTTCCATCACAAATGCTGCTCACACCTATCGCGACTTCACCGATGAAGAGATAAAGGCCTACCTTGAGGCGCTCGAAGAGCCGCTAATGCAGAAGGTTTATGAGCTCATGAACGCCGTACAATTCCAGCTTCAAGTAGAGAGATTCGAGGCACTCGCCGCCCGAATGGTCGATCTTTACCCGCAGCAGGATATTTGATGCGCTTCATACTTGCATCCGCGCTTTGGTTGACCGCGAGTGCCACTTACGCCGACCCTTTTGAGCGTCTTATGACCGCTCTCAAGATTGATGAAGTGGTAGATATACTTGTCGAAGAGGGCACAGCATCTTCACTCGGTCTGGAAGAAAGCATGTTTCCTGGCCGGGGCGGTCCAGCTTGGGAAGCACAGGTTGCGCGCATCTATGATACGGGTGCGCGGCAAGACGAGCTCCGCGGCGAAATGAGCGAGATGCTGGCCGAAACAAATCTCGACCCACTTCTCGACTTCCTCGAGGGCGAGCGCGGTGCCCAAATCATGGGCTTGGAGGTGAGCGCGCGCCGCGCCTTCATTGACCCGCAAATGGAAGAAGTCGCGCTTGAGACCTTTGCCGATGCTGAGGAGGACTTGCCTGAGCTTTACGCTCAAGTGGCTGAGTTCACGGAGGTCAACGATCTTGTCGGTCAAAACGTCGAGGGAGCGTTTCGATCGAATGCCGCCTTTGCGCTTGGTGCTCATGAGGCGGGCGCATTTCCCGGGCTGACAGTTGACCAGTTAATTGCCGAGATGTGGGAAGGCGACGAAGCTGTTGAGGCGGACATCGCCGACTGGCTGTTTGCTTACTTGATGACCGCCTATAGCCCATTGTCGTCGGAAGATTTGAACGCGTACATCGCGCTTTCTAAGACCGACGAGGGCCAACAGCTTAACGCAGCGATTATGGGGGCCTTTGACGTGGTCTTTGCCAGTATTTCCTATGATCTGGGTTTTGCTGCCGGGCGCTTCATGGCGCAGCAGGAATTGTAGCCAAAGACGCTTGACTTAAGACCGTGACAGCGCGATAGGGGTCGCTCACGCGGGAAACCTCCCGCGCTTTTTTGTTCTATTCGCCCCAAACGGGGGCGCGCAGTCCGAGGCGGCAAGAGCCACAAACGCCGGGGATCCGG
>JBCCYG010000130.1:0-6220 GCA_039190145.1 Pseudomonadota bacterium | reverse complement strand
CTTTCAGCCGTGATTTGCAAGCACCTTAAATCGCTTATGCTTACGGGGGAGTAAGGGCGCTGACACAATTACGACAAGGGCTAGAACGCGGGCGACCCATGCAAATGCAGCATGTTTATATGAGCGGATTTACATGTTCTTGCTTTGTTCTATTATCGGAACATGGAGAAACGCACGGTACCACATGCGCTTGCTACGCCCATCGGGCGCGGTGCGGGAGCAAACCCGGCAGGTCGATTTCAGCGCTTTGAAGCACGTGCAGAAGCGGATGGCTGGGGCTTTGAGGAGGGGCCCGTGCTGCGTACCGAGCTCCGCCATGAAAAGGCGCGCAAGATCATCACGCGGAACACATCTCCTGATCTAAGCTTTGACCGCTCAATCAATCCGTACCGGGGCTGCGAACATGGCTGCATCTACTGCTTTGCGCGGCCCTCGCACGCATTTCTTGATCTTTCTCCAGGGCTTGATTTTGAAACCAAGCTGAGCGTGAAACGCGGCGCGCCCGAACTCTTGGCCCGAGAGCTATCTTCGCCAAGGTACAAGGTCGCGCCGCTCGCCATCGGGACAAATACAGACCCTTATCAGCCGGTGGAGCTTAGGGAAGGAACGATGCGCAAGTGCCTGGAAGTCCTGCGCGATTTTCGACACCCAGTTATGATCACAACCAAAGGCGCCCTTATTGAGCGCGATATCGATCTCCTCGCTGAGATGGCTGAACTGGGCCTAGTGTCGGTAGGTATCTCGGTTACGACGCTTGATCCGAAACTGGCCCGCAAGATGGAGCCACGTGTGCCGGGGCCGTCGCGTCGGTTGGCGTCGATCCAGCGGCTAAGCGAGGCGGGCATTCCCGTCCGCGTCTGCGCGTCCCCGATGATCCCGGGTCTCACAGACCATGAACTTGAGGCCATTTTAGAGGCCGCTGCGGGGGCGGGGGCACGCGCCGCGAGCTGGGTGATCCTGCGGCTTCCTTTCGACGTCGCAGAGCTCTTTCGTGAATGGCTCACCCGTGAAGTGCCCAATCAGGCAGAAAAGGTCATGGAGCGCGTGCGCGATGCCCATGGCGGTAAGGACTATGATGCCGCGTGGCACAAGCGCATGCGCGGAGAGGGGCTATACGCGCAAATGATCGGGCAACGCTACAAGCTCGCCTGCAAACGCTTAGGACTCGCCCGGGACCTCGCCCCGCTCAGGCAAGACCTCTTTCGCGTGCCTGACCGTCCCGGTGACCAACTCTCTTTGTTTTAAAGGAGAGATGATTTCACGGGTCGCCGATGCTTGCCGCGCGGCGCTAGCTACCTAGTGACCACCAGCCCTTACGCTTTGGCTTATCGTCGGCTGGCGCCGGCGCTGGAGCTGCCGCCTTGACCTCTGGTGCAGCCTCAACGGGAGCCGCGGCCGCAGCCTCTTTAACTTCGGCCTTTTCTGCTGGTTTGGCCGTGGTGCTTGAAGACTTGGAGCTTGATGAGTTCGTTGTCTTCGCTTTGCTAGAGGTGGATTTGCTTGCTGTCGACCGCGTGGAACTCGAGCGGCTTGAAGAAGAGCGACTAGACGTCTTGGGCTTCTCGGCTTGCGTTTCTGACGCAGTCTCCTTTGCAGGTTCTTCCTTTGTTGATCCTGGAGCGGTCTTCGAAGTCTTTGATGCCGATTGCGTCTTTGAAGAGGAAGTGCTGCTCGCCTTTGAGCTCGACTCTTCCGCTTTGCCGGACGAAACGTCTTGAGACTTGTCCTGCCCGTCTTGATCCGTCTTGTCGCCTGACCCGTTCGCCGCCTCACCCTCTGAGCTCTTTGAGCCCGATTGATATTGTGACTGCGAGGAGCTGCTGCTCCGCCTGCGGCGACGGCGCCGCTTCTTCTTCGGCGGCCCGTCACCCTCGTTCTTTGGAGCTTCGACCTCAGCGGCATCCTCGGTGTCGTCCCAATCCTCCATGAGTGACGCGTCACCCGTGATTACGGGTGCCTCAGCAACCACGCGGGTCGCTGTCTTAAACTTCTCAACGGTATAATCTGGGCTGATCATGTGCGAATCCGCTTCAACACGCACAGAAAGACCATGACGCGCCTCGATCAGGGCGATGTATTCCCGTTTCTGATTGATAAGGAAGTTCGCGATCTTGACGGGCGCCGTCACAAGCACCTCGCGGGATTTCCGGCGCGTGCCTTCCTCCTCCAACTGCCGCAGGATCGTAAGACCCATGCTTTCGTCGGACCGAATGAGACCGGTGCCGTGGCAATGCGGGCAGGGCTGAGTTGAAGCCTCGAGCATGCCGGGGCGCAGCCGCTGACGGCTCATCTCCATGAGACCAAATCCTGAGATGCGG
Organism: Pseudomonadota bacterium; assembly: GCA_039190145.1. Taxonomy (GTDB): domain Bacteria; phylum Pseudomonadota; class Alphaproteobacteria; order Rhodobacterales; family Rhodobacteraceae; genus Shimia_B. Next base: position 3,902 of record JBCCYG010000130.1, on the reverse strand, counting down.
CCCACCTGGATGCGCGCGCGATCGGTCTTGAGCTTGTCTTTCATGACTTTCTCGACCTTGGCGTTGTTGCGCCGGTCTTCCATGTCGATGAAGTCGATGACGATGAGGCCCGCAAGGTCACGCAGTCGAAGCTGGCGCGCGACCTCTTCGGCGGCTTCAATGTTGGTTTTGACCGCGGTGTCCTCGATGGAGCCTTCTTTGGTTGCCTTCCCGGAGTTCACGTCGATTGCAACAAGCGCTTCCGTGATCCCGATGACGATGTAGCCGCCCGACTTGAGCTGGACGGTCGGGTTGAACATCCCGTCGAGGTAGCCCTCCACCTGATGCCGCGAAAAGAGGGGCAGGGGATCAGCATAGTGTTTAACGTTCTTGGCGTGGGACGGCATGATCATCTTCATGAAGTCCTTGGCCACGCGGTAGCCGCCTTCGCCCTCGACGATGATCTCGTCGATTTCCTTTCCGTAGAGATCGCGGATCGAGCGCTTGATGAGGTCGCCTTCCTCATAGATCTTAGCGGGCGCTGTGCTTTTGAGCGTCAGCTCTCGGATCTGTTCCCAGAGGCGCTGCAGGTATTCGTAGTCGCGTTTGATCTCTGTCTTGGTGCGCTTGGCACCTGCCGTGCGCACGATAAGACCGGCACCCTCAGGTACTTCAATTGAGTTGGCTATATCCTTGAGTTTCTTTCGGTCCGTCGCATTCGTAATTTTGCGAGAAATGCCGCCGCCGCGGGCGGTGTTAGGCATGAGCACGCAGTAGCGGCCTGCGAGGCTGAGGTAAGTTGTGAGCGCCGCGCCTTTGTTGCCGCGTTCCTCTTTCACCACCTGCACCAGCAGGATCTGGCGGACTTTTACAACTTCCTGGATTTTGTAGCGGCGCGGACGAGGTTTGCGCGCCGGGCGCACCTCTTCTTCGTCATCCTCTTGTGCGACGCTTTCGATTTCCGCGTCTTCGGCAGGTTGCGTGGATGTGCTGTCATCGGTGTCGACGCTGTTTTCGCTCGCGTCACTCTCATCAGGCTCTTCTTCGCCGGCTGCAGGGGTTTCTACCGGAGTTTCGGCCACAAGCTCCATCGGGGAGGCTGCTTCGTCCTCCGGGATGTCGATGGTTTCCATTCCGGCGATATCGCCGTCGTCGGTTGCGACAGCATCATCGGTGGCGGCATCTTGTGCCTTCGTCTTGGGTTTCGAGCGAGACCGCGACTTTGAGCTTTTCTTCTGCTCCTCGGCCTCATCTTCTTTTTTCCGCTGCGCCGCTGCATAGGCGCGTTCTTCAGCGAGGAGCGCTTCGCGATCCGCAACAGGAATCTGGTAGTAGTCAGGGTGGATTTCACTGAACGCCAGGAAGCCATGCCGGTTCCCGCCATAGTCAACAAAGGCCGCCTGGAGCGAGGGCTCCACGCGGGTGACTTTCGCGAGATAGATGTTGCCGGCTAGCTGGCGCTTCTTTTGGCTTTCAAAGTCGAATTCCTCGACTTTGTTTCCGTCGACCACCACAACGCGGGTTTCCTCCGCGTGGGTGGCGTCGATGAGCATTTTCTTTCCCATTTTGCCTTATTGCATGCGCGCGCGCCTGGCGGCCCAGGTGGCTGCAAAGAGTGTGCAGGCCTGGCGTGGCTGAAGCCGCGCGAATGTCTTGTGGAAGCGATGGATGCGGCCAAACGCGGTGCAGGAGCCACCCCAATGGGGTGTTCTGATACGTACACTTGCCCTGCGGCGGTATGCGGTTCGGCCCGAACCATCGTGTTTCGTCTCCGACGCCGCATAGACTTGGCCGGCGGCGCCCATTCATTCCCGAGGGATCACCTCGGCGTTCCTAAAACCCGAAAACGAGTTTATTTTCAGTCCTTTGGCGCTTCAGCTGCGTTTCACACACGCGCGTGCACCAAGGAAAAACCGTCACGGCTCACGCCTGTGGCGCGACCGTTCCATCACCATAAAGGTGGGATCGCCTCCATTACAATGCCGAAAATGTCGACTTTGTTAGAGAAGTGCGTTTGCAGTCGTAAGGTCGTCGAAGTTCGATGCTTGATCTTACTGAGTCCACGCGATTGTCACGTGGCTTTGCACCGGATCAGGTCAAAGCGGGACCCTAACCTAGATAGTCGGAGCGCTGGAGCCCGTACTTTGCCATCTTTTCATTGAGCGTCCTGCGCGGAAGGCAAAGCTCCTCCATGACCGAGGCGATCGAGCCCTTGTGGCGGCGCATGGTGTTGTCGATAAGCATGCGCTCGAATGCTTCCACATACTCCTTGAGTGGTTTGCCCTCGGTCGTCATTACCGGGCGCTCTTCCTCGGTATCGGCCATCAGAAGCGATGCAATGGTGCCCGACCCGCGTCGATTTTGGAGCACTGCCCGCTCCGCGACGTTGATCAGTTGGCGCACGTTGCCCGGCCAAGGTGCCTGAAGGAGTTGCGCGGCCTCCTGGGCGGTTACGTCAGGGGCATCACAGCCGTACTCTTCGGCGAAGTCCTCAGACAGCCGAGTGAACAGCATAAGGATGTCTTCACCGCGTTGGCGGAGTGGCGGCACGGTGATCCGCAGTGCAGCAAGGCGGTAAAAGAGGTCGGCTCGTAGCGCGTCCTCGCAGCTCTTACCCTGCTCTTGAAGATTACAGATGGCTATGACCCGCGTTTCCGCTGGGGTCCCTTGGGCATCAAGGGCTGCTAACAGCCGCATCTGGAGCGCCGGGCTAAGGGCTTCCACGTCCTCTAGAACGAGAGTACCGCCGCGGGCCGCCTCCATGAGGGGCTTGTCTTCTCCTTCACCGACTGGCCCAAACAGCCGGGACGCTAAAGCGCTTTCCTCCTGCGCAGCGCACGAGCACAGGACAAATGGTTTAGAGTTGCGCGAACCCACTGCGTGCAGAGCATGGGCCACGAGCGTCTTGCCTGTGCCGGTCTCACCATCGATTAAAACGTGCCCGTCGGCCTGACCCAGATCGAGGATGTCTTCCTTCAAACGCTCCATCACTGGGCTGGTGCCGATGAGCTTCTTAATCAACGCCCCGCCGTCAGAAAGCTCTTTGCGCAACGCGCGATTATCAAGCGTCATCCGCCGGCGCGCCGTTGCCTTCTTGGCGAGCTCCGTCATGCGGTCGGGGTTAAAGGGCTTCTCGAGGAAGTCATAGGCACCTACGCGCATCGCTTCGACCGCCATGGGCACGTCCCCATGCCCGGTGATCATGATCACCGGAAGCGCGCTGTCGACGCCCATAAGCCTCTTTAGAAATTGCATACCGTCCATGCCGGGCATCCGGATGTCGCTTACGACGACGCCGGGATAGTCCGGCCCGAGCTTCTTCAGCGCCTCTTCCGCGTTGGGATACGTCTCAGTGTCGAACCCGCTCAGTGCCAACCACTGGCTGATCGACTGGCGCATGTCCTGTTCGTCATCGACAATCGCAATCTTCATGGCTTGTGCCATCCTATTCTGCTGCCTCCGTACTCTGCGCAGCCATTCGCCCATCGAACGGTGGCAACGTCAGCATAAAGACAGCTCCTCCGGATTCTGCGTTCCGTGCGGTGAGCCGCCCGCCCAAGTCGTTGACGATGGATGAGGAAATCGCAAGCCCGAGCCCGACACCGTCTCCCGGGGCCTTAGTTGTGTAGAAGGGGTCAAAAAGCTGATCGAGGTCTTCGATGCCGGGCCCGTTGTCGCGCACCGTAAAGAGCACGTCTTCCCCCACCGCGAGGAGGATTTCGATCGCGGGCCGCTCCGCATCACGCGTGGCATCAAGCGCGTTCCTAAGAAGGTTAATCATCACCTGTTCGAGGCGGATCCGATCGCCCATCACATAGACGGCCTCGGTCGGCACGGTTTTTGTTATCCGCACATTTCGACGGCGCAGTTGAGGCTCCATCATGTCGAGCGCGGCACTGATGGAAGCCTTTATTTCCATGGGT
>JBCCYG010000129.1:0-6220 GCA_039190145.1 Pseudomonadota bacterium | reverse complement strand
GCTTGAGTATTTGAGGAACAAAGAAGCGGGGCTCAGCTAAGCCAGCGCTCGCGATCCTGGCCGATTGCAGAGGCGAGCGTAGCGTGGCCATCGCGTTTTAAGAGCGCATCGAGGCCTTGGGTGACTTCGCCAATGAGGCCCATGCCCGCATAAATGAGGGCGGTGTAGAGCTGCACGGCGCAGGCGCCTGCGCGGATCTTTGCGTAGGCGTCTTCGGCGGTAGCTACGCCGCCCACGCCCACAAGCGGCAGCGCGGTGAGCGTCGAAAGGCGCGCCAGCACCTTAGTCGACGGGTCCATGAGCGGGGCGCCGGAGAGCCCACCCTTTTCCGGCGCGTGTTTCGACTTGAGACCGCTACGCGAGAGTGTCGTGTTCGTCGCGATAATGGCGTCGATACCCGCTTCCTCGGCGATGCGCGCGATGTCTTCAAGCTCCGCATCCGTGAGGTCGGGCGCGATCTTGAGGAAGACTGGGCGCGGATGCGCCATGGCGGTGCGGGCCTCCATGACGCCTGCCAAAAGCGCGCGGAGGGCATCGGCCCCCTGCAGGTCACGCAGCTTTTCCGTGTTGGGAGACGATATGTTGACCGTGGCGAAATCGACGTGTCGCGCGCAGTGTTTAAAGACAGTGACATAGTCACGGGCGCGGTCGTCGCTGTCTTTATTGGCGCCTAGATTTAGGCCGACGGGTACGTCGCCCTGGTAGCGCGCAAGGCGAGCCGCGATGGGTTCCATCCCCTCATTGTTAAAACCAAAGCGATTGATCGCGGCGCGGTCTTCGCTAAGGCGGAAAAGCCGTGGTTTAGGGTTGCCCGGCTGCGGGCGCGGGGTCGCGGCGCCCACTTCGAGGAAACCAAAACCCACTCCCGCAAGCTCGCTCACTGCCTCGGCGTTTTTGTCAAACCCTGCTGCCAGGCCCAAGGGCGAGGCAAGCTTGAGGGGTCCAATAGAGGTTGCGAGACGGGGGCTGTTTGGCGCATCGACCTTGGGTACAAGGCCCAGTTTAAGCGCGCGAAGCGCAAGGCCATGGGCGCGCTCCGGGTCAAAGCGGTGCAACAGCGCGATGGACGCGCGATCTAGGAGGCTCACGCCGCCTCGCCTCCGACGCTTTCGGGGAAGACATGGGTGGCGCCTTGGCGGGGTAGGGGGGCCGACCAGGCAATCTCAGCTTGATAGAGTTCGCGATATAGATGCGGGAAAAGCGCGCCACCGCGTGAGGTTTCCCACTTCAGGTCTTGTCCCAGCGTCGCGGTGTCCACCGCAGCGATGACAAGATCGCCGTCCTCTGCAAAGTGTTTCTCAGCCGTGACGCGGACCTGCTCAGCGGTGGAGAAATGTATGAACCCATCTGCGAGATCCACGGGCGCGCCGGGTGTCTGCCCGTGGCGTTCCAAACGGTCCCACTCGCTCGGTCGGAAGATTTTGAAAATCAGCATCCCAAACGCTCAATGCCTGTGCAGCGCGCGAGGCGTCAAGAGATATCCGTAAGGGAAGCGTTGCAATCTGGTGGCAGCCGGGCAGACTGGCGAGGTCTGACTACTGGGAGAGTTCAAAATGCGCCTTTTGACAACTGCCTCCGCGATGGCCCTGATGGGGTCCGTGGCTTCGGCGGATTACACGCTGCACATAATTCACATCAACGATCTGCACAGCCGGATTGAATCCATCAACCGCTTTGACAGCACCTGTTCGACCGAAGATGAGGGCGAAGGAAAGTGCTTTGGCGGGGTCGCGCGAGTTAAGACCGCCATTGACAGCCTGCGCGAAGAGCTTGCGGGCGAGAACGTGATTGTTGTGGATGCGGGCGACCAGTTCCAAGGGTCGCTTTTCTTTACGACTTACAATGGCATGGCCGCCGCAGAATTCATGAACGCGATCGATTTTGACGTCATGACCTCGGGCAACCACGAATTTAACAACGGCCCCGCGGGTCTCGCGTCCTTTATCGACGCGGTGAACTTCCCGGTTATGGCGGGCAATCTGGATGTCTCAGGGAATGATGACCTCAACGGGAAGCTCGAGGATTACGTTGTTCTTGAGGTGGGCGGAGAGCAAATCGCCCTAGTCTCCGCGCTCACAACGGATACGGTCGAGATTTCTGGACCCGGGCCCACCGTTACCTTTATGGATGAGGTCGAGAGCCTCCAGGCGGATGTGGCCGAGCTCACCGCCCAGGGCATCGACAAAATCATCGCGTTGACCCATGTGGGTCTGGTCAAGGACCTGAGGATTGCACAGGAAGTCGCCGGTCTTGACGCCGTGGTGGGCGGTCACTCTCACACCCTTCTGTCGAACATGGATGAAGACGCGGATGCTTACCCGCTCGTAAATGCGGGCGGTGTGCCCGTGGCGCAGGCCTATGCTTACTCAAAGTATGTGGGCCACCTGACGCTCACCTTTGACGACGACGGTGTGGTCACCTCGGCGACAGGCGACACCAAGCTCCTCGACGCGTCAGTAGAGCCTGATGCCGCCATCCTCGCGCGCGTCCAGGAACTTGCCGCGCCGATTGAGGAAATGAAGGCGGAGGTCGTTGGCTCAACGCCCGAGCCCATCAATGGCGACCGCTCTGTATGCCGCGCAGAGGAGTGCCCGATGGGGAACCTCATCACGACCGCCATGCTCGAGCGAACGAAAGATCAAGGCATCCAGATCGCGATCCAGAACGGCGGCGGCATCCGCGCGTCCTTTGACGCGGGCGACGTGACCATGGGCGAGGTGCGCACGGTGCTGCCCTTCCAGAATACGCTGGCCACCTTTCAACTCACCGGTGCGGGCGTGCTCGCGGCGCTGGAAAACGGCGTGAGCCAGATCGAAGAAGGCGCGGGCCGCTTCCCACAGGTCGCAGGCCTCAAATACACCTTTGACGGTGCCGCCGAACCTGGCAGTCGTGTGAGCGATGTCATGGTCATGGTCGATGGGGCGTTTGCCCCGCTGGATGAAGGCGCGACCTATGGCGTTGTTTCCAACAACTTCATGCGGGGCGGAGGAGACGGCTACTCCGTTTTCGAAACCGAAGGCATGAATGCCTATGACTTTGGTCCGGACCTCGCGGATGTTGTGGCCGAATTTATCGGTGAAAACGGCACCGGCGCCTCTGCTATCGACGGCCGCATCACCAAAAAATAGCGCTGCGAACTCAGCTCTTAGAGAGGGGCGTCCGAGCGGGCGCCCCTTTTGTTTTCTGCCGCCGCGCGGCAAGGTCGCGCCATGACGAAAGATGACGTAGTTGGCCAGTACGAGGCCTTTCCTTACCCCATGCGAGACCCCAAAGACGAAGCCAAACGGCTGATCACGGGGTCGCCCTCGCACCCGCATGAGATCGACACGCATCTCTATGGCGGGCGGCGCGACTGGTCGAAGCCGTTCCGTGCGCTCGTCGCAGGCGGCGGCACAGGGGATGGCCTTGTTCAGCTCGCGCAGCTCCTCTCTACGGGCAATGTGCCCTATGAGATCGTCTATCTCGATCTGTCGCGCGCCTCCCGGAAGGTGGCAGAGGCGCGCACCGCCGCGCGGGGGCTCGGCGGTGTGACGTTTGAGACGGGGAGCCTTTTGGAGGCGCATACCCATGGCCTTTTTGACTACGTTGACTGCTCGGGCGTGCTCCATCACCTCCAGGACCCTGGTGCTGGCCTGCGCGCGCTAGAAAGGGTTCTGAAGCCCGGCGGTGGGATCGGCTTTATGGTCTACGCGCCGTATGGCCGGTCGGGCGTGTATCCGTTGCAAGAGGCGCTCCGAGCTCTCGTTCCAGAGGGTCGCCCAGAGGAAAGGCTTGAGGCGGCGAAGCGCATCTTGTCATCGGTGCCGGAGGGGCACCCGTTCCGTCGTAACGCGATGCTCAGTGATCATATAAGGGGCGATGCGGCGCTCTATGATCTTTTGCTGCATAGCCAGGATAAGGCTTACGAGGCTGGCGAATGGCTAAGCGAGCTTGACGCGGCTGGTCTGGCGCTCTCCGGCTGGGTCGCGCCTGGGCTTTACGATCTCTCGCTGCTCGGCGAGGTGCCAGGTGATCTGTCACCTGCGGAGGCCATGACCCTGGCGGAGAAGCTGCGCGGAACGATTACCAAACATGTGGGCTATGCGCAGCGCAAAGACGAGGTGCATGCCGCGATCAAGGAACCGGCCATGGCGCTCATCCCGCAGCTCGACGGGCTCAAGAAAGAGCTCGTCCAGGCCGCAACCAAAAAGGCCGCGATCAGGCTCACGGTTCAGGGCGTTGCTTTTCGCACGAAGCTGCCAGAGGCGGCAGCCGGACTGCTTCGTCGCGTTGATGGTCGCGCCTCGCTGGCCGACATTGCAAAGTCAGCAAAGATGGATGCGATTGCGTTTCAATCGATCTGGTCACGGGTGCACGCCCCGCTGATGGCGACAGGTGCTCTCAGGTACTCCTCGCTCCGGCTGCGCTGATGTGCGGGCGCTTTGCGATAACCCTTCCTGATGACGCGATGGTGCAGCTTTTTGCGGCTTTGCCCTCGAACGACTTACCTGAGGGGCCGCGATACAATGTGTGCCCGACGAATTCCGTCCACGTCATAGTCGCGGATGAGGGCCGCAGGCTCCGCGCCATGCGGTGGGGGTTCCTTCCGCACTGGTACAAATCCGTCAATGGCGGCCCGCTCCTCATCAATGCGCGGTCAGAGACGATCGCGGAGAAGCCTGCCTTTAAGGCTGCGTGCCGTGAACGGCGATGCCTTATCCCCGCCACGGGCTTTTACGAATGGACAAAGACGCCCGATGGCGAACGGTTGCCGTGGTACATCTTTCGCGCGGATGGAGAGCCGCTGGTCTTTGCCGGGGTCTGGCAAGATTGGGAGCGGGACGGGGAGGCGCATACGACCTGCGCCATCGTTACCTGCGGGGCCAATGATCCGATGTCAGCCATCCACCACCGGATGCCGGTGATCCTAGAGCCGGGAAGCTGGGGCAAATGGCTCGGGGAGGAAGGAAAGGGCGCGGCGACGTTGATGGTGCCTTCGGCCGATGACGTTCTTGAGTTCTACCGCGTGGACAAGGCCGTTAATTCGAATAGGGCCGCCGGACCGCAGCTTGTGGAGAAATTAGAAGAATAGGGGGCCTGGGGCCAACCCGGACAAACAAGGCCGTACGGTTGAGCGGCCTGTAGGTTGAGGAACAGAAAGCTATTCTTTCCATTTACGCAAAGGTTCGGACGCATTTTACCTATTGTTTCCATTTCGTGAACAGTTAGCCCTTTTCAGCGGTTTCCACCGGCCCGCCAGCCTCGACCCAGCTTGTGAATCCATCTTTGAGATGAGCGGCTTCAAAGCCCATGTCCTGAAGCGTGAGCGTGCTCAGCGCGGATCGCCAACCCGAGGCGCAGTGGAGGACAAACTGATTCCCCTGCTCGCTGAAGATCGGCTTGTGGTAGGGGCTTTCGGGGTCGACCCAGAACTCAAGCATCCCGCGCGGCGCGTGAAAACTGCCGGGTATGAAGCCGGTGCGCTCCCGCTCGCGCGGGTCGCGGATGTCGACGATGACGAGACTGTCGTCTCCCAGTCGCTCAATCAGGTCTGCGGCCTCGATCTCTACGATTTGCGAGCGGGCATCAGCGACCATGCCGGCGGCGGTCATTTTTAGCTTGGCCATGGCGCGGCTCCTTCTGGCATTGGGCAGGGCTTTGAGCTTAGGTGGCGCGAACGCTCGGCAATGACAACACGGGGGATGGAATGGCTCAGAAACTGGCACTGGTAACGGGTGGCGCCCAAGGGATCGGCTTTGCCTGCGCTGAGGCGCTCAAAGAAGACGGCTGCGAGATTATTATCGCCGATATTAACGGCGACGGGGCCAAGGCGGCGGCCGAAAAGCTGGGCGGCGCGGGCTATGAGGCTGACATGGGCGACCCGGCCCAGATCAGCGCGCTTTTTGATACCATCGCGGCAGAGCACGGTGCGCCGTCGGTTCTGGTCAATAATGCCGGGCTCGCCATGCCCAATGATTTCCTTCAGACCACCCCAGAGGAGTGGCAGCGCGTCATCGATGTCAATTTGACAGGTGTCTTTCTCGCGCTGCAGCTGGCGGCCAAGATGATGGTGGACGCAAAGATCGAGGGCGCCATTGTCAACATGTCATCCATCAATGCGCAGGTTTCGATCCCGTCCATTGCGTCCTACTGCGCCTCGAAAGGCGGGGTGATGCAGCTGACAAAGTCGGCCTCCCTCGCGCTCGCACCTCACAACATCCGCGTCAATGCGGTGGGGCCG
>JBCCYG010000128.1:0-6221 GCA_039190145.1 Pseudomonadota bacterium | reverse complement strand
CTGAAATTATTGACATATTAATCTTTGCTTGGTCACATTCCCCGAAAAGCAGAGGCGAGCCATGACAGAGACAGAAATGATGCTCAAAGGCTACGGGCTGACGACGGCTGAGTTCTTTTATGGAATGCCGGACCACCCGAGCGTGCTCAATACGTTTATCTGGCAGGACTACGACATCGCGCCGGACCATCCGAAGCTCTTCACCTTCATAGAGTTCTGGCAAAAGGACATCGAAGGGCCGCTCAATTCGGTGCGGTTTACCCACCGCAAAATGATCTCGCCGGGCGAGTGGCGCAGCGTGGTAGGCGAGTTTGGACCCAGCGATTTCAAGCTGCATTAACTTTTCAAAATCGGTGTCACAACCCGTACACAAGCAGTGCACAACCCGTACACAGCAAAAACGGGAGCAAGCGAAAGGTTAACGCGCCGCCTGGCGGGCTGCGATAAGCCACATGACGGCTAATGCTAGGCAAGCGATGCCGTTCCAGGACGCCATGGAGAGCCCCAGAAACTGCCAAGCGACCTGATCGCACAGTACGAGTTGGGGCCCCGTGCTTGTATCGAGCAGATCAGTGACGGAGAGCGTGGAAAGGTCCTGCGCGGCGGACTGGCCACAGCTATTTGGCCCATCCCACCAATCGCGCTCTACGCCAGTGTGGAAAAACGAAATACCCGCATTCCCGACCATGCTCAGCGCGCCCAGAAGCGCGACCCAGACGGTTGGTATAGCAGCACCCAGGGCGCCGAGGGCAATGGCTGCCACATGGGGCCAGCGTTGCCAGATGCACATCGCGCAGGGCAGGAGGCCGCCGATATATTGAAAGCCGAAGGCTGCAATGAGCAGAGCTGCGGAGCCGAACGCAGCCAGTGCGATGGCCTGTTGGCGGCTGGAATTCTGAAGAATTTGGATCATCACGCGCGCCTCGCGACTGCTCTTTGCCAGCCCGACCTAAGACACGACAGGAAGGATGCAACCCAACTCAAACGCCGACCCAGCCCCGGATCAGCGTTACAAGCGTGGCGCCGGCAAAGATAAGCGACGCGATCCAGGCGGTGCCGAGAATGGAGCCGAGAATGACGAGGATCCCGTCACGCTGCAAAAGGCCCATGGAAACGACCACGACGGCAAAACCGGGCACGGTATTTGTGGCGGGCAACGGCACGAGGATCGATGCGCTGAAAAGAACGAGCGCGAGACCCACCACGCGGTCAGCGGGGGCGCGGGTCAGAGAGGTTAGGCGCGGACGGCTGACGGCCTCAATGCGGCGGAGCCAGGGCTCTGCGCGGCGCGCCAGGTTTTCCAGTGCCTCCTTCGAGACCGACCGTGCGCCTAGCTTTTGCGGTAGCCAGGGCACCTTTCGGCCCAGCAAGATTTGCGCTGAGACAAACATGAGCGGCAACGCCACAACTTGCGGCACGCCGTACAGAAACGGGATGCAGCAGGGTAGCGCGAGCACGAGGAGAAAGAGCCCAAACGCTCGTTCGTGGAGCTGACCGAGCACCCAGCTGAGCGTCACGCTGTCGCTGGGCGCATCCTCGGCCAATTGGCTGAGGCGACGCGATATAGCCATGGCCTCATCTGAATGCGCCGTCATGCGGGGGTCTCCTGCCTGCAGGTCTGCTCGATCCTTTCGCGTCGCGTAGCAAATCACGCGCGCGCCCGCCAGCAGGGCCGTGGCGGCCTCTTCACCCTTCTTTGTTCCAGAAATACTCAAACGCCGCAGGCAAACGCGCAGAAAGCCTTGCCAGCTTTGCGCGGGGCCGCTCTACTTACGCCTAGGGTTCAACACCCAGTAGGGAGGACAATATGAAACAGTTTCTCAAGGCGAGCCTGACCGGCGCGCTGACGGCGGGGCTATTTGCGACCGCGGCCGCGGCGCAGGAGGTCACGCTGCGCTTCCAGCACTTCCTGTCGCCACTGGCCTCGGTGCCTGCGGGCTTCATGGAGCCATGGGCCGAGAAGGTGGAGGCCGACAGCGATGGCCGTATCAATGTGGAGCTTTTTCCAGCGATGCAGCTCGGTGGAGCTCCGCCCGCGCTTTATGACCAGATCCGCGACGGTGTGATCGACGGCGGTTGGGCCCTGCCGGCCTATACGCCGGGCCGCTTCCCAGAGACGGAGGTCTTTGAGCTGCCCTTCATGACGTCGATGAGCGCGGAAGCCTCAAGCCGGGCGCTTTGGGACTTTACCGAGCGCTACGTCGCGCCGCGGATGAGCGATATCAAGATTATCGCGGTTCATCTGCATGGGCCCGGCATCATCCATAAGCGCGGTCCGGCGGTGAAAACGCTGGCCGAGTTCGATGGTCTGAAGCTCCGCGGCCCGTCGCGGCAGGCAAACCAGCTCCTTGAAACGCTCGGTGCGTCCCCCGTGGGCATGCCCGTGCCCGCCTTCCCGGAGGCGCTGTCAAAGGGCGTCGTTGATGGGGGCGTCATTCCTTATGAGATCGTGCCGCCGCTCAAGGTCCATGAACTCGCCGATAGCCACACGCAGATCGGTGGTGATCGGGCGCTCTATAACACGTTCTTTGTCTGGGGCATGAACAAGGCCGCTTACGAGGCGCTGCCTGACGATCTAAAAGCGGTGATCGATGCCAATTCCGGGCGCGAAGTGTCAGCCATGGCGGGCAAGGCGATGGATGACGGCGACATTCGGGGCCTCGAGGTCATCCAAGGGACCGACAACGAGGTGCATACGCTCGATGAGGCGCTGGTTGCTGAGTTGCGGGCTCTTGGGGAGGCCCAAACCGAGGCTTGGATAGAGGAAGTGACCGCTAAGGGCCTCCCGGGCCAGGAGATGGTGGACTTCGCGCGTGAACTTGTGGCGAAGTACTCTGCCGAGGCGATGTAGCCCTGCGGTGAAGGTAAAGCGGCGCGGGTCCAGCTCGCGCCGTTTTTCACTGGGAGGTCGATCATGATCCTCATTGCGGGGGGCGGAATTGCAGGACTGACCTTGGGCCTGTCTTTGCACCAGATCGGCGTACCGTTTCGCATTTTTGAAGCGGTGCGGGAGATCAGGCCGCTTGGCGTGGGGATTAACCTGCAGCCCCATGCCGCCCGGGAGCTTTTTGAGCTGGGGCTAGAAGCCAATCTCGATCAGATCGGGCTTAGGACCGAAGAGGTCGCGTATTTCAGCGCGCAGGGGCAGCTCATTTGGGCAGAACCGCGGGGGCGGGCAGCGGGCTATGGCTGGCCGCAGTTTTCGCTCAACCGCGGCGGGCTCCAGATGGAGCTTTACCATGCGCTGCTCGACCGAGCGGGGCCCGTCATTGAAACGGGAGCCATGGTCGCCGCTTGGACGGAGCATGACGGCTCGGTCTACGCGCAGCTCAAGGACAGGCGGACGGGGGAGGATCTCGGCCACGCGCAAGGGCAGCTTCTCATTGCCTGTGACGGGATAAACTCCGCGCTCCGTCAGCGGATGTATCCTGACGAGGGGGGAGCCTCCTGGGGCGGGACGATGATGTGGCGCGGGATCACGCGGGGGCCGCGGTTTCGCACGGGGCGTACCGTGTCGATGACCGGCCATAAGGACGTGAAATTCGTCTGCTACCCCATCGCGGATGACGGCGCGGGATCAGTGCTGAATTGGATCGCTGATCTGACGATGCCTGAGGATTACGAGTGGCGAAAGCAGGACTGGAACCGGCATGGGCGGCTGGAGGATTTCCTGCCGGAGTTCGAAGGTTGGTCCTTTGACTGGCTCGACATCCCGGCAGTGATCCGGCAGGCGGAGCAGATTTATGAATACCCGATGGTGGATCGTGACCCCTTGCCGCGTTGGACATCGGGCAGGGTGACGCTTTTGGGCGATGCGGCCCATGCGATGTACCCCATTGGCTCCAACGGTGCATCTCAATGCATCTTGGATGCGCGTCACCTTGCGCGCGCTGTGCTCGAACGCGGGGCGACGGAAGCGGCGTTGCTCGCCTATGAGGCCGAACGGCGCGAGAAGATGAACGCGCTGGTGCTCGCAAACCGGGGCGATGGGCCGGACAAGATACTCGACATCGTCGCCGAGCGAGCGCCTGGCGGCTTTGAGGATATCGACAACGTGATGCCGCTCTCGGAGCGCCAGAGCTTTGCAGACGGCTATAAGGCCATTGCAGGGATGGATATCGCGGCGCTAAACGCCTCGGCACCGGTTCTGGGAGGGTAAAGGTGGAGATCGCCGCAGGGGCAGAGGCGCGCATCGGGCGCGGCGTTGAAGCGCTCGCGCGCTGGCTGGCCTATGCGGGCGGAATTTTCCTCGTGGCGATTGCGCTCATCACTGTTGCTTCCATCATCGGACGCTGGATTAACACAGGGCCAATCCGATCCATCGCAGGGGACTACGAGCTGGTGGAGGCGGGCGTCGGGATCGCGGTCTTTGCGTTCCTTCCCTGGTGCCAACTCAATCGCGGGCATGTCACGGTCGACATCTTTACCAACGCGCTCCCGGGGCGCGGAAGAAGCTTCACGGCGTTCATGGGCGATGTGCTCATCACCGTCACGGCCTTTGTCGTCATGTGGCGCTTTTACCTGGGGTTTGGGGAGAAGTTTCCCTTCTTTTCCGAAGCCTGGCGGGACCGGCTTTCGATGGGTTTCAAGCCGTTCTTTCCCGAGACGACCTACGAGCTCGAAATCCAGGTCTGGATCCCGTTCGGGCTCGCGCTCATCGGGGCCGCGGCGTTCTTCATTGTGTCACTCTATACGGTCTGGCGGAGCTGGAATCGGCTCGCGCGAGGGGAAGTGCAGTGAGCGGGATCGAAGTGGCGCTCATTGGCTTTGTGCTCATGCTGCTCGCGATTTTCGCGCGGGTGCCGATCGCTGTGGCTATGGCTGTGACGGGCTTTGTGGGCGTCTGGTATGTGCGCGGCTCGCCAGCGGCACCGCTCGCGCAGATGAAGACGCTGACCTATGACACGTTTTCTTCGTACTCGCTTTCCATCGTCCCGCTCTTCCTCCTCATGGGGCAGTTCGCGACAAAGTCGGGCATGTCCGGCGCGCTCTTCAAGGCGGCGCAGGACTGGCTCGGTCACCGAAAGGGTGGGGTGGCCATGGCGGCAGTGGGGGCCTGTGCGGGGTTTGGCGCGGTTTGCGGCTCTTCGCTCGCCACCGCCTCGACCATGGGGCAGGTCGCGCTGCCCGAGATGCGCAAGCGTGGCTATTCGGACAGCTTGAGCACCGGCGTGCTGGCGGCGGGGGGGACGCTGGGCATCCTCATACCGCCCTCGATCATCCTTGTGATCTACGCGATCCTCACGGAGCAGAACATCGTGAAGATGTTCATCGCTGCGCTTATCCCAGGGATCATTGCCGCGCTCGGTTACATCCTGACCGTAGCGATCTATGTGCGCATCCGACCGAATTCAGCGACGCTCGCGGACCGCGTACCCTATGCAGCGCGAATGAAGAGCCTTGCGCAGACCTGGCCGGTTTTCGTGATCTTCGGGCTCGTTATGTATGGGATCGCCGGCGACTGGGACTGGTCGAACCCGGGGCCGGACGCGCTCTTTACACCCACCGAAGGCGCGGCAGTGGGCGCTGTGCTCACCGGGCTTTATGGACTTTGGACGCGCGAGCTCGACTGGGAAGGGATCAAGGAGAGCATCCTGGGGACAGCGCAGGCGACAGCGATGATCTTTTTCATCGTATTCGGTGCGGCGCTTTTTAACTCCTTCCTTGCGATTACACAGGCGCCGCAGGCGCTCGCCGAATGGGTGACCACGCAGGGCTTTGCGCCGCTGATGGTCCTCTCCGTCATGCTGGTTGCCTATCTCATCTTTGGATGCGTGATGGACTCGCTCTCGATGATCTTGCTCACGATCCCGATTTTCTTTCCCATCGTGCAGGTGCTCGATTTCGGGCTCACGCCTGAGGAGACGGCGATCTGGTTTGGGATCCTCGCGCTCATCGTTGTGGAGGTCGGGCTGATTACCCCGCCCGTAGGGATGAACCTTTTCATCATCAATTCGATGGCCCGCGACATCCCCATGGGGCGCACCTATGCCGGTGTGACGCCCTTTGTGGCCTCGGATCTGGTGCGCGTCGTGATCCTCATCAGCTTTCCGGCCATTACGCTTTGGCTTGTCGGGGCCATGTTCCCGGCTTGACCCGTTTCGGGGCCTTGGGTACGGCTACGGCTCCTGGCCCAAGTGGCGGAATGGTAGACGCAGCGGATTCAAAATCCGCCGCCTTTGCGGGCGTGCCGGTTCGAGTCCGGCCTTGGGTACCAGGAT
>JBCCYG010000127.1:0-6229 GCA_039190145.1 Pseudomonadota bacterium | reverse complement strand
CGCCTCCCATACTGAGGATGCGTCCCGGGCATCCGCTGAATGGGGTGATATGCGGATCGTCTTTCTACAATACTCAAGTGACCCGATCGTCTTTTACGATCCAGCGTCCCTCTGGCGACCGCCGCTTTGGATGCGAGAGCCCCCGTCATCGGATGTCTCCGATCACTTCATCTTCATGCCCATTGTGACGCAGTTTCAGTTGGCGCTCGACATGATGATGTCGTTTGGCGCGCCCGCTGGCCATGGCCACGGGTATTACGCAGCCGACTACATCAGCCCGTGGGTGGAGGTCACGAACCCCGATACCTGGACCCGCGCCGATACCGAGCGGTTGAAGGCCCATTGTGACAATGGGCTACATGGGGGCTGCTCCAACGATCTGGAATAGCTTTGCGCGATTACTTCGCCATCAGGTATTCGGCGACGGCCTGATAGGCGGGAAGCGATGTGGGGTCGATCCGGCTATTGAAGGCAATCGGGAACGAGGCGAAGCGGACAATGACCATATCCGCAGTCGGGTCGATATAGATCGTCTGTCCATGGACCCCGCGGGCGGCATAGGCACCGTGCTCATTGTTAAAGACCCAGAATTGACCGCGGTAGCTGCCACCGGCCAGGTCGGCATAACCGGCTGCGGCAAATTCCCCTAAGCCGCCACCTCCGCGAACGCTGTCAATGGCGGCGGTGGGGATGATCTGTTCACCATGCCATGTCCCGCCATTCAGCATGATCTGACCAAAGCGACCCAGATCGCGAAGACCGGCACTCAGACCGCCGCCCGCAAAGGGCGTGCCGAGGCCGTCGACGGTCATATACGCGTCCTGCTCTGCGCCCATGCGGCTCCAAATGCGTTCTGAGAGCGCTTCTGTGACCGCGAACCCGGTTGTGCGGGAGACGATCCAGCCCAGGACATCGGAATTGACGGTTCGGTAGTGGAACTCATCGCCATGTTGCAGACCCTCGGGATCAGGGCCAACGGTTTGGAGATATTCGAAGTAGCCGTTAGGCCCGCCGTAATCCGCAGCGCGCGGAAACGGGCTCGCAGCAGCATTGTAGACCCAGATCGCCGCGTTTGGATCGCCGTAGTCCTCGCTAAATTCTACGGCCGTTGTCATGTCCATAACTTGGCGGACGGTAGCGGATCCAAAGGCGCTCACTTCCAGTTCTGGGATGATCTCTTGAACCAGGGCGTCCTCATCAAGGCTCCCTTCGGCAACGAGCATCTCTGCAAGGATTCCCGTGAACGACTTCGTCATCGACATGGCCGCGTGCTGAGCGGCCTCATCCATGCAACCGAAGTAGCGCTCATAGACGATGGTGCCTTGGTGAAGAATGAGGATGCCGTCCGTGTAATTGGCAAAGAGCGACTCCTCCCAAGTCATCTCCTCATCACTGCGCAAAGGGGTGAAGGTCACCTCGTCGATCGCGTCATCAAGCGCGTAGTCGAAGGCAATCGGGGCGCCGAGCCCGCGGCTGACCTGTTCGGTTGGGAGGAACTCGCGCAGGTGGCAAACCGACCAGCGGAGCTTTGGAAAGCTGAAGAAGTTTGAGTCAGGGTTTGCGATGCGCTGCTCTGGTGCAGGTGGGAACCCAGTCATCCAGCCGAGGACATTTGGGTCGGTGTCTTGCGCGGATGGGAAACCTGTTGCTTGTGCAAGGCCCATGCCTGGCACAGCCGCGAGGCATAAACAGCCGCAAAGCGTAGCCGCGCGCAAGCTCTCAGGAATGAACAGCATATGACGCCTCCTACAGTTCGTTTCGGCGCCCCCGACTTCATATTCTTTACGGGTGCGGTGGCCTTAGAAGTGTCATGAAAACCTTCAGGCGGCCTGACCTAACAGGAGATAAGTTGGAGCTTCAGCCTTTCAAACCGAGGCCTTCGCGATCGTTCGACAGGAGCCCCCTGATGTGCTCCTCTGCCAATGATATAGTGGCCTCCAACCTGCCAATCCGGCGGGCGCCTGGACGGAAAGTGAGGAAGACCGAGAACGCGCGGGACGTGTACTCGGGAAGGCAGTGTACCAACTCGCCTGACCTCAACGCACTCTCGAGCATGAATTCGGGAATGAGCGCGACACCCTGGCCCTCAATGGCAAGGTCCATGAGAATTGTGAAGCTTTGGACTCCGACGTTCCCAGCGACGTCTACGACGATCTTTTCTTCGTTTCGGTGAAGCGTCCACGTCGTTCTTGTCCGATCTCCCCTAAAGAGGAGGCAGGGCGTACTCTTGAGGTCTTGGGGTGTTTCGACAGCATGCTTGCTCAAGAAATCCGGCGACGCGACTACCCAGGCTCGAAACGCGCCGAGCTCTAGAGCGACGAGCCGATCATCTTGGAACGTCCCCACGCGAATTGCGATATCGGTGCTTGGGTCCTGCATGTCCTCGAATTCGTAGGCAGCGCGCATAACCAGCTTTAGATTTGGGTGCTTTGCCTGGATGATCGGAAAGAGTGTCTTTGCCACAAGCCCCCCGAACTCCGGGGTCGCAGCAATGCTCACTAGCCCAGAGACGCCTCTGCTTTCCTCGCGCGCAATGTCGTCGAGGAGGTCGACCTCCGCCAGAATGGAACCGATGCGCTGGTGGAGGCGTGCGCCAATCGGGGTGAGCTTTACGCTTCTCGCGCCGCGTTCGAGGAGTTTGACCCCAAAGTGCGCTTCTAAGAGAGCCACGTGGCGGCTCACCCCTGACTTGGCGATTCCGAGGCGCTCGGCGGCGGCGCTGATCCCGCCAAGGCGCGCGACGGTGCTAAAGCTGCGCAGGGCTGGTAGCCCTAGCGTTCCAAAATCTTGAACCATGGTTTCAAACTTATCCCACTGTTCTGAAATTTTCGCAATTCGTATCTCGGTGCCATGAGACGCCCCAGCCCGGGGCGCAGAAGCGGAGAAAGACGATGAACATTCTTATCACAGGTGCCAGCAGCGGTTTTGGCGCACTCATGGTTGGTGACCTGATCAAGGCGGGGCACCGCGTAGTGGGGTCTGTGCGTGACCCCGGGGGGCGTAACGCTGAGGCTGCGCAAAGCTTGCGCGACTTAGGCGCCGAGATTGTCGAGATCGATGTGACGGATGACGCCTCGGTTGAAGCAGGCGTTTCCGAGGCACAGGCCTTGCTCGGCAAGATCGACGTGCTGATCAATAATGCCGGTGTGGGCGCCCACGGTCTTCAGGAGAACTTTTCCGCGGATGAGTTCCGGAGCCTCTTTGAGATCAATGTCTTTGGCGTGCAGCGGATGATACGTGCGGTACTGCCTGAAATGCGAGAGCGGTCCTCCGGCTTGATCTTGAATATCTCGAGTCTGCTCGGCCGCGTGGTGTTGCCCTTTTACGGGCCCTACAACGCAACGAAGTGGGCGCTGGAAGCAGTGACCGAAAATTACCGTGTTGAGCTGAGCCAGCTTGGCGTCGATGTGGCGGTCATCGAGCCCGGTGGTTTCCCAACGCGGTTCATCGGGAGCCTTCTGCACCCTTCCTCTCGCGATCGCGATGCAGGCTATGGCGAGCTCGCTGGCGCACCAAAGGCGGCGCTTGCTGGCTTCTCCGACTTCCTTGAAGCCAACCCTCAGCAGTCACCGCAGCTCGTCTCGGACGCCGTTGTTTCTGTCGTCAGTGCCGCTCCTGGCACGCGGCCGTTCCGGACCGTCGTTGACCGGGTTGGCATGGGTGATCTGGTGGACCCTATGAACGCTCAGCTCGGCGAGGCGACCGCGCAGCTCTTCACAAATCTTGGCATGGCGGACATGCTGAAGCTCAACCTTGGCACCCAGAAGGCTGCCTAAATCGCACAGCATACACCGCTGGGCCTGCCTTCGGGCTGGCCGGCCCCTCATCCATTAAGGAGACCGACCAATGACCCATCCTGCGCTTAGATCAGACTCCGTTGCTTTGGTGACCGGGGGCGCATCCGGTATTGGGCTTGCTTCGGCAAAAGAATTTGCGGCTCTTGGCATGCGGGTCGTGATTGTCGACTGGGCCGCGGACAAGCTTGCTGCCGCGAAAGAGGCGCTGGAGGCCGCGGGCGCTGCAGACGTTTTGACCGCATCTACCGATGTCTCCGACCGAGCCCAGATCGAGGCTTTGGAAGCGGAAGTCGTAGAGGCCTTTGGCGGGGTCGACATCCTCATGAACAATGCAGGCATTGGGATGAGCTCTTCATGCGCGGGTCCTCAAGAGGCATGGGACGCTACATTGGGTGTGAACCTCTGGGGCCCGATCCACGCAACGCAAGTCTTCATGCCGGGCATGGTGGCGCGCGGTAGGCCCGGTGCGATCATTAACACCGGGTCAAAACAGGGCATTACCACACCGCCCGGCAACCCGGCTTACAATGTCTCAAAGGCGGGGCTGAAGGCCTTTACCGAGGCGCTGGCTCACGAGCTACGCAATACCGAAGGCGCGGAGCTAACTGCGCACCTTCTGATACCGGGTTTCGTTCATACACCTCGCACGGGCCGAGGGGAAAAGCCGCCTGCCGCGTGGACGGCCGAGCAAACAGCGGCGTTCTTTATTGAAAGCTTAAACCGGGGCGATTTCTATATCCTTTGCCCTGACAACGACGTGCCACGTCCGCTTGACGAAAAGCGCATCGCGTGGGCCGCTGGGGACATCATCGAAAATCGCCCCGCCTTGAGCCGGTGGCACCCGGACTATGAGGACGCGTTCGCTGCCCATGTGAAGGGTTGATGGTACATTGGGGGCGGGTTTCAGAGACTGGGCCGTGTCTGGTCTTTGCTCAGCCCTTGGTTCCGTAGCGCGCCAAGAAAGTCTCCACCGCCCCGCCGAGGACGCGTTGCTTTTCTTCCTCTGTAAAGCTCTCGCGTAGATGCAGGATGCGCTGCGCAAAGATCCAGCTTTTGCAGAGATCCGCAAATTGGTGCGCCGCGAGGAGTTTATCAGGGATCGATAGCTCGCCCCGCGCCTCGGCCTCTTCGAAGTAAGGGATGAGTTCCCGCTCAATGACGCCTGGTCCCGCATCGTAGAAGCCCTGCCCGAGCTCGCGGAAATTTGGGCTTTCGCTCACTGACATCCGATAGCTCTGGATGCCGAAGTCCGACAGGAAGAATTCCATTATCACCTGAGCGGCTAGGGGCAGCACCTTGTCCGGAGGGTAGGATTTATCGATGAGGTCATCGGCCTCTCGAGCGCGCCGTTCGCATTCGCGTCGCATGACCTCCACGAAAAGGAGGCGTTTGTCGGGGAAGTAGGAATAGAGGGTCGCTTTGGAGACCCCAGCCGCTTTGGCGATATCGTCGACCGATGCGCGCTCAAAGCCTTCGTTCATGAAGACGGAGGTGGCGCCTTCTAACACTTGGTCGAATTTGCGTCCTTTGCGGACTTCTTGGTTTCCGTCTGGCATTACCGCTCCCTTGCCTACCGGGTATAAACCCCGCGGTTTAATTCAGGCAAGGGAGCGGCATGCAGAGCTCACTTCTCTTGGGAAGGGAGAAGTGGCGCTGCGCTGCCCTGAGTGGAGGTATCAGCCTGGACCTCTGGGAACACCATGTCAGGGAAGATCGGCATAGCGTTGAGGGCCGCGACGGAGGAGGCAGCGAGGGAGAGAGAAACTGCGAGGGCGGCGATGGCGACTTTCATTGTCTTGCTCCAAATTTGAACTGAACCGTTCGGTTCATAAACCATAACTATACTGCGGAGTTCAGATTGCAAGAGAAAAATGAACTGATGAGTTCATTTTCTTTTCGCTGTCATACTGCGCCGCCCCTTGCCGCCTCCTTGGGCGGGCTTTACCGATGAAAACATGCTGCCGATCTTTCTGAAGACGTTGCCCTTTTTTGCTCTGATTGGACTTGGCTATGTCGCGGGGCGGACGCGTTTCTTTACGGAAGAGGCGACGGCCTACCTGACGCGCTTTGTGTTTTACTTCGCGCTTTCGGCAATGCTCTTTCGGTTTTCAGCAAATCTCGATGTGGGCGCCGTCTTCGATCTGCCATTCGTGCTCGCCTACCTTTGGGGAACGCTTCTTATCTATTTGGTGGCGACCTTGGTCGGCCTGATACGCCGCATCTCAATCTCAGAGATCGCCGTTGAGTCTCAGTGCGCGGTCATCGGCAATGTGGGTTTTTTAGGCATCCCTATGCTGGTTTTGCTTTTGGGCGAGGAAGCAATCGGGCCGGTCATGATGGTGCTGGCGATCGATCTCATCGTCTTTGGCTCGCTCATCGTGATTCTGATCACGGGGTCTCGCGATGGTCGGATGTCCCTCGGCATTCTGAGG
>JBCCYG010000126.1:0-6354 GCA_039190145.1 Pseudomonadota bacterium | reverse complement strand
GCCACACATGTGCGCGGTCTCGTTCAACAATTTCGCTAAGATCATTGATGTTCCGGTCCATGGCTGCCTCCCGCAGATTCACTCGAGCAATGTCAGGCCAAAAGCCCAGTCAGGCAAGATAATCCGTGAAATTTTTCGCAACTTTTTCATTTTTGGGCATCGCGCCTAAATCTGCGGCTTTCTCGATGACCGCGCAGACGCAGCGGAAAATTACGCTTTGCGGATACTGGCAAACGTGGTTGGCTCGCCTCTGGGCGTGCCCGGGACGGCACGACACAGGTCTTAACTGGGAGAGATGAAACATGAAAAAACTGATGATGGGAGCCGCAGCGTTAGCGCTTAGCGCGGGGCAGGCCCTGGCCGGCGGCCATGGCGAGATCACAGTGGCTTACTTCCTCGAATGGCCGATGCCATTTCAGTTTGCCAAGGTGAACGGCACTTACGACGAAGAGCTCGGCGTCAAGGTAAACTGGCGTGCCTTTGACTCAGGCGTTGCGATGTCGGCGGCCATGGCGTCAGGCGATGTGCAGATTTCGGTGAGCCAAGGTCTTCCGCCCTTTGTGGTGGCGACTTCCGGCGGCCAAGACCTTCAGATCATCGATGTGGCCGTAAGCTATGCGGATAACGACAACTGCGTGGTTGCAGCGGGCCTAGAGATCGATGCGGACTCAGCATCCGAGCTTGCGGGCAAGAAGGTTGCCGTGCCGCTCGGGACCGCAGCGCATTACGGCTACCTCAAGCAGATGGAGCATTTCGGGATCGATCCGGCCTCGATGGACATCGTCAACATGAACCCGCCTGAGGGCGCGGCAGCCATCGCGCAAGGCGCGGTCGATATGGCGTGCGGCTGGGGCGGCGCGCTCCGCCGGATGAAAGAGCATGGTAATGTCCTTCTCACCGGAGATGAAAAGACCGAGCTCGGCATCCTTGTGTTTGACGTAACCTCGGCACCGGCATCCTTCGTGGCGGAAAACAGCGAGCTCGTTGAGGCCTTCCTCAAGGTCACGGCGGATGCCAACGCGATGTGGGCTGATGAGGCGAACCAGGCGGACATGCTGCCCGTCATCGCCAAAGATGCAGGCATGGACGAGCAGGCGACGATGGAAACCATCGCTACCTTCACCTTCCCGACCGTGGAAGAGCAGCTCGGCTCCGGCTGGCTGGGCGGCAACGCTCAGGAATTCATGAAAGGCGTGGCAGACGTCTTTGTGGAAGCGGGTTCCATCGATGCAGCTCTCGATAGCTACGAGAACGCTGTGAGCATCGGTGCGCTTGCGTCGCTGAACTAACCACTACGGCGAGGCGCCCCGCTGCGGGTGCCTCGCCCCTTGCGGCTCTAGGCAAAGTGAGACCCATGGCCGGGCTTTCCATCCAAGATATCTCCATGCGCTTTGAGCTGCCCAATGGCGGCCATGTGCAAGCACTCAAGAACGTGACCCTCGATCTGAAATCCGGGGAGCTGATGAGCGTTCTCGGCCCCTCGGGTTGCGGAAAGACGACGCTTCTTAACATCGTCGCAGGGTTCCTTGCGCCGACCGAGGGTAAGATCGTGCTGAACGATCACGAGGTCCATGGACCAGGGCCGGAGCGTGGCATGGTCTTTCAGCAAGGCGCGCTGTTTGAATGGATGAGTGTGCGGGACAATGTGGGTTTTGGGCCCAAAATGATGGGCGCGCCGCGAGGTGAAAGCCGGGAGAAGGTGGATCACCTGCTCGATGTGGTGGGGCTCCAGGATTTCAAAGAAAAGGCTGTCTACGAGCTCTCCGGTGGGATGCAGCAGCGCGTCGCTCTGGCCCGCTGCCTTGCGAATGAGCCGGACGTGATCTTGATGGACGAACCTCTCGGCGCGCTCGACGCGCTTACACGGGAGAAGATGCAGGGGCTTGTGCTTAAGCTTTGGAAAGAGACCGGCAAGACGATCATCCTGATCACGCACTCCGTGGAGGAGGCATTGCTCCTAGGAGAGCGGCTGTTGGTCATGGCCCCGCGTCCTGGACGCATCCATAAGGAATACCGGCTTCCATTTGCTGATCTCGGCGTGGGCGCCGACTTGCGCGAGGTAAAGCAGCACGCCGACTACAACTCGACGCGCGAGGAAATACTCGGGATGATCTGGGATATGGAAGAAGAGATCATGGGCCGCACGGAGCCCGCGTCGTGAGTTCGCTCGTCCCATTCCTTATCTATGCCGCGATCTTTATCGCTGCCTATTTTGTTGTGAACCATCTCATCCGACGGACGGTTCGTAAGGACTTCACCTCGCTCAAGACTGTGACCTTTGGCGATGAGAGCGCAGTGCGCGCGGACCGTTGGGCCTCTGTCATTTCGGTTTTGTCGATCTTTGTTCTGTGGGCCACGTTCACGGGCTCTGGCTTGCTGCCGTCCTTCCTGCACATGCCGGGGCCGTTTAAGGGCGATGCCGAATTTACCTACACACTGGAGGCCGAAGACGGGACGCGTGACGATGCGACGATCTCGGTCATCGTGCATGAGGTAGTGGCGACACCCGAGCCGCCGGTCGTGGAGCCTGGCGAGGGGCTGGCGAAGAATGACGGGGAAACCGTGCCTGTTTACCGCAGCAAGGTTATCCTGTGGGACAGCAATGATGAGGTGAATCGCCGGGATAACAACGCACGGATCGTGGCGATTGACGGCCAAGCGGTTGGGCCGGGCGATACTGTGGAGGTCTCCTCAGGGACGGTGGCGGTGACCGATAAAGGGTCACTCAATTACACGCCCTCGAAAGGCTGGCAGATGGAGCCGATTTGGCTCCCGTCGCCCGAGGCCGTTTGGGTGCGCTTTGTGAGCCTTATCGGTGACGGCTATCAAAACTTCACGTTGGGCGAGCATCTCTACTGGTCGTTAGTCCGGGTCGTGCTCGGCTTCTTCTTCGGCGCGCTTATCGGCATTCCGCTGGGCTACGCTATGGGTCTATCGAACTGGTTCCGTGGCTGGTTTGACCCAATCGTCGAGTTTATGCGCCCCGTGCCACCTCTTGCGCTTATTCCGCTCGTGATCATCTGGGCGGGGATTGGGGAAGAAGGTAAGATCATCCTGCTCTTCCTCGCGGCTCTCTGGATCATGGCAATTGCGGCCAGGGCCGGGGTGTCCGGGGTAAAAATTTCAAAGGTTCATGCAGCCTACTCCCTCGGAGCGTCGAAATGGCAGGTCATGCGATACGTGATCGTGCCGAATTCACTGCCTGAGATTTTCACGGGCGCGCGGGTGGCTATGGGCGTCTGTTGGGGCACAGTGGTTGCTGCGGAGCTCGTCGCAGCCGAGAAAGGCGCGGGCATGATGATCATGGTCGCCTCGCGGTTCCAGCTTACTGATATTGTCATCACCGGCATCGTGCTCATTGGGATCATCGGCTACGGGATCGATATTTTGATGCGGTTTGCTGAACGCTGGCTCGTACCTTGGAAGGGGCGCGGCTGATGCATCTGGCACGGTTTCCGCGGGTCCAGCTCGCCCATCTGCCAACGCCGCTGGAGCCTATGCCGCGCTTGTCAAAGGAGCTCGGCGGCCCCGAGATTTGGATCAAGCGGGATGATTGTACTGGGCTTTCCACCGGCGGGAACAAGACCCGGAAGCTCGAGTTTCTGATGGCTGAGGCGCTCGCAGAGGGCGCTGACATGGTCATGACCCAGGGCGCCACGCAGACCAACCACGGTCGCCAAACGGCGGCCTTTGCCGCGAAGCTCGGGCTTGGCTGCCATATCCTTTTTGAGGATCGGACGGGCTATAACAGCCCGAACTATAACGAGAACGGCAATGTCCTTCTCGACCATCTGCACGGGGCGACGACGCAGAAGTTTGCCGGCGGCCATGACATGGTAGCCGAGATGGAGCGGGCCGCAGGGATCAAGCGCGAAGAGGGGCACAAGGTCTATGTGATCCCGGGCGGTGGGTCGAATCCAACGGGCGCGCTGGGCTATGTGAATTGCGCGTTTGAGTTGATGGGACAGGCGAATGAGCGCTCGCTTAGGATAGACCACATCCTCCATGCGACCGGCTCTAGCGGAACCCAGGCGGGCCTTGTGACCGGGCTTGCGGCGATGAATGCACAGGTGCCTTTGCTCGGTATCGGGACGCGCGCACCGCAGCCAAAGCAGGAACAGATGGTCTATGACCTAGCTTGCAAGACGGCCGAAAAGCTGGGTTGCGCCGGCGTTGTTAAGCGCGAGCACGTACGGGCAAATACGGACTATGTGGGCGATGGCTACGGCCTCCCCACTGAAAGCGGGCTTGAGGCCATCGCACTTTTTGCTGAGCTGGAAGGTATCCTCCTTGACCCAGTTTACTCGGCCAAGGGCGCCGCTGGACTCGTTGACCTCGTGCGCAAGGGCACTTTTGCCAAGGAAGAGCGCATTGTCTTTGTCCATACCGGTGGGTCTGTGGGGCTCTTTGGCTACGACTTCGCCTTCGACCACGGGGCGCGCAAAGTCGCGATTGGCTGATGCGCCGCGTCGGCATCATGGGCGGGATGGGGCCGGAGGCGACCATCGCGCTCATGGAGCGGGTGGTGAAGCTGGTGAATGCGTCCGATGACGCCGATCACATCCCTCTCATCGTTGACCAAAACACGCAGGTGCCGTCGCGCATCGCGCACCTGATCGATGGTGATGGACCGGACCCGACGTCGGTTTTGATCGAGATGGCAAGACGGCTCGAGGACGCTGGAGCGGAGGCGCTGGCGATAGCGTGCAACACCGCCCATCACTACCGGCGGGCCATCGCGGGTGGCGTTTCTGTTCCATTGCTTAGCGCCGTTGAACTGGCAGCGGAGCGTGTCACTGGGCGCGGGAAGGTGGGCATTTTGGGTTCGCCCGCGCTCCAGCAGGTGGCGCTTTTTGACGAGGCCTTTCAGAGTTTGGGGGCGCAAGCGGTTTATCCGACGCATCAGGCACCGCTCTTGGCCGCAATCAAGGACATCAAAGCCAATGGACCCAACATGGCGTCTGAGCAGGTATTGGCGGAGGCGGCCTTCGACCTCCTGCGAGAGGGAGCAGGCGCGTTTGTGATTGCGTGCACGGAGTTTTCGCTCGTTCCAGTTAAGTCGCCAGAGGGGATAGAGGTGTTCGATGTGATGGACATACTCGCAGAAGCGATTGTCGCGTTCGCTCAGGGAGAGGCTCAATGATCTATCTGAAACGCGCGGAGCGGACGGAGACCTCAGACCAGCAAGACGTGCGGGCCGATGTTCGGGCTCTGCTGGCCGAGATCGCCGAGGGCGGCGAGGCGAAGGTCACCGAGCTCGCCGCGCGCTTCGACGGGTGGGACGGCCCCGTATTTGCGAGCGAAGTGGATATCGCGCGCGCTGCTAAAGTGCTGCCTCAGAAGATTAAAGACGACATCGCCTTTGCTCATTCGAACATTCGACGGTTCGCGGAGGCGCAGAAAGCGACAATTCTCGACACCGAGATTGAGGTGATCCCAGGCCTGCTTGCCGGGCAAAGGCAGCTGCCCATGGGGGCGGCAGGCTGTTACGTGCCGGGCGGGCGCTATGCCCATATCGCGAGTGCGATCATGACCGTGACTACGGCGCGGGTGGCCGGGGTTAGCCACGTGACCGCCTGCTCGCCGCCGCGACCGGGGGAGGGCATACCGGCAGCGATCCTATATGCCATGGACCTCTGCGGCGCTGACGCGATCCTAAACATGGGTGGCGTGCAGGCGGTGGCAACCATGGCCAACGGGTTCTTTGGGCTGCCTGAGGCGGACATACTCGTGGGCCCGGGAAACCAGTTCGTGGCGGAGGCCAAGCGCATCCTCTTCGGGCAGGTCGGGATCGACATGTTTGCTGGTCCGACGAATTCACTGGTACTCGCAGATGCGGAGGCGGACCCGTATTTTGTTGCCTGGGATCTCGTCGGGCAGGCGGAGCATGGCTATAACTCCCCGGTTTGGTTGGTGACGGATGACCGGCCGCTGGCGGATCGGGTGATGGCGCTCATCCCGGGGCTCATCGCTGAATTGCCGGAGCTCAACCGGGCGAGCGCCGAGGCAGCCTGGAGGGATTACGGGGAGGTCATGCTCTGCGCCGATCGGGAGGAGATGGCGGCAACCTCAGATAGCTATGCGCCGGAGCATCTGCACGTGCAATGCGCGGATCTTGATTGGTGGCTTTCGCGCCTGATGGCCTATGGCTCGCTCTTTCTCGGCGAGGAGACGACGGTGGCCTTTGGCGACAAGTCTTCGGGCCCCAACCACGTTTTGCCGACCTCGGGCGCGGCGCGGTATACGGGCGGGCTTTCGGTGCACAAGTTCATGAAGACGGTCACTTGGCAGCGTGCCACGCGGGAGGCGGCGCGTGACATTGCCTTGGCCACGTCGCGGATCAGCCGGATGGAG
>JBCCYG010000125.1:0-6386 GCA_039190145.1 Pseudomonadota bacterium | reverse complement strand
CCGCCAGACGCGGCTTTGGCCTTTTCCTCGACATCGCCATGGTCACGATGGCCTTCGTGATCGCGCTCACCTACCTGACGGAGATCGAGGCCGTCTGCCTCGTCGACAGGATCACCGGGGACCGCGCGCGCCTCATCGAGGAAAGCCTCGCTGCGGCTGCCGCGTTCAATGAAAGCTTGGGCTTGCCCGCGCCAAGAACGGTGGAGGACCCGAAGTGCCTCAACACGACCGGCGGATGGCTCGTGCTCATCGTCGGTCTCGCGATCGTTGTTTTCCTGTCCTACAATGTGAAAGTCTGGGGTTTGCCCCTCGTCCTCGTGGCGATCCTGATCTCCGCCTACACGATCATCACCGTTCTAGTTTGGTACTTTTACGGCACCGAGGACATTAACAAGTACTTCGTCACAAAGCTCGCGGGTGAGCCGCGTTTGCTCTCGGACGGGCGTCCGCGCGTGCATGATGTGCTTGTCAACAATGCCTCCGGGCTGCTCGGCCGGTTCATGGATATCGTGCTCAACACGATCTTTCCCTATCTCGTCTTGGGTGCACTTTTTGGGAGCTCGGCTGGTGGGCGGTCGCTCATTAAACTGGCCTTCCGCTGGACTCGCCACCTGCGCGGCGGGCCTGCCCACGCGGCCATCGTGTCCTCCGCCATGTTCGGGACTATCTCTGGCGGGCCCATCGTAAACGTGCTTTCAACTGGCGTGCTGACGATCCCGATGATGGTCAAGCGCGGCTTCTCGAAGGTGTTTGCTGGTGGCGTTGAGGCCGCAGCCTCCTCCGGCGGCTCCATCATGCCGCCCGTCATGGGCGTCGCCGCCTTTGTCTTGGCGTCGCTGACCACCGTGCCCTATTCCAGCGTGATCATCGCCGCGATCCTGCCCGCGATGGCGTATTTCTACTGCCTTTTCCTGTCGGCGGTCTTCCAGTCTCGTAAGCAGAATATCACGGCCATTGGGACGTTGACCGAGGACATGGTCCTCGACCGGCAGGACTTCCTAAATCTCGCGATGATCTTCGGTCCGATCCTCCTGATCCTCGTGCTTCTCCTGACCAGCAAAGACTCTGTAGGCTGTGGCCTCCTCGGCGGCTTGCTCGGCGCGGAACGGACATTTGTGGACGGTGCCTGCCAGGTCACGAGCCTGAGCTGGTTTCAACAGGCCGTGCAGAATGCAGCAGGGTCAGCCGGAGCCGCCGGGTGGTACGCGGTGTTCTTGCTCGTCGCGCTGCTCTTTCTCGATCCCGATGTGCGGGCCCGCCCACGGAAGATACTCGATGCCCTTTCCGATGGGGGCATCCTGATCTCGACGCTTTACCTGATGTTCCTCGCGGTCTCGATCATCGACTTTTGCCTGTCATTCACGGGCCTGCCGGTCTTCCTGTCGCTCGACGTTCTCTCCTGGCTCAACGGCCTGAACCTTGGCAGCGGCGGCTCTGGCCTCTTCCAGTTTGTCGCCCTGCTTCTAACGATGCTCCTCGCGGTGCTTTTGGGCATGGGAATGCCCGCCGTCCCGGCCTACATCAACGCAGCCCTGCTCATGAGCCCCGTTCTCGCGGGGCTTGGGCTCTCGCTCTTTACGGCCAACATGTTCATCTTTTACTTCGCGGTCGCCTCGGCCATCACACCGCCCGTGGCCCTCGCTGGATTTGCGGCGGCGAGCATCACCAAGGCTGACCCGATGACAACGAGCCTTTCCGCCGTGAAGTCCGGCATCGTCATGTTCGTTGTCCCCTTCATATTCGCCTTCTACCCCGAGCTCCTTTTGATCGATGAGGCGATCCTCGACCCCAAGTCATCAAGTGGCGCTTATCTCCCTGGTTACGATGGCGTCTTTGACTTTCCGGCGCTCGGCCTGCTCGTCTTCCGGCTGCTTGTGGCGCTCTACCTCGTTTCTTCGGCCCTCGCGGCCTATGACAAGGCTGCATTGCCGCCCTGGGAGATCGCGATCCGGCTGGCGCTCGCGGTGTTGATCCTGATGAAGAGCGAGATGCTCTGGGGAGCAGGGCTCATAGGTGCGGCGCTTTGGCTGGTCATCCACTATCGCGTCCGCAAACCGAGCTTTGCGTGAGCGCCGCCATCCCAAACGCTGAAGAGATAAACTCACCTTTGCGCGGGGGCCGCCTCGGCAAAATCGGCAGAACAGCAACTGCTTCAGGACGACGCGCTTTAGGGGCTTGAAGAAAATCCCGGTGATGTCAGGCTTTATTCGCTAGCTGCGCCAAGGTTTCCCATGCAGATCACTGCAAAACGCTCGCTCAAAGCCAAAGTCTCTAGCTTGGTTCGCCAGATCTATCCGGACCTGGATGCGGCCGAGCTGAGCGAACAGATACTCGCTGCCTTCTGGCCAGAGGGATCGCAGCGTCGCAAACGGGGGCGGCCGCCTAGCAACAACCTGTGGAGCGAGAAAGACGCGCTGGTCATTACCTATGGCAACTCCGTCATTGACGGCGTCCACAAGCCCCTTGATCTTTTGCATGACTTTCTGCTGCGCCGACTAAAAGGCGTGGTGAACGGTGTGCACATTCTCCCGTTTTTCCCTTTCACGTCTGATGACGGTTTTGCCGTCTCTGACTTTCGCGCGGTGAACCCGCAGCTTGGGGACTGGCCAGATATTAATCGGATTGGCGAAGACTTCCATTTGATGTCGGACCTCGTGCTCAACCACGTGTCGAGCCAGGGAAACTGGTTCCATGCCTATTTGCAGCGCCAGTCTCCCTACGAGAACTTCTTCTTTGAGGCCTCACCGGAGGACGACCTTTCGGCCGTTGTGCGACCGCGAACAACGCCGCTTCTGCGCGAAGTGGAAACCTCCGACGGTCCGCGTCACGTTTGGTGCACCTTTAGCCACGATCAGATCGACGTGGATTTCCGCAATCCGGAGGTTCTGCTCGAGTTCCTGCGCATCATCCGGCTCCATGTCGATAATGGGGTCCGCATCGTGCGGCTGGATGCGGTGGCCTTTCTTTGGAAGAAGGTCGGTACCCCATCGATCCACCTGCCTGAGACCCATGCGGTGGTGAAGCTCATGCGGCTCCTGTGCGACTACGCCAGCGAGACGGTCATCCTCCTGACCGAAACGAACGTGCCGAAGGCGGAGAACCTGAGCTATTTTGGGCACCGCGACGAGGCCCACGCGATCTACAACTTCCCGCTCCCGCCGCTGATCCTCCATGCGGTGATGTCGGGCTCTGCGGCCTATCTGCGCCGCTGGCAGAGCGGTATGCCACCCGCCCAGCTGGGCTGCGCTTACCTCAATTTCACCGCGAGCCATGACGGGATCGGGATGCGTCCCGCAGAGGGCATTCTCCCCGCCGAAGAGCAGGCGCGGATGATCGATACGGTCAAGCGCATTGGCGGGCTCGTGTCGATGCGCGCGCTGCCCAATGGGGACGAGGCCCCCTACGAAATCAACACAACCTTCTTCGAAGCCACAAAACGGACCTTCATAGGCGAAGAGGGGACGCATCTTGAGCGCTTTATCTGCTCGCAGACGATACCGATGTCGCTTGAGGGCATCCCGGCCTTCTATATCCACTCAATGCTAGCAACCGGAAATGATCACGCAGCAGTCGAGCGACGCGGGATGAACCGCGCTATCAATCGCCACCGTTGGGACTATCCCACGCTCAACGCACTCCTAGACGATCCAACGACGTCGCACGCCAAGGTCCTCAACGCGATATCGGAGCGGCTGAGGATCAGAACCAAACAACCTGCGTTTCACCCCAACGCGACGCAATTCACGATCCCGCTTGAGGAACGCGTCTTTGGCGTTTGGCGACAAAGCCTGGATCGGAACCAGTCGATCTTTGCCCTCCACAATGTCAGCGCAGAGACCGTGGAGGTGCCCCACCTCTCGATGAACCTCATTGATGATGAGGGCTGGGTCGATCTTTTGAGCGGTGACGTCGTGGATATGGGCACAGAGATGATCACGCTGGCTCCGTATCAATGCCGGTGGGTCACCAACCGCGCCTAGAACTCTTCATCATCGGCGCGCGCAGCGGCTGTCATGTCGGAGAGGAAGCTCGGGTCCGCCGCGTGGATACGGTTCCACGTCGGGATGAACGGCGTCTCGTAGGGATTGTCCAAGAATACCTGCCCCGCGCGCATGATGTTCTCTGCAAAAAGCTCGATTGACTGCTCTTCACGGTGCCGGTCAATTGCGAGGCCATTCATGCGCGCATCATTGTAATACGCCTCAAGCAGGTCGAGGGCGCAGCGATAATAGGTGGCCTTTAGCGTGCGGAAGACGTTTGAGGTAAACACCGTCCCATCCGCCGCGAGCTTGCGGAAGATCGCCTTGCAGATGTCCGTGGACATCCGGTTGAGGCCTGCGGTCGCCTCGTCGGGGCTCAGCTCTTGATGCTTATGGTCATAGGCATCAGAAATATCGACTTGGCAAACAGCCTTAGGCGCAAGGTTGCGCCAAGCCTCTGACAGGACACCGATCTCAAGCCCCCAATCCGACGGGATACGCAGATCGGGTAGGATCGCCGTCCGCATGGCGAACTCGCCCGAGAGCGGGTAGCGGAAGCTCCTGAGGTAATCGATGTAATCGCGGTCGCCGACGACGCGCTTGAGCGCAATGAGGAGCGGGCTGACGAGCAGGCGCGTAACGCGTCCATTCAACGTGCGCGCTCCGATCCGAGGGTAAAATCCCTTCGCTACCTGATAAGGGAAGTTCGGGTTCGCGACCGGGTAGACCAGCCGCGCGAGCATTTCTTTGTCGTAAGTGAGGATGTCGCAGTCATGGATCGCCATTACAGAGCTATCCGCGCAACCAATGAGATACCCGAGCGACGACCAGACATTCTTGCCCTTACCCTGCTCGCTGGGGGCAAGCCCCATGGCGTCGAGCCGCGCCCCCAGCTCGAGCATGCGCGGGCTGTCGTTCCAAATGACGATGTGGTTCTGCTCAAGGCTCTTAAAGAACGTCTTGGCGTGGCGGAACTGCGCCTCATCGGCAGCGTCTAGACCAATGATGATCCGATGCAGGTATTTGACCTTCGCGAGCTCGGACAGGATGTGAGGCATCGCCTGACCCTCGAGCTCGGAGTAGAGGCAAGGCAGGATCAGGGAGATCTTTCGCGTCTCGGCAAACGTCCCCAGCTCATATTCCAACTCGTCGAGCGACCGGGTCCGCAGGTTATGAAGGGTGGCGATGTTGCCGTTCTGATGAAAGTCGCTCATTGCTTTCCGTTCTGAGCCAAGCCAAGCCTGGATACCAGTTCTAAAATCGCGCTGTTCCAGCCGCTGGGGCCCGGGGCCGTGGCGCGGATGATCCGCCCCGTCTCTTCGCCCAAAAGGGGGGCGAGTGTCTTGCCATGCGGGTTGGGAATGATGACGCCAAACTCGGCGGTTTCCAGCATTTCCGCGTCATTGGGCGCATCTCCAAGCGCGACGGTATGCGCTGGCCGGTACGCGCTCATGAGGTCTTTGACACGATCCGCTTTGTTCTGGCCGAATGACAATGTCAGGAACCGCCCGCCTTGCTGCGCAGTCACGCCCTTAGCTTTGAGTGCCTCGATAAAGTCCGCTTTTCGATCCTCCGAGCCCTCCCAAAGCCCCGGCTCCGAAAAGGCTCTCAGCTTCGCGGCCGTTGCGCCGTCACGGGAGAGGCCCGTCATCGACGCGACCTCCTCTGCAGTCGCATCGCCAAAACCCGTAAACGGCGCTCTAAGCTCTTCGGGCAGGCCATCTAGAACTTCTCTCAGCGCCATATACCGAGACCGATCCGCTACCTCTCGCGTGTGTGGCGGCAGGATACCCGCGCCGTTTTCCACAATGGCGGGCCAGTCGCTTACGCCGAGTTCCCCCCGCAAACCGCCGATCTCAACAGATGTCTTACTACTGGCAAGCACCAGCCCCGCGCCGCAAGTCTTAAGCGCCGCAAGAGCTTCAGAGGCTGGCGACCAATCATAGGTTTCGTGATCCAGAAGCGTCCCATCCAGATCGCTGAAAACCATGAGCGGCGGCGTGGCGTGCATGGGGCGAGCATAGGCGTCGACACGGGCAGAGCCAATGGTTGGACCCAGCCGTTTGAACGACGCCGAAACGGGCCTCAGACTACCCTTTCCGCCCCGACACCTTCCCGGGCGCGGTGGGGGCCAAAAAGGCAGGCCAGGGCCAGGATCACGCCAGACACGGTGGCGATCATGCCTGCCGCGCTTACTGCGTCTTCTGCGCCTAGCCAGAGCGGGCCGTAGCCTGCAAAAACGTAGCCCAGGATCGCGGAGAGGCTTGCAAAGGCCACCGACCACCAGACCTGACGGGACAACCGGTTTGTCATCAGCCGAGCCGCGGCGGGCGGGCAGATAAACATCGCGATCACGATGATCGATCCCACCGCGTCAAAAGCGGCAACGGCGGCGAGCGCGGCGGT
>JBCCYG010000124.1:0-6454 GCA_039190145.1 Pseudomonadota bacterium | reverse complement strand
GGCGCTGTGCGTCACTACTATACCGTGCCATACGGGCCCTATTACATCTGGGGCGCCACCGCGCGGATGCTGCGGGGGCTGGCGGAGAGGGTTCATGACGCGGATCACGGGAGAGTGGCTCGAGGCTGAGGCATCGCAGCGTGTTTGCGCGATGCTCGAGGCGGGTGGTCATCAAGCGTGGTTCGTGGGCGGCTGCGTGCGCAATGCGCTTTTGGGCGCGCCGGTGACGGATCTTGATATCTCAACTGATGCGTTGCCTGAGCGTGTCAGTGAGCTTGCCAAGGCGGCGGGGATGCGCGCTGTGCCGACGGGGATCGAGCATGGCACGGTGACGGTCGTCCATGGCGGCGTTGCCTTTGAGGTGACGACGTTCCGCAAAGACGTTGAAACTGACGGGCGCCATGCTGTCGTGGCCTTTGCTGAGACGCTCGAAGAAGATGCCGAGCGTCGCGATTTCACGATGAACGCGCTTTACGCAGACGCACGGGGCGATCTGCGCGACCCGGTCGGCGGGATCGCGGACCTTGAGGCGCAGCATTTCCGATTTATCGGCGATGCGGAGGCGCGGATCAGGGAAGACTACCTTCGCATCCTGCGCTTCTTTCGATTTTTTGCCTGGTACGGGCGCGAGCTTGACCCGGACGGGTTGGCGGCTTGCGCTGCATTTTCCGCAGGATTAGAGACGCTTTCCGCAGAAAGAGTGACGTCGGAGATGGTAAGGCTTTTGAGCGCGCCTGACCCTCTGCGCGCCGTCGCGGCGATGGAGCAAGCCGGGGTATTGGCGCGGGTGCTTCCCGGCGCCTCAGCTAAGGTGCTCGGACCTTACCTTCACCTTGATCCGTCGCAGATCGACGCCATGGCGCGGCTGGCGGCGCTGGGCGGGGAGGCTGCGGGGCTCAAGCTAAGCCGGGCGCAGGCGCGCGATTTGGAGACGTATCGGGAGGCGATGGAGAGCGAAGCCAACCCTGGCGCATTGGGGTACCGATTGGGGGCCACACGGGGCCTGAGCGCAGTCGCGTTGCGGGCGGCGGCTTTTGAGCAGCCGTTGACCGAGGAAGCTGAAGCGGTAGCGCTCGGCGCGCGGTCGGTTTTTCCGGTGAAGGCGGCGGATCTTCCTCCGGCACTTGAGGGCCCAGAGATTGGTGCCGCTTTGAAACGGCTTGAGACCATGTGGATCGCGGAGTCTTTCGCCCCGTCCAAGGCGGAGCTACTCAGCCGCCTATGATCGCGCCACTTTACGCTTTTGTGTTCCTCGGGCTCTTTTCGCCAGGGCCCAATGTGATCCTGCTCACGGCCTCCGGCGCCCGGTTTGGATTTCAGCGGTCGTTGCCGCATGTTTTTGGCGTCGCGGTAGGCGTGGGGATCACGGCTGGGCTGACCGGCTACGGGATCGGCGCGCTTTTGACCGCGATGCCGTCGCTGACGCGCGTGCTGCAGGTCATTGCGTCGGCCTGGATCCTCTACATGGCGTGGAAGCTTTGGAACGCGCAGGCGAGCGCTGAGCCCGAGGCGCGAGATCGGCCTTTTACCTTTGTTGAGGCGGTGCTTTTCCAGTGGGTGAACCCGAAGGTCTGGGCCATCGCCGTCTCAGCCGTGGCCTATACGAATGGCGCCGATGCGCTCACAGCGGCCTGGCTGCTCGGCTCGGCATTTTCCGGTATCAATCTCGGCGTCTGCCTCTTTTGGTCCTTCGCTGGATCGCTTTTGACCTACCTGCTCAAAACCCCACTCGCGTTCCGTGTCTTTATGCGAGGCATGGCGCT
This sequence comes from Pseudomonadota bacterium, assembly GCA_039190145.1. Classification (GTDB taxonomy): domain Bacteria; phylum Pseudomonadota; class Alphaproteobacteria; order Rhodobacterales; family Rhodobacteraceae; genus Shimia_B. Next base: position 4,691 of record JBCCYG010000124.1, on the reverse strand, counting down.
TTTGCTGGCGGGATCGGCGGTGCTGGTTTTCCTCTGAGCCTGGAGGGCCTATGTAGGGACTCTACCCGAAAGGCCTCCTTTGTTTCGTTATTTCGAGAACCTGATCGATCCCTATGCGGAATATCTCCGCGAGGATCGCCCACCCACGCGGCTTTGGCCATTTATGTGGAGCTATTTGCATGGGTTTAAACGGCTTTTCACCTATGCGGGGCTGCTGTCGATTTTGGTGGCTGCGGTTGAGGTTTGGCTGATCTTTTACATGGGGCGCCTGATCGACGATCTCGTAGGGACGGGGGCAGAGAATTTTTGGAGCGTGCACGGGCTCGAGCTTGTGCTGGTCACGGTGTTTATACTGGTTTTCCGGCCGGTGGCGCAGTTGCTTCAGGTGCTGACGCTCAACAACGCGATCATACCTAATGTGGGCACGACCGTGCGCTGGCGTTCGCACAGGCATGTGCTCAGGCAGTCGGTCGGCTGGTTTGAAAACGATTTTGCAGGCCGGATTGCCAACCGGATCATGCAGACGCCGCCCGCCGTGGGCGAGGCGACGTTCCAAGTATTTGACGCGATCGCCTATTCGGTGGCGTATTTCATTGGTGCGGTTGTGCTGATGACCTCCACCGATCCGCGGCTGATGCTGCCCCTGATCGCGTGGATTTTCCTTTATGGCTGCCTCGTCCACTGGACTGTGACGCGGGTGCGGCCGGCGTCTAAGGCCGCGTCAGACGCGCGGAGTGCGATCACCGGGCGGGTCGTGGACAGCTATACCAATATCCACTCGGTAAAGATGTTTGCCCATCACGAGAAAGAGGAGCTTTTCGCCAAGGAGGCCATCGAGGAGGCGCGGCGGACCTTCCAGGTCGAGATGCGGATTTTCACCGTGATGGACGGGATCCTGACCTTCCTGAACGGGCTCCTGATTGTGTCGGTGATTGGCTGGGGGCTCTTCCTTTGGACCGGTGGGAACGCGACGGTGGGCGTGATCGCGGCCGCCTCCGCGCTTGTGCTGCGGCTCAACGCGATGACCGGGTGGATCATGTGGGCGATGACGTCGTTCTTTCAGAACTTGGGTGTCATCCAGGAGGGGATGGAGACCATCTCGCAGCCGATTGAGCTGCTCGACCGGCCGGGCGCGACGGCGCTTGAGCTCACAGAGGGCAAGATCGAGTTGGAATCGCTCAGCCACCATTACGGGCGTCAAAAGGGCGGGCTTGATGCGATTTCGCTTACAATTGAGCCCGGGCAAAAGGTGGGCCTTGTGGGCCGGTCGGGGGCAGGAAAATCGACCCTCGTAAAGCTGCTTTTGCGTTTTTACGACGCCGAAGGCGGGCGGATTTTGATCGATGGGCAGGACGTCTCTGAGGTCACGCAGGAGAGCCTGCGCCGCCAGATCGGGATGGTGCAGCAGGATACGGCGCTGCTCCACCGCTCGGTGCGGGACAACATTCTTTATGGCGATCCGTCTGCGACGGAAGAGGACATCCTGCGTGCGGCGGGGCAGGCGGCGGCGGATGAGTTCATCCCCGAGCTTGAAGACATGGAGGGCCGCACGGGATTTGATGCACAGGTCGGTGAGCGTGGGGTGAAGCTTTCCGGTGGGCAGCGGCAGCGGATCGCGCTGGCGCGGGTGATCCTCAAGAACGCGCCTATTCTGCTGCTAGATGAGGCGACATCGGCGCTCGATAGCGAGGTGGAGGCGGCGATCCAGGAGACGTTGTCGTCGATGATGGAGGGCAAAACCGTCATCGCCATCGCGCACCGGCTCTCTACCATTGCGCAGATGGATAGGATCATCGTGCTCGACGAAGGGCGCATTGTAGAAGACGGAACGCACAACGAGCTGCTCGCGAAGGGCGGGCTCTATGCCACGTTCTGGGCACGGCAATCGGGTGGGTTCATCCTCACCGAGGCCGATGAGGTGGCCGCGCAATGAAGGCAATCGTCGACAAGCTGAGCGGGATGATCGCGCCGTTCGAGCCCGCTGACGGGCCGCCGCCGCAGACGCTCCTTGCGTTCCTACGCTGGTGCCTGAAAGGCGCATGGCCTATGTTTTGGGTGGCGTTCACCGTATCCGCTTTGGCAGGCGGGACGGAGGTCGTCTCCGCCATCGTGCTGGGCGCGGTCATCGACTCTACAGATACTGACCCGGCGACATGGTTTGACGCGAACACGCTCCTCCTCGTCGGGTTCCTCGTTTTCTTCCTCTTGGTCCGGCCCATCGCCTTTGGGGCGTCGGCGGCGCTCAACTCCATCATGGTGCAGCCGAATGTGAACGTGCTCGTGCAGGCGCGGCTGCATCGCTGGGTGCTGGGCCATTCGACGGCGTTTTTTGACGATGATTTTGCGGGACGCATCGCGCAAAAGCAGATGCAAACAAGCCGCGCGGTCACCGATGTGCTGGTGGAGATGATCAGCGTTGTGGCGTTCGCGGCGGCGGGAGTGATCGGCTCGATCGCTCTTTTGATCACCATCGACTGGCGCGTCGCGGTGATCCTCGTCGTGTGGTTCATCGCTTATCTCAAGCTCATCGCCTGGTTCATGCCGCGTATCCGGGTGCGGTCGAAGGAGCGGGCGGCGCGGCGGGCCAATGTGAGCGGTCAGATCGTGGATACGGTGGGCAACATCAAGACCGTGAAGCTTTTCGCCAATTCGAGCCACGAGGATGAGGCCGCGCTGGGCGCCATGGCGAGCTTTCGACTCGCCGTCATCGAGTTTGGCAAGATTAGTGCCTTGTTCCGGCTCAGCCTCATGTGCGTGGCGGGGATTTTGCCCGTGCTCCTCATCGGCTCCGCCATCCTGCTTTGGACGCAAGGGACGGCCACGCCGGGCGACATCGCGGCGGCAGGCGTCATCTCCATCCGTTTGGCCCAGATGACGGGCTGGGTCAGTTTCGCGCTCATGGCGCTTTACGCCAATGTGGGTGAGATCGAGGATGGGATACGCACCCTTACACCGCCTCATACCGTCACGGATCGACCTGGTGCGCCGGAATTTGTGGCGCGGGCGGGAGAGATCGACTTTGAGGATCTGGAATTCACCTATGATGGTGGGCCGGGCGGGGTGCGTGGGCTGAACCTTTCCGTGGCTGCGGGTGAGAAGGTTGGCGTTGTGGGGGCGTCTGGCGCGGGTAAATCGACGCTCGTATCGCTTCTTTTGCGCCTTTACGACCCGGAGAAGGGCCGAGTGCTCGTAGATGGCCAAGATGTTGGCGAGGTCACGCAAGAGAGCCTGCGTCGGCACATCGCCATGGTCACGCAGGACACGGCGATGTTTAACCGCTCTGCACGGGAGAACATCCTTTACGGGCGCCCGGATGCCACCGAGGACGAGCTCTTTGAAGCGTCGCGGCAGGCGAGCGCCCATGATTTCATCGTTGATCTAAGGGACGGGAACGGGCGCGAGGGGTACGAGGCCCATCTCGGCGAGCGGGGCGTCAAGCTCTCCGGCGGGCAGCGGCAGCGGATCGCGCTGGCGCGGGCGATCCTAAAAGACGCGCCGATCCTTGTGCTTGATGAGGCGACGTCTGCCCTCGATAGCGAGGTGGAGGCAGAGATTCAGGATGCGTTAGCCCATGTGATGGAGGGCAAGACTGTGCTTGCCATCGCGCACCGGCTCTCAACGCTGGCGAATATGGACCGGATCATCGTGATGGATCAGGGATGCATCGTGGAGGAAGGCACCCACCGCGAGCTCATGGCGCTGGGCGGTCTTTATGCCCGCTATTGGAATAGGCAGTCGGGCGGATTCCTCGGCTATGAAGAGGCCGCGGAGTAGAGGCATCTTGACCTGAGACCAGGTCACACGCATTTCACAGCCAACGAAGGCAGGGTTTTGAAGTGCAGAAGTCACTCCAGGAATGGCTAGAACGGCCCGTGGTGACGAATGTCATCATGGGCGTGATCATCTTTAATGCGATTATCCTCGGTTTAGAGACGTCAAAGCAGATCATGGCGCTCTATGGGCCGCTTATCTTGATGCTTGATGCGATCTGCCTCGGCATCTTTGTGGCGGAGATCATCCTTAAGCTCATTGCCTATCGCGGTGGCTTTTTCCGCTCGGGTTGGAACCTCTTTGACTTCGCTGTCGTGGCCATCGCGCTGATGCCGTCCTCCGGCGGGCTCAGCGTGCTTCGTGCGTTGCGGATTTTGCGCGTTTTGCGGCTCATCTCTGTTGCACCGCAGCTCCGCCGCGTGGTGGAGGGATTTGTGAGCGCCCTGCCGGGAATGGGCTCGGTATTCCTGCTCATGGGCATGATGTTTTACATCGGCGCGGTGATGGCGACGAAGCTCTTTGGCGCAGGCTGCCCGGCCTGCACGGCCGATCAGGCAGTCCTCTTTGATCAGTGGTTTGGGACGCTGGGGCGTTCTCTCTACACGCTCTTTCAGATCATGACGCTTGAGAGCTGGTCCATGGGGATCGTGCGACCGGTGCTTGCGGTCTATCCTTACGCTTGGGCTTTCTTTGTACCGTTTATCATGGTGACGACCTTTGCCGTAGTGAACCTGCTCGTCGGTCTCATCGTGAACTCGATGCAGGATGCCCATTCCGCAGAGGCGAATGAAGCGACGGATACCTACCGCGACGAGGTGCTCACGCGGCTCAAGGCCATCGAAGACAGGTTAGGCGATAAGTAACGCCAACGTGTTGTATGCTGCGCTGCGGCTTTGGGGTATAAGCCCGCAAAAGAACGG
>JBCCYG010000123.1:0-6479 GCA_039190145.1 Pseudomonadota bacterium | reverse complement strand
TCTCCCGTGATCCGCGTCATGAACCCTCTCCGCCAGCCCCCGCAGCATCCGCGCGGTGGCGCCCCAGATGTAATAGGGCCCGTATGGCACGGTATAGTAGTGACGCACAGCGCCTTGCCACATCCGCCCCTCGATGATGAACCGCGCGGGATCAAGGACATGGGCGAGCGGCGCGCGGAACACCTCCGCGACCTCGCCTTCGGCCGGATGAAACGCTTGCTCACGGGTCAAGAGCGCGACCTGCGGAGATACAGTGAAGCCCGTCACCGTCTCATGCTCGGGAAGCGTGCCGATCAGCTCTGCGTTGGCGGCGTCCAATGCGATCTCCTCCTCCGCCTCGCGCAGCGCGCAGGCCCAGAGGCTCCCGTCGTCCTCATCCTGCTTCCCGCCAGGAAACGCGATCTGCCCCGGATGGTGCTTGAGCTGCGCCGCGCGCTTGGTGAGCACGACCTCCTCAGACGGGGTGATCAGCACAAGCACCGCCGCCGGGCGGAGCTTGCGCCCAGCTGGCAAAACGACACCAGGATTGAGATCAAAGTCCGAAGACGGGGGCGCCGGATGTCCCAGCGCCCGCCGTACTTTTTTGATCAGCTCACTCACCCGACGCCTGAGCTTCAAAGCCCAGCGTCGACGGGTCAAAGCTGTAATGCGCCCCGCAAAACTGGCAGTCGGCGGTGACCGTGCCGTTGTCGAGCGTCATCGTGGCGATGTCCTTGGCCGAATAGATCGACAGGCTTTGCCGCACCCGGTCTTCCGAGCAGGTGCAACCGAACGTCACCGACTGCGCGTCAAAGACCCGCGGCGCCTCCTCGTGAAAGAGCCTCGTCAGCAGCTCCGTCGGCTGCACCGACGGCCCCACCATTTCCAGCTCCTCCACCGTATCGAGGAGGATGTTCACCCGGTTCCAGTTCTCGCCCTCGTCGCCGTCGAGGATGTCATCGGCGACGAGCAAACCGCCCTCGCCCGACCCCTCGCTCGCCACAAAGGGCGATGCCTTGGGCATGTGCTGAAGCATCACGCCCCCCGCGCGCCAGCTCTCTGCGATACCCGGCTCAGACGACCGCCCGTAGGCCAAAGCAAACCGCGTCGGCAGCTGCTCAGACTGGGCAAAGTACGTCTGCGCACAGTTCACAAGCGACCCGCCCGCAATGGGCGTTATCCCCTGATAGGGTGTCGTGTCTGACCCCTGATCGATCAGGATCGCAAAGTAGCCCTTCCCGATCTGAGCAAAGGGGTCGCCCGCCGGGTCCAGCCGCTCCTCGTCAAAGCTCGCATAGGCGCGGATGCGTCCCGGCTCGCCTTCCTTTTCAGGCGCGTAATAGTCGGTAGCAATGAGCCGCGCTGGCCCATCGCCGCGCACCTGAAGCGACAGCTTCCAGCGGAGCTTCACCGTCTGACCAATGAGCGCCGTCAGCAAAGCCATCTCGGCCACCAGCGCCTCAACGGCGGGCGGATAGTCGTGCTGTGAGAGCACGTCATCGAGCACGCCATCGAGCCGCGCCACGCGGCCGCGGATGTCGGAACGGTCAAGTTGGAACGGCAGGACGGTGTCGTCCCACGCGATTTTGGAACTCAAAGTCATGGGATTGCCCTCTGGCCCTCATCGGGCGTTGGAATTGGCATACCGCGCCCATATAGGGACGGCAAGCTGAGTGCCAAGTAAGGGCTCTATGCAGGGGGCGGGTAGCAGCCATGCGCAGATTTGGATCGCCGCCTGAAAAAGCGCGCCGCTACCGGCTGCGCCCCGGGGCCTACGCCATCCTCGCGCAGGGTCGTGACATGCTCATCACGCACCAAAGCGCACCCTGGCCCGAATACCAGCTTCCTGGCGGCGGCATTGACCCCGGCGAGCATCCCGTTCCGGCCCTCATGCGCGAATGCGTCGAAGAAACCGGCTGGACCATCGACCGCCCGCGCCGCCTTGGCGCTTTCCGCCGCTTCACCTTCATGCCGGAATACGATCTTTGGGCTGAAAAACTCTGCACGATCTACCTCGCGCGCCCTGTTCGCCGCCTCGGCCCTCCCCTTGAAAGCGGCCATACCGCAATCTGGATGCCAGCCGAGGTTGCCGCAAAGCTCCTCGCTGTCGATGGCGATCGGCACTTTGTGCGTCAGCTCTTTGAATTGCCCGAAAACTCAATCAATACGCCGCTCAGATCGTCTTGAAACTCCCCATCGCCCAGCGCCTCGCTCAGATCCCAAACGAGCGCCTCGAGGAGAGCAACACCGCTGAGTGACCGCGACGCATCGAGAAGCCGAACTAACCCGGAATCGCCAAGAAAAGACCCGTCCGAAAGTGTGCTCTCTGTGAACCCATCGGAAAGAAGGACAAGGCGCTCGCCGGGCCTGAGCTCCAGCTCAAAATCCTCGTAATCCGCACCGGGGATGAGCCCGACAGGCAAACCCCCCGTGCCAACGAAAGCAACCTTGCCATCCGCGCCTTGCTGCGCGGGATAAGGGTGCCCAGCCTGTGCGAGCGTGACCTGACCAGTCTGAGGCTCCACCACGCCGAGAAGCATTGTGAAGTAGTGATCGGTCTCGAGATCCTCCATCACCAGTTGATTGAGATCGGCCACCGCCGCAGCCGGTGATCGCGCGCGCCATCGTCCGCCTTTGTGCTCGACCGCGATGTTCTGGCGCCGGTTCGATTGCGAGAGGTATCCTGCAAGCCGCGCTGTCATGAGCGCTGACGACACGCCGTGTCCCGATACATCCAATGCGAAAAACCCCGTCTGCGTATCACTGATCGGGTAATGCCCGACGAGATCACCCCCGACATGGCCACTTGAGCGTAGAATCGTTGAAAGCTGCATGGGCCCCAGATCGAGGCTTCGCTCCTTCATTAGCCCCTGCTGGAGCTTCCTCGCCTCAAGGAGATCGCTATCGATCGAGTCAAAGCTCTCCTGCAGCGCACTGAGCTTGGTCACGACCCGCCTCAGTCGCTCTTCTGACGCCGCCGCCCGCGCCTTATGACGTTCAGCAACGCTGATAACCGCGTCGAGCGCGCAAGACTTTACCGCACCGGGCAGCACGTGATCCGCGCCAGCAGCGAGCGCCTCGGCCTGCTCATGGGGTGACAGGTCGAAGGGTGCCGCGTTGGCAATGATGTAAGGGGTCTTGGGGAGTTTTTCGTCGAGCAACATCCTCAGGAACTTCGGACCAACGACATCAAGCCCTTCCCAATGAACGACCAAAACATCGGGCCCGAGGCTTTGCGCGGCCGCAAGCCCGTCTCGCGCCGTTCGCGCCCGACGCACGCCGATGCCTCGCGCCCGAAGCACGCCTTCCAAGGCACCGCCTTCGGTTCCGAGCTGCCCGACAAGCAATAGGGAGAGCGCGCCTCCCTGCCCGGCTTTCCTCGCTTCGCTATTTTGACCCATCACCGACCGATCCCCACGTCTTGGGACCATGGACCAGCTGCCGTTAACGGGCGGTGAAGTTAGATAACAAAGTTGGCGAGCGTCTCTTTGTCGGTGATGTCGTCATAGACAAAACCACCTTCATCCAAGCGCTCGAACAGCAGATCAAAGTTCGCGGCATTTGACGTTTCTATGCCGAGCAGCACCGAACCAAAGTTTCGAGCCGATTTCTTAAGGTACTCGAACCGCGCGATGTCATCATCAGGCCCGAGCATCCCCAGAAAATCCTTAAGGGCGCCGGGGCGCTGCGGCAGACGAAGGATGAAATACTTCTTAAGACCGGAATACTTCTGCGCGCGTTCTTTGACTTCGGGGAGGCGCTCAAAATCGAAATTTCCGCCAGAGGTTAGGCACACCACCTTCTTCCCAGCGATCTGATCACGCATCCCCTCGAGCACGTCGATTGCCAGGGCACCGGCGGGCTCAAGCACGATCCCCTCGATGTTGAGCATCTCAATGATCGTGGTGCAGATGCGATCCTCCGGCGCGATCAGGACATCCTCCAACGGCGTATCGCCTAAAGCCTCGAACGTCTTCGCTCCAATCCGCGCCACCGCGGCACCGTCGACAAAAGTATCGATATCGTTCAGCGTCACCGGCTCGCCCGCCTTGAGCGCGGCATGTAGACACGCGCCCCCCGCTGGCTCCACGAACTTCATTTTCGTTTTCTTGCCCATCGCGCGGGTCAGCTTCCGCGCGCCAGAGGACACACCCCCACCGCCCACCGGCACGATGTAAAGATCAGGCTCTGACCCAAGCTGATCGAGCATCTCGAGGGTGACCGTCGCTTGGCCCTCGATCACATCCTCATCGTCAAAAGGCGAAATAAAGTGCCCGCCCTCGGCTTCACAAAACGCCTGGGCCGCACGCAAGCAATCATCGAAGTAGTCCCCGATCAGCCGCACCTCGACCCACTCGCCGCCGAACATGCGCGTCTTCTGCACTTTCTGGTCGGGCGTCGTCACAGGCATGAAAATCACGCCCTTCTTCTTTAGGTTCGCACAGTTAAACGCCACGCCCTGGGCGTGGTTACCCGCGCTCGCACAGACAAAAAGCTCCTGGTCCGGGTTCGCCGCGACCGCCTTTGTCATCGCGTTGAACGCCCCGCGGAGCTTGTAGCTCCGCACCGGGCTCAGATCTTCCCGCTTGAGCCAAATCTCAGCTCCGTACTTCGCGCTCAAATGCTCATTCTTTTGGAGCGGGGTCGGCTCAAAAAGCGCACGCATAGCCTCAGCCGCGCGCCGAACATTGTCAGCAAATTCGGTCATGGCAGGTTCACTGCCCGAGTGGTCTTTCATGTTCAACCCTCCCAGCGGGTCAGGTGAGTTCGCGGCCCTCGATGGCGACGCCGTACACGGTCGTCAACGCGCTAAATCCGAGGATCGTCGTAAACCAGCTTCCGAAAATAGCAATTGCGATGCCGACAATCGGCACCAGCCCCAAGATCGACACAACGATCTGGATAGCGATCGACAACCCAAGATAGGCCAATGCGAACAAAAAGATCGTGCCGGAATGGCTCTCAGTTTGGCGCCAGGCCTCGCCAATGCCCATCGGCCGCGCAACAGCGGCTGCGGGCAATACCGAGGACAGTCGGAAAGAAATCCAAAGAAAGACCGGTACCAGGATAAAGATAGCCGCAAAGACGAGCACGACTGTACCCAACGCGGCCTCAGCCGATCCCGCCATGGCCCCAACTCCTCCTAAAAGCAGGGCTGGAATTGCCATGATGGCCACGAACACGAGAGTCAGCAGGACCAGTTTTACCACATAGGCTTTGATCTCTGTCCAGCGGAACGGCGGCAACCAGCCTGTGGGATACTCCTCTAACAAAATGAACCGGTGCCATGAAATCGCGATCCAAGCGAGAAAGACCATGGCAATCAAAAAGAGGATCAGAATCGCAACAAAGAACAGCCCGCCCGGCGCTCCCGTCTCCTCGAACAGCGCGGCATCAATGTCGCCGGTCACATCCATCCCGGCATCCATCGCCTCAAAAGCACCCGCCCCGCCGAGCGCCACGAACATCCCTCCGCCCAAGATGAACAGAACCACATACATAAGGATCAGAGGCAGAACGCTCACGCGCGCGGCACTGCCAAGATTTGCCCAGAGCATCCTGAATGCATGAGACATCATCGAAAAAGCCATGGTGGCCTCCAAACCAAGCGATCTGCGGGGGTGCGGACCCGCCTATCCCATAGCGCGGCTTGTCGCGTTATCCAAAACGAGCTAACCGCCGCAGCGACGCAAATAACGGGGGTGTTTCATGTCTGCACCAAAGAAAGTCGTTCTGGCCTATTCCGGCGGTCTGGATACGTCGATCATCCTGAAATGGCTGCAGACCGAATACCGATGCGAGGTCATCACCTTCACCGCCGATCTCGGCCAGGGAGAAGAACTGGAGCCCGCCCGCAAGAAGGCGGAGATGATGGGCGCGACGTCCATCTATATCGAGGACCTGCGGGAGGAGTTCGTCCGCGACTTCGTCTTCCCGATGTTCCGCGCCAACGCGCTCTATGAGGGCCTCTACCTTCTGGGCACCTCCATCGCGCGCCCGCTGATCTCTAAGCGTTTGGTCGAGATCGCCGCCGCCGAAGGTGCCGATGCCGTGGCCCATGGCGCCACCGGCAAAGGCAACGACCAGGTCCGCTTTGAGCTCGCGGCTTACGCGCTCAACCCCGACATCAAGGTCATCGCCCCCTGGCGGGAATGGGATCTCACATCGCGCACGAAGCTCCTCGAATTCGCCGAGCAAAACCAGATCCCCATCGCCAAGGATAAGCGCGGGGAGGCACCGTTTTCGGTCGATGCAAACCTCCTGCACACCTCCTCCGAAGGCAAAGTGCTTGAGGACCCGGGCGAGGAGGCACCGGACTATGTCTATCAGCGTACCGTCGACCCCGAGAAAGCGCCTGAAACGCCAGAGATGGTCGAGATCACCTTTGAAAAGGGCGACGCCGTCGCGATCAATGGCGAGCCGATGTCGCCCGCCACGATCCTCACCAAGCTCAACGAGCTCGGCGGCAAACACGGCGTGGGCCGGCTCGACCTCGTGGA
>JBCCYG010000122.1:0-6482 GCA_039190145.1 Pseudomonadota bacterium | reverse complement strand
CGCGTTCTAGCCCTTGTCGTAATTGTGTCAGCGCCCTTACTCCCCCGTAAGCATAAGCGATTTAAGGTGCTTGCAAATCACGGCTGAAAGGGCGTGCGCGATGTCTGACGAAGAAGACGATATCATCCTCGCGGAACTCGACGACGAGGAACTCGTCCAACAGATGTTTGACGACCTCTATGACGGGCTCAAAGAAGAAATTGAGGAAGGGGTCAATATCCTGCTCGAACGCGGCTGGGCCCCCTACCGCGTTTTGACCGAGGCACTTGTGGGTGGCATGACCATCGTTGGCAACGACTTCCGGGATGGCATCCTGTTTGTTCCCGAGGTTCTGCTCGCTGCCAACGCAATGAAAGGCGGTATGGCGATCCTTAAACCGCTCCTCGCCGAAACAGGTGCTCCCCGCGTTGGCAAGATGGTCATAGGCACGGTGAAGGGCGACATCCACGACATTGGCAAAAACCTGGTCTCGATGATGATGGAAGGCGCAGGTTTTGAAGTCGTCGATCTGGGCATCAACAACGCCGTTGAGAAGTACATGGAGGCGCTTGAAACCGAGCAGCCGGATATCCTTGGAATGTCGGCGCTGCTGACAACGACGATGCCCTACATGAAAGTCGTGATCGACACGATGGTCGAGACGGGCGTTCGGGACGACTACATCGTCCTCGTCGGTGGCGCGCCGCTTAATGAGGAATTCGGCAAAGCGATCGGTGCAGACGCCTATTGCCGAGACGCGGCGGTGGCTGTGGAAACGGCGAAGGAATTTGTGGCGCGCAAGCACAACCAGATGGCCGCTGGGTAAGATTGGATAGGTCGGAATGCCTCCGGCGGGAGTACTTTCGGAACAAAGAAGACGGGGACGGCGCATGTCCGTTGAACCTGTCTCCGAGAGCTACGGTACTGGCCCGGTACTGATCCTCGCCTGCGGGGCGCTGGCGCGAGAAATTCTGGCGCTGATCAAGGTCAACGGGTGGGAGCACATGACGCTCACCTGCCTGCCTGCAAAACTTCACCTTTATCCCGAGAAGATCACTGAGGAAGTCGAGAAAGCGGTCGCAAAACACCGCGATGAGTATTCCCGTATTTTCGTCGCCTACGCCGATTGTGGCACGGGCGGCGGGCTTCAAGCCAAGTGCGATGAACTCGGCGTTGAGATGATCGCCGGTCCGCATTGCTATTCCTTCTTCGAAGGAAACGAGGCCTTTGCGGTGAAATCAGCCGACGAGGTCACCACGTTTTACCTGACCGACTTCCTCGTGAAGCAGTTCGAAGCGTTTGTGTGGAAACCCATGGGGCTCGACCGGCATCCGGAGCTATTGCCGATGTATTTTGGGAATTACGAGAAGCTCGTTTATCAGGCGCAGACGGATGATCCGACGCTCACGGAGAAGGCCAAAGAGGCCGCAGAGCGGATGGGTCTTACCTTTGAGAGACGCTTCACGGGCTATGGTGACCTCGCTGCTGCATTGGCTACCGCCTGACGCGCTTGCCCCCCTCTCAGGGGTTGGGTAGGGACGAGCCCATGCGCATCCTCATTACAAATGATGACGGTATCAATGCCCCCGGGCTCGCCGTGCTGGAAACCATCGCTGAAAGCCTCACAGCGCCCGAAAACATTTGGGTCGTCGCCCCGGCCTTTGAGCAGTCAGGCGTGGCGCACTGCATCAGCTACACGCGCCCGCTCATGATGGCCGAAATGGGCCCGCGTCGGTATGCAGTGGAGGGATCTCCAGCGGATTGCGTGATCGCGGGCGTCGGAGAGGCGATGCCTGAGCGGCCCGACCTCGTGCTGTCCGGCGTAAACCGGGGCAACAATTCTGCAGAGAATACGCTTTACTCTGGGACGCTCGGCGCCGCTCTTGAAGGGGCGCTTCAAGGCATCCCATCCATTGGCCTGTCGCAGTATTACGGGCCCGCCAATGCCCGCGCGGAGGACCCGTTTGAGGCCGCCCGGGTACACGGGGCGGATGTCATCCACCGGATCAAAGAGGCGGGCTTCGACAGTGGAGCGGAATATGGGCTCTTCTACAATGTGAATTTCCCGCCCGTTCCGGCCGATGACGTCGCGGGCACGCAAGTGGTCCGCCAGGGCGTCCGACCGGGTGTGCATTTCGGGGCAGAAGGCTCGATCGCCCCGAACGGGCGCAAGTTTCTTTGGATCAAGGGCGGCAATCAGCATGTGTCGGTCGCCGAGGGAACGGATGCCGCGGCGAACCTTTCAGGCTACATCTCGGTGACGCCCATGCGCGCGGACCTAACGGCCCATGACGCGCTTGCGGGCGTGGCACGGGCCTTCGACTAGCCATGGACGACGTCGCCGAGCGCAAAATGCAGTTCCTTTTCCAGCTCCGCTCACGCGGAGTGACGGATAAGGCGGTGCTCGAGGCCATGGAAAAGATTGATCGCGGAGCTTTTGTCACCGGCCTCTTTGCCGAGCGCGCCTATGAAGACACGCCGCTGCCCATCGCCTGCGGCCAAACCATCAGCCAGCCCTCTGTCGTCGGGCTGATGACCCAGGCGCTTAAGGTCACGCCCCGCGACAAGGTACTCGAGGTGGGCACGGGGTCCGGCTACCAAGCCGCAGTGCTTTCTGTGTTAGCACGCAGGGTCTACACCGCTGACCGCCACAGGCGCTTGGTCCACGCCGCACGCACCGTCTTCGACGAGCTTGGCATCACAAACATCATCGCGATAACAGCGGACGGGTCCCACGGACTGCCAGATCAGGCTCCTTTCGACAGGATCGTCGTGACAGCTGCAGCCGAAGACCCACCCGGCCCGCTCTTGGCGCAACTCAAGATTGGCGGTATCATGATTGTGCCGGTGGGGCAGTCTGACACCGTCCAGAGCCTGATACGCGTGACGCGCACAGAGGATGGATACGACTACGACGAGCTTCGCCCGGTGAGGTTTGTGCCCCTGCTCGAGGGCTTGGGTGAAGCCTGAGGCAGACATGCCAGAGACCCCGGCAAACAGGGGCAGGCACGTATCGAGGTGGTCGGCATGACACTTTTCACTCTTCCCATTCGACCCAGGGCCCTTGCGCCACTGGCGTTCCTATTGGCACTGGCTGCCTGTGAGAACGGTATCGATTTCGACCTCCGCGATGGAGTCGGCGGATTTGACACGACAGGGGCCGCTCAGGCCTCAACCGCGCCGCGCCCCGAGCCCGATAATCGCGGCGTGATCTCTTACCCCAATTACCAGGTCGCCGTGGCGCAGCGTGGGGATAGCGTGACCGTAGTGGCAGAGCGGATCGGCCTCGACGCTTCCGAGCTCGCGCGCTTCAATGGCCTCACGCCTGAGGTCACGCTCCGCCAAGGGGAAATACTCGCCCTGCCAACGCGCGTTGCGGAGCCCTCTGCCGCGACGGGCGCGGTGGACATTGCGGGCCTCGCCAATGCCGCCATTGACGCGTCCCCCGCAGATGCAGCGCGCCCGGCACCGCCGGTTGAGACATCCGCGCTTCCGGAAAGCTCGGAGCCGGTACGGCACAAGGTGGAGCGCGGGGAGACCGCCTTTACCATCGCACGCCTTTACAACGTGCCCGTGCGCAGCCTTGCCGAATGGAACGGTCTCGATGCCGATCTTTCCATCCGCGAAGGGCAATTCCTGCTCATTCCGCTGGTGACGGCCACGGCAGATGCGTCGGTGACCGGCCCAGGCGCAGGCACCGCGACCCCGACGCCGCCGAGTTCCACGACTCCAGTGCCAGCAGTTGATGAGACACCTGATGTGCAGGCCTCGGTGCCGGCAGCGCCGGTGGCCGCGCCCGCGGATACCGGTGAGTTCCTGACACCTGTGGCGGGTCCCGTCATCCGGGGATACGCGCCGGGGCGGAACGAGGGCGTTGATTTCGGTGCGCCTGCGGGCACGCCCGTCCTCGCAGCAGAAGCAGGCACCGTCGCTGCAATCACCAAGGATACAAGCGGCGTGGACATCATCGTGATCCGCCATGACGGCAACCTGCTCAGTGTCTACACGCAGGTAGACGATCTGCGCGTCGAGCGCGGTGACAGCGTGAACCGCGGCCAGCGTATCGCCTCCGTCCGCGAGGGCGATCCGAGTTTCCTCCATTTCGAGATCCGTGACGGACTGGAAAGCGTCGACCCGGCGAGCTTCCTCGATCTTTAGGGTCCTACGTCGAAGGCGCTAGCGATCAAGCTCCACGCCGCGTCGCCCTGCAAGGTCCGTAAAGTACTGCCAAGCCACGCGACCAGAGCGGCTGCCGCGGGTGGCCTGCCATTCGATGGCCTCGGCGCGAAGGTCTTGGGCACTGATCTCGACCCCATAGGCCGTGCAGTAACCCTCGATCATGGAGAGGTACTCGTCCTGGCTACACGGGTGGAAGCCGAGCCAAAGACCAAAGCGGTCGGATAGCGAGACCTTCTCTTCCACTGCCTCAGATGGGCTAATCGCACTCGAGCGCTCGTTTTCAATCATGTCCCGCGGCATCAGATGCCTGCGATTAGACGTGGCGTAGAGCACGACGTTTTCAGGGCGCCCCGCAATGCCGCCATCGAGCACTGCCTTAAGGCTCTTGTAGTGTGCATCATCGTGGGAAAACGACAAGTCATCGCAAAAGAGCAGGAACCGCTCCGGCGCGTCGCGCAGGAGGTCCAGGAGCCGCCCAATCGACGGCAGGTCTTCACGCTGAATCTCAACGATGCGGAGCGGAAGCCCCTCCTCAACGACAGCGCCATGGATCGCCTTTACAAGGGACGACTTCCCCATCCCCCGCGCGCCCCATAGGAGCGCATTATTGGCAGGAAACCCTTTCGCGAATTGCCGAGTGTTGGCGAGCAGCGTGTCCCGCGCGCCGTCGACACCGACCAGAAGTGGCAGCGCCACGCGATTTACCCTGGCAACGGGCTCCACATGGTCGGGATTGGCATGCCATAGGAAGGCATCGGATGCCTCCCATTCGGGCGCCTTAGCCGGCGGTGGGGCCAGCCGCTCTAGCGCCTCAGCGATGCGGCCGAGCGCGTCGTCATTCACTTTGCATCGGCCTCATCATCGACATCGTCAAAGGCACCCTCGCCATGGATATCTTCATCCCAAAGACCTTGCGCCTTGAGCTCCGCCTCGCGGCGTTTCTCGATCCGTTTCACGAGCTGGATAGACACCTCATAGAGGCCATAGACGGCCGTGAAGAGGATCACCTGGGTGATGATGTCGGGCGGCGTAACGATGCCTGCAAGCACAAGGATAGCAACCACCGCGTATTTGCGCACCGCTGCGAGGCCCTTTGAGCTCACGAGCCCTGCCTTCCCCAGAAGCGTCAAAAGCACGGGCAGCTGGAAGCAAAGCCCGAACGCCATGATGAATGTGATCGTCAGCGACAGATATTCGGCGACGGACCCCTGAAAACTGATGCCCGCCGTCCCGCCATCAACCTGCTCTCCCACGGCTTCGCCGGTCTCTGGCGCGATTTGCTGGAAGTTCAGGAAAAAATCGAAAGCGAGCGGGATTACGATGTAAAACGCAAAGGCCGCACCAAGGAAAAACATGAATGGCGATGCCAAGAGAAACGGCAGAAACGCGTTCTTCTCTGACTTGTAGAGGCCCGGGGCGACAAAGCGCCAAAGCTGATAAGAGATAACCGGGAAGGCCAGCGCGAAGCCACCCATAAGCGAGATACGGATCGCGACGAAGAAGCCTTCCTGCAGACGGATGAGGATGAGCCCGCAATCCTGCCCACGCTCAGCGAGAGCCGCACAAATCGGCGTCGTCAGGTAGTTAAAGATGGGGTTCCACACCGCAAAACAGATGAAGATGCCCACGACGAAGGCCATGGCCGAGCGGATCAGCCGCGTGCGTAGCTCGGCCAGATGCTCAATCAGCGGGGCGGCGCTGTCTTCGATCTCGTCAGAATCGGTGGAGCTCATGCCTCACCCTCTGCTTTCTTGGCGGGGGCTTTACGGGCGGCTGGCTTCTTCTTGGCCGGAGCTTTCTTAGGCGCAGGCTTTTCAGCGGCCGCTTTTTCAACCGGGAGCTCCTCCATCTCCTCAGGATGGAGCGCTTCTGGTGCGTCACCAGATTCCGCAGAGCGCTTTGCCTCTTCGCGCTTGCGAGTGGCATCGAGGATTTTGCGCTTCGCCTCGGCGCGCTCTTGCGCGAGCTTGGCGGTCTCCGGCCCCATAGCCTTTTGCGTCTGGCCGGGCTCCCACTTGTCGAATTGGTCAGCGGCGTCTTTCAGGGCATCCACCCCAAAGTTGCGCGCATTGGAGAGGCCCTTGAGGTCCTTCGCGATGTCACTCGCGCCGGAGGCGTCAGCAGCCTCGTTCATCGCGTTTGAGAACTCACGCGCCATGCGGCGCACCTTGGCAGTCATCTTACCAAGGGCCTGAAACATCACGGGCAGGTCCTTGGGACCTACCACGATCAGCGCGACCACGCCGATGAGGATCAGCTCACTCCAGCCCATGGGCGGCGCTCCCGCTCTTAGGCTTTGTCTTTGTCGTTTTCTTCTTCGGGCG
>JBCCYG010000121.1:0-6578 GCA_039190145.1 Pseudomonadota bacterium | reverse complement strand
GGGCCTCATTGGCGAAGTCACCCAAGGCCTCGATGCGCTCTTAAAACGCGATGGCCACGCTACGCTCGCCTCTGCAATCGGCCAGGATCGCGAGCGCTGGCTTAGCTGAGCCCCGCTTCTTTGTTCCTCAAATACTCAAGCAGCGGCGGCCTCCACACGCGGATAACGCCAAGCAAGCGTGCCGAATCGAAATAGGAAAAACACGATCACCGCCGCCCATAGCCCGTGGTTGCCAAAGAGAGGCATGAGAATCGCCACCGAGGCCGCATAGGCCAGGAATGACACCACCATCATGTCGCGCATATCCTTCGTGCGCGTGGCTCCGATAAAGACCCCGTCGATGAGGTAAGACCCCGCAGAGATGAGCGGCATGGCAATGAGCCAGGGCAAGTAGTCGCGTGCCACGGATCGCACATCTTCGGCGGTCGTCATCGTATCGATGGCCCAACCGCCAGCGAGCGCGAAAGCAAGGGTAAGCGCGACGGCCGAACCGAAGCCCCAATAAAAGGTCAGTACCGTCGCCCGGCGGAGGGCGGCGCGCCGCCCCGCGCCCAGGGTCTGCGCGACCAAGGCCTCCACGGCGAACGCAAAGCCGTCGAGCGCATAGCTCGTGACATAAACAAACTGAAGAAGCACCTGGTTCGCAGCGAGCGTCGCCTCCCCAAACCGGGCCCCAAAGAACAGAAAAGACGTGAATGCCGCCATGAGCAGAACCGAGCGGATCGTGATATCGGTCGACACCGAAAGAAGCCGCGCGAGCTTTTCAGCCTGCAAAAGCCGCGCCCGTTCGCGCCAAGCCCGACGGCGAAAAACCGGCCAGCAGTAGTAGAGCCCGAGGGCCAGCCCCGACCACTCTGCCAAGAAGCTCGCGAACGCGACGCCGCTCACCCCCCAGCCCAGCCCAAGCACGAACCAGAAGTTCAGGACGATGTTGAGCCCATTCATCCAGAGCTGGAGCACCAGCACGGCCCGCGTCCGCTCCTGCGCGATCAGCCAGCCGGTGATCCCGTAAAGTGCAATGGCCGCGGGGGCAGAATATATCCGAATACGCAGGTAATCAGCCGCCATGCCTTCCACGGCCTCAGTGGCAGGCGCGACGGCGAGCGCCGCCCAGAAGAACGGCACCTGCAAAGCAATGAGTAGGAGCCCCGCTCCAAACCCAATCAGGAGGGCGCGGGAAAGGATCGCATCCACCTCTTTCCCATCACTCGCACCGAGTGCCTGCCCGGCAAGCCCCGTCGTCCCCATCCGCAAGAAGCCGAAAAACCAGTAGAGTGTGGAGAGGATCACTGCGCCGAGACCGACCGCCCCTATGGGCGCAGCCTCCCCCATTTGGCCCACCACACCGGTATCCACGATCCCCAAAAGCGGCACCGTGATGTTAGAGAGCACTACCGGCACCGCCACGTTGAGCACGCGACGGTGCGTAATCGCCTCAGCCATCTTTTGGCGGCATCAGAAAGTGTCCGGTGGCCTGCGCAAAGGGCCGGTCGCGATTATCCTGCCAGCCTTCCACATGGACGGAAGCATAGCGCCGCCCGGAGCGGACGATCCGCGCCCGCGCATAGGCATCCCGCGGCAACCCGGAGCGCAGGTAGTCTACCGTGACGTCGATCGTCTTGGGCAAACGTGGCAGCGTGATCTCGTCGGGGTCATCGGTCCCAATGATCCCTGCTTCAAGATCGGCCCAGAGCGTCGCCCAAGAAAGCGAGATCACGGCCGTCGTCTCAAGAAAGGCAGCCGTCACCCCGCCATGGAGCGCCGGCAAAAGCGGGTTACCAATCAGCTTTTCATCATAGGCAAGCACACCTGTCAGTTCATCACCCCTGCGGTCAAAGCTGATCCCAAGGTAGTCGATGTAAGGCACGCGATTCACCAGCGCCCCGAGGAGCGCGTCTCGCCGCTGCTTCACGACCTGGACAGGCTCGGGCTTCTTCATTTTTGCCGCTCCGCTGTGAAGGCGCCCGTGGCCGTCGCCACCGGATTGTCACGGTCATCGTCAAAAGCAGTGGCGCGCACAAAGGCCACTGAGCGGGTCATGTGGTAACATTCAGCCCGCGCTAAAATCGCCTGCCCGGGCGTCGCGGAACGCATGTAATCAATGCGCAAATCGATTGTCGCTGTTCCGATGGGCCGTGTGGGGTGACACATGACTGAGGCACCGCCACAGGTATCCATAAGCGCAGAAACCGCGCCCCCCGCGATCACCCCCGTTGCCGGATCGCCTATGAGCCGCTCATCATAGGGCATCTCAATCTCCGCGATGCCCCCCTCGATATGGCCGACGACCATGGAGAGCGCCTTTGCATGGGGAATCGCCTCAATGAAAAGACGCGCAACTTGCGACGGATCAGGTGGCATCGACAACTCTCCCTTCGTTCCAGCACCCGTTATTCGCCGATGCGCCGAGCGAAACAAGCGCGTTTCGCGGATCACGCTCCCATAGGTTCAGCGCGGCAACCCACAGATTGCGTGCAACCTGCTCTCTAAAAAGTGCGGCCGCACTATCTTCCTGCGGGTGTTGATTGCTGAGCGCTCTCTGCGTTACCTATGGGGAGGGAGGAGACGAATGTCCGACACACGTCTGTCGTTCAAAGAGATGTGCGCGAAGTTCGACGTAACGCCGCGCACCCTGCGATATTACGAGTATATTGAGCTTCTCTCACCCGAACGGGAGGGCCGGTCGCGATTTTATGGGCCCACCGAGGTAGCCCGTATGACGCTGATCCTTCGGGGCCGTCGTTGGGGCTTCGCGCTCGAAGACTTGCGTCAGTGGCTGCTGATGTACGAAAGCGAAGGCTCAGAGAAACAACTGGCAACCTTCGTAGAGCTCGCTGAGGAAAAGCTCGTCGAACTCCGGGAGCGCCGGGTTGAGCTCGACGGCGTTATCAACGAACTCGAAGGCCTCAAAGACAACCTCAAAAAGACCATGGGCGCCGCTTAGAGCGAGTCCGGGGAAAAGCGACGTTGCGGTACCCGTATGGAATACCCGACCTTTTGGTCCGAATTCAAAGCGCTTTGAGTTGAAGAAAATTGCGTATTCCGCAGGGTCAGCTTTCCGGATTTTTCGCGCCCTCTTAATGACGCCGCGTCATATTTACGTGCACGTCAACTTTGCTTGTAAGCTGAGGCTCGAATCCGCAGCTACGGCCCATAGCAGCCCGATGCTGCAGAGGACCGATACGATGACAGAGATAACGATGACCATCCGCGAAATGTGCGACGCCTACGATGTGACGCCCCGCACGCTCCGCTTCTACGAGGCCAAGGAACTGCTTTCGCCGATCCGCGAAGGCACCAAGCGCCTCTTCACCAAACGCGACCGTGCGCGGCTCGTGCTGATCCTGCGCGGCAAGCGCTTTGGCTTTAGCCTCGAGGAAATCCGCCAGCTGCTCGAACTCTATGATCTGGGCGACAGCCAGGCGACGCAGATCCGCAAAACACGCGAAGTCGCTCAAAAGCACCTCAATGGCATGATCGCGCAGCGCGACGAGCTGACCAGCGCCATTGAAGAACTTCGTGAACAGTTGACCTGGGCCGACCGCATCCTCGCGGACATGGACCAGACCCAGGCAGCCCAATAACCCGCCCATCGAGCACGTGATCTAGGGAGAACCACATGCCAACCTTCACCGCCCCTACAAAAGACCAGCAGTTTATCCTGCACGATCTTCTCAAGATCGCTGAGCAGGACGTGCCGGGCTATGCGGATCTCGACCGCGAGTTCACCGACGCGATCCTCACCGAGGCGGGCAAGCTGGCCATGGAGGTGCTCCAGCCGATCAATGCGACCGGCGACAAAGAGGGCTGCCATCTGGAAAACGGGGTCGTACGCGTCCCTGCGGGCTTCAAGGATGCCTGGGACCAGATGGCAGAGGGCGGCTGGATGGCCATGGACATCCCCGAGGAATACGGCGGCCAGGGCCTCCCCTACATCATGCACACCGCGGCGATGGAGCCGATGGTGTCGGCCAACATGGCGTTCCAGATGTATCCAGGTCTCTCTCACGGCAACATGGCCGCGATCCTGGCCAATGGATCGGAGGAGCAGAAGCAGACCTACCTGCCCAAGATGGCCTCGGGCGAGTGGTCGGGCACGATGAACCTGACCGAGCCCCATTGCGGCACCGATCTGGGCCTCATGCGCACGAAGGCGGAGCCGCAAGCCGACGGAACCTACAAGATCTCCGGCCAGAAAATCTGGATCTCTGCGGGCGAGCACGAGATGGCTGAAAACATTATCCACCTTGTGCTGGCGAAAATCCCGGGCGGCCCTGAAGGCGTCAAAGGTATCTCGCTCTTCATCGTGCCGAAATTCCTCGTGGGCGAGGACGGCTCGCTCGGCCAGCGCAACGCGCTGTCCTGCGGCGGCCTTGAAGAAAAGATGGGCATCCACGGCAACTCCACCTGTGTGATGAACTACGACGGCGCCACGGGCTACCTCATCGGCGAGGCGCACAAAGGCATGCGCGCCATGTTCGTCATGATGAACGAGGCCCGCCTAGGTGTAGGGCTCCAGGGCTTTGCCCAGGGGGAAGTGGCCTATCAAAACGCGCTCGGCTTCGCGCTGGACCGCATTCAGGGCCGCGCCGTCACCGGTGCCGAGGCGCCAGAAAAGGCCGCTGATCCGATCATCGTCCACCCCGATGTGCGCCGGAACCTCATGGATCAAAAGAGCTTTGTCGAGGGTGCCCGCGCGCTAGCCTATTGGGGCTCGACCATGCTGGACCGCGCTCACAGGCTCGAGGATAAGGATGCCGACGACATGATGAGCCTGCTCACGCCGGTCATCAAAGGCTTCCTAACCGACAAGGGCTTTGAGACCTGCGTGAATGCGCAGCAGACACTCGGCGGCTCCGGCTTCACTCAAGAATGGGGCCTTGAGCAATTTGTCCGCGATGCGCGCATTACGATGATCTACGAGGGCACGAATGGCGTCCAATCGCTCGACCTCGTGGGCCGCAAGCTGGGCCTGAACGGCGGCAAGACCGTCATGGCCTTCTTCGACATGGTCAAAGAATTCATCAAAGAAAACGAGGGCCACGAGGCGCTCAAGCGCGACTTCTTGGACCCGCTCAAGCACGCCTCAAAAGACCTACAGGCCGCGGGCATGTACTTCATGGCCGAAGGCATGAAGAGCCCGAATAATGCGCTCGCTGGCTCTTATGACTTCATGCACCTCTTTGGCCACGTGGCTCTCGGGTTCATGTGGGCGAAGATGGGCAAAGCCGCTTATGAGGCTCTCGAGGGCGGTGCCTCGGACAAAGAGTTCTACAACACCAAACTTGCCACCGGCCGCTACTACATGGCGCGCCCGCTCAAGATGACCCAGACCCACCTAGCCCGCATCCAGACAGGCGGCGAGACGGTCATGGCGCTCGAAGCGGCGAATTTTTGAGAATTGGCGCGGCGCTCGAGGGTCGGGCGCCGCGCTTTCGGAACGGCCGGGATTGCCTCCGGCGGGAGTTTTTATGGAAAGATGAAAAAGGACAGGTCCACTCTGCTATCCGGCGTTTAGTCGCCAGGCGCAGCCACGCGGGACAGCAGAGCTTCACCTTTCACGGCCATCGACTCTCCAGCCTGTACCGCGGGCAAACGATGCCGCGAATTGGTGAACAAGGGCTTAACTTCATCTTTCCACAATAACTCTGCGGGGGACTGGGGGTGCAAAACCCCCAGTCGGAACAGCGCAACTGGGAGGTAGCGCATGACACTCAAGCTCCACTGCTTCGGCGAGAGCGGAAACTCCTACAAGGCCGCGCTCGCGCTAGAGCTGGCTGGCCTAGATTGGGATCCGGTGAAGGTCGACTTCTTCAACGGCGTGACGCGCTCCGACGATTTTCGGCAGAACGTGAACCTGATGGGCGAGGCCCCTGTACTGATCACCGCGGACGCGACTCTCACGCAATCTGGCGTCATCCAGCAATGGGTCGTTGATACCACGGGCAAACTCGGCGGCGCGCCGGCGGACCGCTACGAGGTCCTGCGCTGGGTGCTCTGGGACAACCACAAGCTCTCGTCACAGGCCGGCATGACCCGTTTCCTGATGAACTTCCTGCCGGAAGACAAACGCCCCGCCGAGGTCATCACCTTCATGCAAGGCCGCCTCGCCGCGGCCTACGCAACTCTCAACACCCATCTCGAATGCCGCGACTGGATCGTGGGCCGTGACGTCACGGTCGCAGACATCTCCTGCTGCTCATACCTCTACTATCCCGAACCCTTCGGCTTCACTCGCTCAGACTGGCCCAATATCGACCGCTGGCTATCCAACATCTCCGCCCTCCCGGGCTGGAAACATCCCTATGACTTGATGCCTGGCTCCCCCGCGGACCGGGCCTAACGGAGGACCCCATGACCACCGACGCCTACATCTACGACGCCGTGCGCTCCCCGCGCGGCAAGGGCCGCAAAGACGGCGCGCTCCACGAGGTGACCTCCGCGCGCCTTTCGATCCAGATGCTGAACGCCATCAAAGAGCGCAACGGTCTCGAAGGCCACGCCGTCGAAGACGTGATCTGGGGCAATGTCACCCAGGTGATGGAGCAAGGCGGCTGTCTTGCGCGGACCGCCGTCCT
>JBCCYG010000120.1:0-6599 GCA_039190145.1 Pseudomonadota bacterium | reverse complement strand
CGGCGCGGTCGCGCACGACTTCCATCTCGAACTCTTTCCAGCCGAGAAGGCTCTCGTCGATGAGGATCTGGGTCACGGGCGAGGCGTCGAGACCAGTGCGGCAGAAATACTCGTAATCCTCGCGGTTATACGCCACGCCGCCGCCGGTACCGCCGAGCGTAAAAGCCGGGCGGATGATGGCGGGCAGGCCGATATCTTCCAGCGCGGCCATGCATTCTTCCATCGTGTTGGCGATGGTGGCTTTGGGATTTTCAAGCCCGATACGGTCCATCGCCTCGCGGAAAAGCTTGCGGTCTTCGGCCATCTCGATGGCGGGGCGCTTGGCACCGATCATTTCGACGCCGAATTTGTCGAGCACACCCATTTCCTCAAGCGCGAGCGACGTGTTGAGACCGGTCTGGCCGCCCATGGTGGGCAAGAGCGCGTCGGGGCGCTCTTTTTCGATGATTTTTGCAACGATTTCAGGGGTGATCGGCTCGATATAGGTGGCGTCGGCAAGCCCCGGATCGGTCATGATCGTGGCCGGGTTTGAGTTGACAAGGATGACCCGGTAGCCTTCCTCCCTCAGCGCCTTACAGGCTTGCGCCCCGGAGTAGTCAAATTCGCAGGCCTGGCCGATGACAATGGGACCCGCGCCGATGATCATGATGGACTTGATATCGGTCCGCTTCGGCATGCTCGGGCCCCCCGTTTGGCAAATTGTCCGCGTTATAGGGATCGCGGGGAGGGGTGCAAGAGGCGGAATCCGGCTCATTGACCAATCGCAAGTTGGGGATATCTCGGCAAGTTGACACGCAGTTGTTGACTCACCTTGTCGGTGAGTTAGTTTCGGCACCGAACTTGATGCGTCCGCAGCAAAGAGTGGGAAATACACGATGAGCTACGCTGCTGTATTTGTGGGCGCTTTAGGGGTTATCGCTGAGACCAGCGAGATCCAACGCCTTGCCTTTAACGCCGCTTTTGAAAAGCTTGGACTGGAGTGGCAATGGGAGCAGGACAGGTATCTGGAGCTGCTCAAAGTGCCCGGCGGCCGTAATCGGATCGCCCGTGCAGCCGAGCAAGATGGCATTTGCGACGAGATCGATGTGGGCGCTGCTTATCGGCTCAAGCTCGGCGCATACCGCTCCATACTCGACGCTACCGGTGTTCATGCTCGACCAAGCGTCCGCGAATTCCTGGCCGAGGCGGCCGCGCTCAATATGCAGCGCGGTTTTGTGACCTCAACGCCGCGCGAGCAGGTCGACGCGCTCTTTGCGGGACTTCGGGGCCAGATCACGCGGGAGCATTTCGACTATGTGGGCGAGCGAGAGGCCGTGGTTGCGGCAAAGCCAGCGCCCGATATCTATCATCATGCTTTGGGAGAGCTTCAGCTCAAGCCCGAAGAGGTGCTTGCTGTTGAGGATACGCCTGAGAGCGCGGAGGCGGCGTTGGCCGCAGGCGTGTCAGTGATCGGTTTCCCGGGGCTTGCCGCGCAGGGCCGTGCCTTTCCCGAAGGGGTGCCGGTGGTGGAGTTCCTGAGCCCGCGTTTGCTCAGGCGCCCGACAAAGGCGATCGCGGCGGCCTAAGGGCCATGATCAGCGCGGCGGCGGCGATGGCGAGCATCGCGCCCATGTAAATTTGCAGATGCGGTGTGGTGCCGGGGAGGCTGATGAGCCAGCGCCCCACAGGGCTGATGCCCATGGCGAAGGTGGCGAAAAGCGCGACGCCCCAGGGCGCGCGCGGCAGGCGGCCGTAGAAGGCGAGCATGAGCACGATGAGCGGCGCGTAGTAATGCGCCCAGGCGAGCGGCGCGAAGAAGGTAAAGCACATCGTCAGCAGGGTGAGCCGGGCGGGGAGGCGTATCTCTTCCAGGTGTTTTGTGGCGCGGATCGTGGCCACGGCGCCCAGGAGGAGGGCGGCATAGGAGGTCAGGCTGATCCAAAGCCGTGTGGAGACGAAGGTGTTGTCCGGCGGAAAGCTCTCGATGTCGCTGGCGAAGATCAGCGCGTGGGCGAGGCTCGAGAAGGTGAGGTTGCCGCCGTAAAGGAGCGTGTTTTGCGCGAGCTCAGAGCCCGCGGCGAGGAAGGCGGCATGGGCGGGCCAGCCCATGAGGAGCACGCTTAGGCCTGCGAGGGCGGCGGCGGTGGCGAGGGCCGTGGCGGCGGCTTTGCCCTGGCGCTCGGCCACGAAAAGTAGCGCGAAAAGGATCGGGAAAACTTTTATGGCGGCGGCGAGGCCGAGGAGGATGCCTGCGGTTTTAGGTTTGCCCACGCTCAGCCGCTCCACCGACCAGAAGGTGAGCGCGATGACGACGAGCTGCGGCTGCACCAGCGACCAGGCGAAGAGAAAGGGGAGTGAGGCGAGGCTGAGCCCAAGGGCCGCCGCGGTAAAGAGCGGGAGGCTGAGCGCAGGCTGCGCGAGGCGCCAGGCGGCGAGGGTCGTGAGCGCGTAGGCGCTGAGCGTGGCGACCATGGCCGCGTTGGAGAAGGCCTCGGCGCTCACGGATGTGAGCGGGGCGGCGAGGGCGGCCCAGAGCGGCGGGTAGACATAGGCCACCACGTTTTCGAGCCCGGCTGCGGCAGAAGCCTCCACCCAGCCGCGCGCCACGGGCTCCCCCACAAAGGAGGGGATCGCGGCATAGATCAGCTCGGGCTGGCCCTGGGCGGTGAGGTATCCGGCGAGGTAGAGCGGCGCGATATCCGTGCCCACGATGCCCCAGCCCTGGGCGGCCAGAAGCGCGACAAAGCCCACCGCCAGCGCGGCGGCCAGAGCAAGGTCGCGGGTCGGCTGTGTCATGTTTGCCCCCAAACACGTCTTTTGGCGGCTATGTGGCGGGGGATTGTGTCCATTCTGTGGAGGTTGTTGCAGGGGTTGACTTCACACCGCCGCCCCTGTGTATCGGCGCGACTTGTTTTTGGAGTTTTGCCATGCACGCCTACCGCTCGCATACCTGTGCTGACCTTCGCGCATCCGATGTCGGGGGCGAGGTGCGGCTTTCCGGCTGGGTGCACCGGCGGCGGGATCATGGCGGCGTGATCTTTATCGACCTGCGGGACCATTACGGGATCACGCAGGTGCTCTGCGACCCGGATTCGCCCGTGTTTTCCGAGGTGGAGAAGCTGCGCAGCGAGTGGTGCATCCGCATCGACGGGACCGTGAAAGCGCGCTCTGCTGATCTGGTGAACCCAAAGCTGCCGACGGGCGAGATCGAGGTCTTTATCCGCGACATGGAGGTGCTGGGCGGCATCGAGGGCGAGCTGCCTCTGCAGGTCTTCGGCGATCAGGAATACCCGGAGGAGACGCGGCTCTCCTACCGCTATCTCGATCTGCGGCGCGAGAAGATGCAGGCCAATATGGTCCTGCGCTCGGACGTTGTGGCGTCCATCCGCAAGCGCATGTGGGATATCGGGTTTCGCGAGTATCAGACCCCGATCATCACGGCCTCCTCACCCGAGGGCGCGCGGGATTTTCTGGTGCCCTCGCGGCTCCACCCCGGCAAGTTCTATGCGCTGCCCCAGGCGCCGCAGCAATTCAAGCAGCTGCTGATGGTCTCGGGCTTTGACAAGTATTTCCAGATAGCGCCGTGTTTCCGCGATGAGGACCCGCGGGCGGACCGCTCGCCGACGGATTTCTACCAGCTCGACCTCGAGATGAGCTTTGTCGAGCAGCAGGACGTCTTTGACACCGTCGCGCCGGTTCTGGCGGGGGTGTTTGAGGAGTTTGGCGGGGGCCGCGCGGTGGATGCGCCCGAGGCATGGCCGCAGATTTCCTACCGCGACGCGGCGCTCTGGTACGGGACCGACAAGCCCGACCTGCGCAACCCGATCAAGATGGAGATCGTCAGCGAACACTTCGCGGGCTCGGGCTTTGCGATCTTTGCCAAGCTTCTGGAGCAGGAGGGGACGCAGATCCGCGCCATTCCGGCACCCGGTGGTGGTAGCCGCAAGTTCTGCGACCGGATGAACGCCTTTGCCCAGAAAGAGGGCCTGCCGGGGATGGGCTACATCTTCTGGCGTGATCAGGGTCAGGGGATGGAGGCCGCGGGGCCTTTGGCCAAGAATATCGGGCCGGAGCGAACGGAGGCGATCCGTCAGCAGCTGGGGCTCGGCGTGGGCGACGCGGCGTTCTTCCTGGGCGGCAAGCCGGCGGCGTTTGAAAAAGTGGCGGGCAAGGCGCGCGTTGTGATCGGGGAGGAGCTGGGGCTCACCGAGACCGACCGTTTCGCCTTTGCCTGGATCGTGGATTTCCCGATCTACGAGCGCGACGAGGAAACCGGGGCGCTCGATTTCGAGCACAACCCGTTCTCCATGCCGCAAGGCGGGATGGTCGCGCTGGAGGGTGACCCGCTCGACGTCCGCGGCTTCCAGTACGACCTCGCCTGCAACGGCTACGAGCTCGTCTCAGGCGCGATCCGAAACCACAAGCCCGAGATCATGTTCAAAGCCTTCGAGCTGGCGGGCTACGGGCCGGAAGAAGTCAAGAAACGCTTCGGCGGCATGGTCAACGCCTTCCAATACGGCGCCCCGCCCCACGGCGGCTGCGCGGCGGGCATCGACCGGATCGTGATGCTGCTCGCGGATCAGGAAAACATCCGCGAGGTCATCATGTTCCCCATGAACCAACGCGCCGAAGACCTGATGATGGGCGCGCCCAGCGAGCCGCTGAACGAGCAGCTCAGGGAGCTATCGCTGCGCGTCATCGAGCCGGAGTGACAACTGCCCCGCGTCAGGCCCGGGACGGGGTGGGCTAGGGGAGCGGGCCTTCGTGCCAGACCTTGGGGTTGTCCTGAGAGCAGAGCCATTCAGCGCGGGCTTCTTCGGGTGTTAGGTCGTTGAAGAAGATGAGCCTATTGTAAGCTGTCAGAGTTTTCTCGAACGTGTCAGGCTCCTCCTCCCAACAACTCGCGACGCGGAAGGGTGGGAGAGCCGCGGGGAGGACGGCGCCGTCATCTCCGATCACGCCCTCAAGTTGTTCTTGCGTCAAGCCGCGTGCGCCTGTCAGAACAGTATTCTGGAGCAGGGCACCTCGGAGAGTAGCCCTGCTCCAGAATACTGAGGTCATCCGCGCGCGGCTGAGCACCGCCCCCTCCATCCGCGCGCGGCTGAGCACCGCCCCCTCCATCCGCGCGCGGCTGAGCACCGCCCCCTCCATCTGCGCGCCTCTGAGGTCCGCCCCCTCCAACTGCGCGCCGCTGAGGATCGCCCCCTCTATCTGCGCGCGGCTGAGCACCGCCCCCTCCAACTGCGCGTCCCGGAGAACCGCTCCCTCCATCTGTGCGAAGCTGAGGTTCGCCCCCTCCAACTGCGCGAAGGTGAGGTCCGCCCCCTCCAACTGCGCGCCTCTGAGGATCGCCCCCTCCATCTGCGCGCCGCTGAGCACCGCCCCCTCCAACTGCGCGTCCCGGAGAACCGCTCCCTCCATCTGTGCCAAGCTGAGGTTCGCCCCCTCTATCTGCGCGAAGGTGAGGTCCGCCCCCTCTATCTGCGCGCCTCTGAGGTCCGCCCCCTCCATCTGCGCGCCGCTGAGGATCGCCCCCCTCATCTGCGCGAAGCTGAGCACCGCCCCCTCCATCTGTGCGAAGCTGAGGTTCGCTCCTAAAAGGTTTGCGTTGGCCATATTCACACCTGCGAGCTCAGCGCCAATCATGATAGCCTTGCGGAGGTCTCGCCCGGTTAGATCGGGCTTTGGCACAGCTTTCAGGACTTGTTCCCGAAATGCGGTCCACTCCTCGATGAACTCCCGGTCCATGCGGGCAAAGTCGGCGATGCAGGTGTCGGATGTTCCGTTCCTTTCGCAGAATTTCGCCCGCTCAAAAGGCTCATAGGCGGGGGGTGTGACCTCGGAAGAGGGCGCACGCCCGCAGGCGGCCAAGGGAATGCCTAACCGGTCGCAATACTCTTGGCGATAGCGGTGCCGGGCGACGAGGGGATCGACGGCCTCTGGCGGTAGAGTGGCGAAGCTGACATTGCTGAGGCGCGCGTCGCCCAGAATGCGGTAGAATTTGAGCGGTCCGAAATTCATGAGTGCTTCGTGACTTTGCCAGACGCGGAGATAGGGACCGTCAAGATGGCTGGGTGCATAACTGTCGACCAAAAACCCTGGCCATGTGCTTTCGTCCTTCAAATCAAAGCGGCGCATTTGCCGGTGAGTGAGGTTGTTTTCGACAGCGTCGAAGCTGGCGGGACGGAAATGCTGGATGAGGGGAAGCGTGTAGCGGTAGGTGCCGCCTTCGGTGGCGAGCCAGCTGACGATGATGAGGGCGGTGGCGAGGACGGGGCCGGAGCGGCGGGTGAGGGTCAGGCGCTTTTGCCAGGGGCTCGCATAGCCCAGGCGGCGGCGGAGGCGGAGCCAGGTTTCCAGGCCCACATAGCAGGTCAGGCCAAAGAGGAGGCCGAGCCACATCGTGCGCCATTCCGCATTGGCGGGGATGATGCGCCACCAGGCTGCGCCCTGGACGAAGGGGCCCGCGACCCAGATCAACAGCACCGTCGTGGAGCGCACGAGCCAGTCCATCCGACGCCGCTGGATGAGGCTCGCGCCCGCGCGGCTGTCGGCGCGGTAATGGAGGATCGTGTCGACGAGGAGCCAGGGGCTGAGCCGCTCTTCGAGGGGTTTGCCGG
>JBCCYG010000119.1:0-6664 GCA_039190145.1 Pseudomonadota bacterium | reverse complement strand
GAGTTTTTTCGGAAAGATGAAAGATGAAGGCGGCGTTTTATGAGCGTTTTGGCGCGGCCTCCGAGGTTTTGGAGCTGGGCGCTTTAGAGACGCCTGCTCCGGGCCCTGGCGAGGTGCTTGTCAGGCTGCACGCGAGCGGGATCAACCCGTCGGATGTGAAGCTGCGCGCCGGGGCACGGCCCGGGGCAGAGATGGCATACCCACGTGTGGTCCCGCATTCAGACGGAGCGGGCGTGGTTGAGGCGGGCGATCTGCCGGCGGGTACGCGGGTCTGGCTCTGGAATGCCGGGTGGCAGCGGGCCTTTGGGACGGCGGCGGAATATGTGTGTTTGCCGGTGGATCAGGTGGCGGTTTTGCCGGAGGGGACGTCATTTGCCGAAGGGGCGTGTTTGGGCATCCCGGCCATGACCGCCTGGTATGCTTTGGATGGTGCCCAGGCGGGGGACACGGTGCTTGTGACCGGCGGGGCCGGGACAGTCGGGCGCTATGCCTGCCAGATGGCGGCGCTCATTGGGTGCCGGGTGATCACCACGGTGTCGTCTGAAGAGAAGGCCGTGCATTCGACTTGCGAGGACTGGATTAACTACCGGGAGGTCGACGTGGCGGAGGCCGTGATGGAGCGTACGTCGGGCGCTGGCCTTGACCGGATTGTCGATGTGGATTTCGCGGCCAACCAGGATGTGGCGGTGGCCTGCCTGAAGCCAGGCGGTGTGATCGCCACCTATGCTTCGGCATCGGTGATGGCGCCGGAGCTCCAATTCTATCCGCTCATGTTCAAAAACATCACGCTCAGGATGCTCATCGTCTACCAACTTGAGGGCGAGGCCCGGCGGCGCGGGAAGGAGCAGATGAACGCGTGGCTAGGCGCTGGGGCGCTGAGCCACGCGGTCGTGCCTGGCGGCGTGCTGGAGGATATCGCGGCAGCCCATGATCGAGTTGCCTCGGGGGAGAAGCTCGGGACGGTGGTCTTAGACATCTAGGCCGGGCTCGAAGCTGGGACTGGTCTGGCCGAGCGGCAATTTGTGCCTTTTGCGGATCGTGACAGACGGCACGCCCGCCGCTAGCGTCACAGTATTCGTGACGTTGTTTTGAAACATGAGGCCCGGGTATGCGCTGGCTCATTTACTCCCTTTTCTTCACACTTCTCCTCGCGTCCCCTTTGAGAGCAGATGTGGCGGCGTTGCAAACCTCGCTGAAGACGGTGGGCTGCTATGATGGCCCGGTAAACGGAAAGGCCTCCCTTGCGCTGCGTACGGCGGCGCGGTGCTTTCAGCAGCATATCGGCGCGCAAACCGATGGGACGCTCTCGCCTGAAGAGGAGCAGCAGCTCTTTGAGATGGCGGCTTCTGGCGCGAAGGTCACGGCGCAAGAAGGCTATGTCGCCGAGCAAGCGAGTGGCGATCAGATGCCTGCCTTTGATCCCAATGCGAGCGGGAAGGATCGGTTCAGCTCCGCGCAGGGCGACGGGCAGAACACGCGCTTGGCCACGAATGAAGAGCTTTTGGCGGGTCTCAAAGACCTCGTGGCTCAGTCACAAAATGGGGAGGGCTTGGCCGTGCGCGCCAG
Source organism: Pseudomonadota bacterium (assembly GCA_039190145.1). Classification (GTDB taxonomy): domain Bacteria; phylum Pseudomonadota; class Alphaproteobacteria; order Rhodobacterales; family Rhodobacteraceae; genus Shimia_B. The sequence continues at coordinate 5,098 of JBCCYG010000119.1, read as the reverse complement.
CCGTCCGTTCCCAACCTCTGCATCCGATATTCCGCTCATTCTGATCAAAGTGGATGGTGTGCCAACGCTGTCTTATTCGCCCGCGTTCACGCGTAGTGAGGGGTGGCAGATGGGCATGACGGTGAGTTGTGCGCCCGGCCTTAGGCTCGATCTGACGTTTCTTCTGACCGATTTGAGCGGCGGCGAGGTGCTGACGCCTGGGGCTAGGCACATGGTTAAAGTGCGTGCCTTTGGCGGGAGTGAAGCCGAATTTCCCGCTGAGGTAATCGAAACGCCGGGCACGTCGGGCCGGCTTGTGAGGGTGCGGTCCACGATCTCGGCCAGCCATCCGTTCTTTGCCAATCTGCAACCGACGACCAACCTCCAGGCGCAGTTGAAAGAAAACGGTCGCTTTAAGCAGTTCACAGCCGCCATGGGCCTTTCAACGTTCTTTGAGGACTTGCGGCCGTTGCTCGATGTCTGTTCCGGGCGCGTGGCGCCCGAGACGTTTCAGTTAGAGGGGGACGACGAGCTGGAGCGCTTTGTCTCAGGCGAGTTTGCCCCGACGGACGGCGATATCGTCACCGCGATCCGGGCGCGTGTTTCGGAAACCTTGGCGCGCATGGATAACCAAGACGTGGAATGCGCGCGGGCCCGCATCGAGGAGCAGGAAGCACTTATGGCCCTTTGCCGGTTCGGCATCCGTCCACAATTTACCTCGCGAAGCGTGTTTTGGGAGGTCGCGTCCGCAAAGATCACGCAATGCGTCACGCCTGACATCGGGGATGTCGTTTGCGCCTATGAAATCGACTCACGTTTCAACGAGCGCGACGTGGCCGGTCTTCCCTTGGCCTTTTCTTGGTTGGCTAAGCAGATCGCCACAGCCAGCTATGGGCGATTTAACAAGGAAGACGGGCGGTGGGTCATGACCTGGGTCTATAGTAGCTGCGATTTTACCAGCACCAGCGCGAGTTGTAATGGGCGCGAGCTTTAGGCGCTGGGCGTAAGCCTCGCCGCTTAACTCAACCAGGTCGATAAACGGGCTTGTCGTGAGTACAAAGATCGACAAGGTTAGACTTTAGAGCAGCCGCGTTTCATCGTGAGCATGCTCGTTGCCGGGACGGAAAGAAACGCCAGGCGTAGTTCCCCCAAATCCAAACTTATGCTGCCTGCCCTCATTAGGGCGGCGCGGAATAGCCTGTGAGGTCGCCCATGCGCATACCCAATCCACCCTATGACGGCTCCTGCCTTTGTGGCGCGGTGCGTCTTCGCCTTACCGCACTGCCGCTTTTGACTTTGGCGTGCCATTGCCGGGACTGTCAGAAGCTTAGCGCGAGCGCCTATACGCTCAGCGCCATGTTTCCGAGCGATAGCTTTAGCTATCAGGGTGCGCTCGTGGACGGCGGTCTGAGGTCAGAAGGGCGGACGCATTATTACTGCAGATCCTGTCTCACCTTTGTCTATTCGCAGCTCACGCGCGCACCAGAGCGGGTCAATCTGCGGATCTCAGTGCTCGCGGAGGCGGACCTGTTCGAGCCTTTTGCAGAGGTGATGGTTGAGGAAAAGCTGCCTTGGGTCCAGCTCCCTGTGGCGCGGAGCTTTGCGGCCTATCCGGAGACGCCTGAGGCCTTTGTCGCGCTCTTGGGTGAGTATGCGGATTACCTTGAGGTGCGCTAGGCGGACTGGATTTCCTTGAGCCGGGCCAGGGCCTCTTCCCGCGTGTTGCGGATGTTTGGGCGTGTGCCGCGGCTTTCCATGCGCAAGCGGATGTCTGTCTCAGTTTCCGCCCCAGCAGCGTAGCGGACGGTGCCGAGCGAGAGCGCCGCCTCGCATGCTGTTTTGCGCTGATCATAGGCGACCCAAGCGCCGGATTGGATGCGGAAGCCCGTGTAGTCGATCAGGAACCACCACTTTTGCTCCGTGGCGCGGATGGCGTGCTCGAGCCAGTTGTAGATGTCATGGACATCGCGGCTATGGGCCATATTCACGCCTGAAAAGTCGATGTCGAGGCGTTGTTCTTTGGGGCGGAAGATGAAGCGTTTGGTGAAAGCGAAACGGCGATAGGAGGGGACATGCACGACCCGCTCTCGCCGTTTGGAAGGGCGCTGCTTGAGGTCCTCCCAAGCGGCGTCGCGGCTGGCGAAGAGATTGGGGTCGTAGAGATCGGTGCCCTTAGTGCGCTCGATCTGCTGTCTGGTGAGGTCGCTTTCATCGACATGGACGGTGCCCATGGAGTGGGCGGCGTGGCACTCTTTCCCGCGGCGGGTATAGGCGAACCAGGCTTCGTCCCACACGCGGTAGTCGGATGCTTTGACGAGGAAAAACCAGAGCGGCTCGCCCGTCTCGGCGATGCGCGCTTCAAGCCGGTCATACCACGCATTGGCATGCGCGCTTTCGCGGAAGACGAGCCCGGCGAGGTCGAGTTCTAGCACCTCAGCGGCTTCGTGCACCTTGATGCGGGCATCGAGGGCGTCGTCTGTGAAGTCATCCACCATGTCTTTCATGGGCGTGTGCATATCGCGCCGCCTTCGCCGTTGTCACCAGAGCCGAGCGCGGCCTAGGGTAGCACAGGGAGGTCCATTCATGAGCTATTTCGACGAGTTGGAGACGCGGTCATCCGAGGCGCGGGCCGCCGGATTGGCGAAGTGCCTGCCCGCGTTGATCGAGGCGGCGATGGGCCTGCCGGGCTATGCCGATCTGGGCGTTGATCCTGGGGCGGTGACGGATGCCGCGGGTCTGGCCAAGCTGCCGGTGCTGCGCAAGGCCGATCTCGGCGCGGCGCAAAAGGCGGCCCCGCCCTTTGGCGGCTTTGCCGGGCCTGCGCCCTTTACCCATGTCTTTCAATCGCCAGGCCCGCTTTATGAGCCCGGGCTCAATGTCGAGGATTGGTGGCGGTTTGGGCGGTTTTTGCATGCCACGGGCATCGGCGCGGGAGATGTGGTGCAGAACTGTTTTTCTTACCACCTCACGCCGGCCGGGATCATGTTTGAGAACGGTGCCCGCGCGGTGGGGGCGGCGACGCTTCCCGCGGGCACGGGGCAGACCGAGCTGCAGGCGCAAGCGGCGGCGCATCTGGGCGTGACCGCCTATGCGGGGACGCCGGATTACCTGAAGGTGATTTTGGAGAAGGCCGACGCGCTTGGGCTTTCCCTTTCGATCACGAAGGCGGCGGTCTCTGGCGGGGCGCTCTTCCCCTCTTTGCGGGAGTTCTATGCGGATCGCGGGATCGCCTGCCGCCAATGCTATGCCACTGCTGATCTCGGTAACATCGCCTATGAAAGCGAGGCGATGGAGGGCCTCATCGTGGATGAGGGCGTGATCGTTGAGATCGTGACGCCCGGCACTGGCGACCCCCTGCCCGAGGGCGAGGTGGGGGAGGTCTTGGTGACCTCGCTCAATGCCGATTACCCGCTTATCCGGTTTGCGACCGGCGATATGAGCGCCGTGATGTCGGGCGAGAGCCCCTGCGGCCGTACCAATACGCGCATCAAAGGCTGGATGGGCCGGGCGGATCAGACGACCAAGATCAAGGGGATGTTTGTGCGTCCTGAGCAGGTGGCCGCGCTTGTGGCCAAGCACCCGGAAGTGACCCGCGCGCGGGTCGTAGCGGGGCGCGAGGGCGAGGCGGATACGATGACCGTGCGCTTGGAAGGACAGGCTGAGGCCGCGGAGACCTACCGCGCATCGGTAAAAGAGCTATTGAAGCTTAGTGCCGAGATCGAGGTTTTGGGTGAGGGCGCGCTGCCGAAAGACGGGGTGCTCATTGAGGATACGCGTCAGTATGACTGACACTGGTTTGCGGTAGTTTGCGGGACGAAGCTGACATCTTTCCCGTTGCTCTTCTTCGGCGGTGTCTGTTTGCTTATTGAGCGGATTCACGCATGCCGATCATGTACCGCTTCAGAAGGATGGCAACATGTCAGAGCTGCGACCCCTCTTTGAAGTCATGCTGATCGTATCTCTTTTATCTGTGATGCCTGCGGCGTTGATCACTTGGGTTTGGGGCGGCAAGGCGGTGACCTATGTTTGTGCCGCCTGCGGGCTTGCCACCGTTGCTTTCTTATCTTGGCTCGCCCTTACAGGAAGCTTCTCGACAGGAATGGAAGGATTGGCCTTCGTTATTTGGCCGCTGCTCTATGTTACTTCGTGTATCGGTGCCTTTCTCGGCTTCGCTGTTGTGCGCATCGTTAAACCTAATTGACGTACCGAACGTTGTTCGGTCGCTGGATCTTAGCCCGGTCAAGACAGGCCGAAGATCTCGAGATCAGGAATTGCAAATGGGTGGGACGGGCTCAGCGCCGACTTTCGGCACTGTGACAGGTTCAATTCGGTCTTGGACTACCGCTCTGCAGGCTTTTCTGTCATTTGAACTTCTTAAGTAAATGTCAGCTTCTGGAAATAACCTTCATCGAAACTGGGACCTAACACTATTCCCGGAAGGCTGTGTCCACTAGCCTAGTAATGAACAAACAAAGAAGCTTTGTTTCATTTTGAGAACCTCTATGAAGCTAAAGACATCACTACCAAACAATGCTTTAGGGTTGGCCTGCGCAAGGTTCGCGGTAATTGCCATCCCTTCTTTTGTACTGTTTTTCGTGTTTTCATTGATAGTTGGTGGGGATGCTATCAACGGGTATTCTACTGAGGGACGATACTTTGTGCCCTCTCATGGCAGCGATACAGAAGTTTCTTGGCTGACGTATACTATCTCATGGTATCTCTCCTTACTGACTATTGTGACCTTTGTGGCGACGCTATTGCTGGGTGCCGCTTCTCACTTTCTTGGCGCTAAGGAAAGCGACTAAGCGACATTGGGACATTCACCCGTTGTGCAGCATTTGCTAGATACGGGCTCGAAGCAGACTTGCGCTGAGCTGCTGCTCAAAAAGAAAGGCCGCCTTGGGGCGGCCTTTCTTTCGGGTGGCGCAGTGATTAGCCCTGGCGGGCTTTGAACCGGCGCTGGGTCTTGTTGATCACGTAGACGCGGCCCTTGCGGCGCACAACGCGGCAGTCGCGATGGCGGTTCTTCAAGGAACGCAGCGAGTTCTTGACCTTCATGGTCTTCTCCTTGCCATCGGGCCGCGGTGGAGCCCGGGGTTTCATGGTGGACACGACTGGG
>JBCCYG010000118.1:0-6763 GCA_039190145.1 Pseudomonadota bacterium | reverse complement strand
GCAAGCGCGAGCCCCGCGAGGCCGAGGGCAAGGATCACGAAGACACGCACCGTGTTTCCCGTGGCGGTCATCGCGCGGTAATCCTGAGCGCTTCGCAGGATATTCTGATCCACGTCAGAGCCCAGTGCCACGCCGACCTCGCCCAGCCTTGCGCGCACGTCGGAAAAGTCAGTGCGGATGTTGCGCGCAACCTCTGACGAAATCACCCCTTCGCTGACGGCGATGTCGAGCCCGTCGGCCACGCGCCGGATGTCTGACATAACGAGGCTCATATTCTGGCCGTCGCGCAGCATCTCGGGAGGAATGTCGCCGCGCACCGACGCGCCGATGATGATGGGCTGAAGAATGAGCCACGCCGCCAGCGTCAGCAGCGACGGCACCAGCACGAAGAGCATGGCATTGTAGCCATAGTAGCTCGGCAGCGAGTGCAGCTCGCGGCTATCTCCACCTGCCGAGGCAAGCGCCCTGCCCCGTACGACGATGAACCCGGCCAGAGCCAGGGCCAGGAGGATGGTAATGAGCCACGCGGCAGACATGGGCGGACTTTCAAAGGGAGGAAAAAGGGTGGGAGCGCCCCAAGAGAGACGCTCCCAAAGGGCGGCTTACATGCCGGAGCCCATGACTTCTTCGGCGTCGATCATCGCCTGAGTTGCAGAAAGCTCAGGGTCGGAAACGAGGCCGTAGGCGGCCAGCGGGCCGTCGGGGCCGGCAATTTCGTTGGCCATGAAGAACTGCGCGTATTCCTTGAGGCCCGGGATCACGCCGATATGCGCCTTCTTGATGTAGAAGAAGAGCGGACGCGACACGGGGTACTCACCCGACGCGATGGTCTCGGTGGAGGGTGCCACGCCGGACATCGTCGCCACTTTTAGCTTGTCGGTGTTGTTCTCGTAGAAGGCGAGGCCAAACACGCCGATGCCGTTGGCGTTTGCGTCGATGCGCGCGAGCGTTTCGGTGTAGTCGCCGTCGATATCGACCGATTTGCCGTCCGTGCGGACCTCAAGGCAGGCATCCTCGGCGTCATCTTCGGACATGCCGCCCGCGATCATGGCTTCCATGGCGCCGGTGGCTTCGCATCCAGCTGCAATCACCTTTTCCTCAAACACTTCGCGCGTGCCGTGCTTGGTGCCCGGGATGAAAGCGAGAATGTCAGATGCCGGCAGATCGGCATTGAAGTCAGACCACTGCGTGTGCGGGTTATCAACGAGCGCGCCGTCGACCATCACTTTGGGTGCCAGAGCGTTGAAGATATCGGATGGTGTGAAGGCGGTGTAGGCCGGTCCGTCAATCTGCGAGGCGAAAACGATGCCGTCATACCCGATGCGCACCTCGATGATGTCGGTGACGCCGTTGTCGGCGCAGACTGCAACCTCGCTCTCACGGATTGCGCGAGAAGCGTTGGCTACGTCGATCGAGTTGACGCCGACGCCTTCGCAGAAGCGCTTGAGGCCCGCGGAGGAGCCACCAGACTCGACAACAGGCGTCGGGAAATCGGTGTTTTCACCAAAGACTTCGGCCACGATGGACGCGTATGGCAGCACGGTGGACGAGCCTGCGATCTGCACGTTGTCACGCGCTTGGGCAGCACCTGCCACAGCAGCAATGGCGATCGCCGAGGCGGTCATTTTCGTGAAAGACATGGATGGATGCTCCTTAAGATCCTGTTTGTGGCGGCTCGATTGTCGTTATCCCCCGAACTCACCTTGCGCGGCGTCGTACGGTCCGCGTGCGATCCTTTTGTTAAGGTTTTGTAACAGGTTTATGACAGCGTCGGGTTTATCGATGCTCAGTGCGCCGTTTAGGTCGCCGCATCTGGCAAACGGGGCAAAACGACCGTGAAAACACTCCCCTCCCCCGGAACGGAGCTCACTCGGAAGCGGCCTCGGTGCCGGCTGACGACGTGTTTGACGATGGCAAGGCCAAGCCCTGTGCCGCCTTGGCTTCGAGAGCGGTGCGCGTCGATTCGATAGAAGCGCTCAGTCAGGCGCGGTAGGTGATGCGCCTCGATACCCTCGCCGTTATCTCGGATATCCAGCAGAACCGCGGGCCCGCGTAAGGCGGCCTCTCTCTCTGGCAACGTCATTGAGACAGTGACAGCCCCTGCTCCGTACTTAACAGCATTCTCAAGTAGGTTGTGGAGCACTTGGGTAATCTGGTCTCGGTCTCCATTGATCCATACCGGCCCATCGGGGAGCTTGAGTTGAAGCTCGGTGTTGGCCTGCTCAAACATCCGCGAAAGCGTCTGCGCAGCCTCGCGGACGATCTCAGCAAGGTCGACGCGTTCGTCGGGGCGAACGCGTTCTTCGCTCTCAACGCGACTGAGGGAAAGTAGATCTTGAACGAGGCGGTTCATGCGCTGCGCTTCAGTGTCCATCATCGCCAGAAAACGCTGAGCAGCCGCTTTGTCCTCACTTGCGGGGCCTTGGAGGGTTTCGATGAATCCCGTTAGAGCAGTGAGCGGCGTTCGCAGCTCGTGGCTCACATTGGCGACAAAATCCCTGCGCATCTGGCCCAGGCCTTCTGCGCTGGAAAGATCCTCAAAGACGATAAGGATGCCCGCGCTCGGTTCGCCAGAGAGCGGCGCGATGTCGAGGCGCCATAGCTCGTCACTGCCGCCATCTCTAAGCGATAGGTTTTCCTGGCGGCCCGTTTGATCGGCAAGTGTACTCTCTATGGCGTCGGTTACCTGGGGCTGACGCAGGATCGCCGTGTAATGAGAGCCGCTCGCATCGTGCCCCAAAACCTGACGCGCTGGCTCATTCATTGTCAACACGCGCTTGGAGCGCCCAATAATGACTGCGGGCATCGGCATGGCGCTCGTCACGGAGGCTAATATTTCAATACGATCCATAGTTTGCTGTGCGCGTGCGATGCGCTACCTCCTAAACCAATGAGTACAGTACGCGCCTTACGCAGTTCTGCAAGTTGGGTGGGTCAGGTACTCGCTGGCCAAGGAATGGCGACATGAGATTAGAGCTTTTCGAACCCGTCGGCACTGCCCGCACGAGTTCACGCGCTGTCATTAGTTTTGGCGACTGTGAGTTGGATTGCGGTGAGCTTCATGTCAGTTTTGCCGAGGTAACGCGTGGGCTCCTAGAGCGCCTCCGGCCCAAAGTTGTCTTCAGCCCTCTCGTTCACCGCGATTTTGACACGGCGGAACTCGCTGAGCGCCTAGAAGAATGCGGTTTCACCGGTCTATATTGTGCCATTGCGGATCAAGTAAGCTTTCCAGGGCTCGTTCGGGCAGATGTGCAAGGACTGGCGCCAAATATCCATTTCGAGCTTATCGTGCTCAAAGAAGCTCACAGCCGCGTTAACTAGCTTCAATCGATTTTTCCACTGCTTCTTCAAAGCCTTCCAAAATAGAATTGATGTCTTCCACACCCACTGAGACGCGGAAGAAGCCCTCTGTGATTCCGATCTTTTCCTGGTCTTCGACGCTGACGGCGCGGTGGCTTGAAGAGGACGGATGAGAGACCGTCGTTGTAATGTCGCCCAGGGTTGGAGCTAGGACCATGCCCGCGGCGGATGAAAACGCGTTGGCGGCGGCGCGGCCGCCCTCAAGCTCGAAGGAGACCATGTTGCCACCTCTGCCGTTGAGGAGCGCGGAAGCTCTATTGTGGTCTGGGTGGTCAGGGCGCGTGGGATAGAGCACCCGTTTGACCCCTTTCATGCCCGCGAGAGCATCTGCGAGCGCCGCCGCGTTGGCCGAGGCGCGCTCATAGCGGAGCTGAAAGCTCAAAAGCCCCCGTTCCGCCAGCCAGCAGTCAAAGGGCGCGGCGGTCGTCCCGAATGTCATGCCAAGGCCATCGATCCGGGTGTTTTCTTCCACAGAGGACGTGGCAACCCAGCCGAGCATGGCATCGGAATGCCCGCCCATCAGCTTAGTCACCGAATGGAGCACCACATCTGCGCCGTGATCCAGCGGGCGGTAAGCAAGCGGCGTCGTGAAGGTATTGTCGACAATGAGTGTGATATTGTGCTGTTTGGCCAGTGCCGCGAGCCCCTCCATATCCGCAATGCGGAGCGTGGGATTTGCGACGACCTCTACCAGGATGACCTTCGTTTCCGGGCGGATCGCGGCCTTTGCGGTCTCAATATCTGTCGGGTCAAAGAGGCTCGTCGAGATGCCCAGCTTTGGTAGCTCCTGCTCCATGAGGCGCAAGGAGCGGCCGTAGAGCTGTTCCGAGCCCAGGGCGTGATCACCGGCCTTGAGGTAGGCCAGCATGGCCAAGGAAACGGCGGCCATGCCGCTCGACGTCATCACGCCACCCTCGGTCCCTTCTAGCGCGTCGATCATCCCGGCGACGGCGGTCGCATTGGGATGCCCTTCGCGGGAATAGGTGTACCCCGCCTCGCCTTCGTAGATCGCATCCAGCGCATCTGGCGTTTCGGTGGCATAGACGACGCTCTGATAAAGCGGTCTCACCAGCGGACGCCCGGCAAAGGGCGATTGCACCAGACGCTTCGTCATAGCTCTTTGAGGCCTGCGCGGAAGCGGCGCATGTTGGCTTGGTAACCTAGGGCCGACGCGGTGAGCATCTGAAACGCCTTATCATCAAGCGCTCGGACGACCTTACCCGGCGCGCCCATCACGAGCGAGCCATCGGGGATCTCTTTGCCCTCAGTGATCAGGGCGCAGGCCCCGATGAGGCAGTTTTTCCCGATTTTGGCGCCGTTGAGCACTGTCGCGCCCATGCCGACGAGGGAGTTATCACCGATCTCACAGCCATGGAGCATGGCCTTGTGTCCTATCGTGCAGTTTTCCCCGATGGTGAGCGGGAAGCCCATATCGGTGTGGAGCACCGAGTTTTCCTGGATGTTTGTGCCGTCACCCACGGTGATTGGTTCGTTATCCCCGCGCAGCGCTGCGCCGAACCATATGCCGACGCCTTTGCCGATCATCACGTTGCCCATCACATGGGCACCGGGTGCCACCCAGTAATCGCCGTCATCTGGGAGCGTTGGGGCCACGCCGTCGAGGGAATAGAGGCTCATTGGCTCTCCTCAAATTCTTGCTGCAATTGCCGGGCATGACTTTGCAGCTCGGGTTGTTGAACGCGTGCCATGCGGGTCGCTTCAATAATGGTTTTTATCTTGTCTTCAGTGATATCCAGGTCGTCATTGACGAGAACATAATCGTATTCCGACCAGCGGCTGATCTCGTCCCAGCTCTTGCGCATGCGTTTGGCTATGACCGTCTCATCGTCCTGACCGCGGTTTTCGAGCCTGCGGCGTAATTCAGGGATCGAGGGTGGCAGGATAAAGATGCTCAACACGTTCGGGCCAAGCACCGAGTTCTTAATCTGCTGGGCGCCCTGCCAATCGATGTCAAAGAGGACGTCGCAGCCCTCTTCCACCGCCTGCTGAACCGGACCAAGGGGAGAGCCATAGAAATTGCCAAAGACATGGGCGTGCTCGAGCATTTGCTGGTCCGCGACCATACGTTTGAACTCAGGCTCGTCGATGAAGTGATAGTCTTGGCCGTTCTCCTCCCCCGGTCGAGGCGCGCGCGTGGTGGCCGACACGGAGAAGCGGATCGACGGGTCCCAGGCGCGGAGCTTGCGCGCGAGCGTGCTTTTGCCCGCACCTGACGGGGACGAGAGGATGATCAGAAGACCGCGACGGGGCATGGCCTATTCCACGTTCTGAATTTGCTCGCGCATCTGGTCGATGGCGACTTTGAGATCGAGGCCGATGCGAGTGAGGTCCGCATCCCCGGATTTGGAGCACAGCGTATTGGCTTCGCGATTAAACTCTTGCATGAGAAAGTCGAGCTTACGCCCTGTTGGGGCTTGTGAATTTAGCATTTCACTGGCTGCCACGATATGCGCTTCAAGTCGGTCAATTTCTTCCATGACATCTGACTTGATTGCGAGCTGTGCGAGCTCTTGAGCGAGCTTTGTTTCGTCAATCTCGACCTCAGCCATGACGCGGGCGAGGCCGGTGCGAAAGGATTGCTCCTGCGCCTTGGCGCGATCCGGAAGGAGCGCTTTCGCGGCCGCGACCAGCGCTGTGATCCCATCAAGCTGTCCCGTAATGACGGTGGCGAGCGCGGCCCCTTCATTTGCCCGCATGGCGCTGAAGTCGTCGACCAAGGGCGCGATATCGGCGATGATTGCGGCAGCAAGTTCCGGGCCGCCATCGTCCTGCCCCTTGGCGTCGGTGACGGCGCGCATGGTCAGGATATCGATGGCCCGCGTTGGGGCCAGAACGACGGAAGACTGGGCCGCGAGAGATTCGATGGCTTTCAAGCTCGACAGCACGGCGCCCACGGCCTCCTCGTCTATGCGTGTGGCGGCGTCTGCCTCCGATCGCGTAATCTTGAGGGAGGCCTGAATGTTACCCCGTGCACAAGCTTTGGTGACCGCGCTACGCAGGGCTGGCTCCAACCCGTCCACCCAATCGGGCACACGGGGGCGGAGGTCGAGCCCCTTGCCATTCACGCCACGTAGTTCCCAAACCCAGCTGAAGGGCCCGTGGGTGCCGGTGCGCGTCGCGTAGGCTGTCATGGAATTGAGCATCTTGCCTCCTCACGCGTTGCTCGTGCCAAGCCGTAGCCTAGCGGTGAGGGCGGCTCAAGTTCACCTCTCGGGAGACGTTTACTCTTTTAGTGAAAATTCTGCCAATTTGTCTCTGAGGCGCTCTATATCTGCTCGCGAGGGTGTTTGTTGAGGTTTCGGGAGCGGGATGTAGGCTAATGTCAGATGACAGCGCACAGGTGACGATGGTGGATTTCACAAAGAGCGTTCGGTTCGACGGG
>JBCCYG010000117.1:0-6790 GCA_039190145.1 Pseudomonadota bacterium | reverse complement strand
GTGATTGATTTTTAGGCGGAGTGGCTGTCGGCTGCTCAATATTAATACACGTCACGTTGGTACCGGTGTTCGCCTGCCATGGCGTCGAGGTAGTCCTGCGCCGCTGCCTCATCGCCGCCGATCCCAGACGCGATGATCCGCAAGAGCGCCTTTTCAACATCCACGGCCATGCGCGACGCATCCCCGCAAATGTAGATGGCAGCACCATTTTCCAGCCATTCAAAGATCTCGCCGCCCGCCTGTTCGAGCAGGTTCTGAACATAAACTTTTTCCGCCCCGTCCCGCGACCAGGCGAGCGAAAGCTGCGTCAGCCCCGCTTCTTCCCAGGCCTCAAGCTGCTCGCGATAAAGGTAATCGGTGGCTTCGTGCTGATCCCCGAAAAAGAGCCAGTTCTTGCCCGTGGCCCCGCGCGCCTCGCGTTCTTCGAGGAAGGCGCGGAACGGCGCGATGCCCGTCCCCGGCCCGATCATGATCAGCGGCGCCGCATCATCCGCCGGCGGGTGGAAATGCGCGGATTTCTGAACGTAAACGCCCACCATCCCGCCCTCGGCCAACCGCTTGCCAAGGTAAGTCGACGCCACGCCTTTACAGGCCCGGTCATGGAGCTCGTAATGCACCTCACCAACGGTGAGATGGACCTCGCCGGGATGCGCCTTTGGGCTTGATGAGATTGAGTAAAGCCGCCCTTGCAACGGCCGCAACGCCGAAGCCAAAACCTGCGCCTCCACCGGCCCCACCATCTTAATCACGTCAAGCATCTGCGCCCCCTCGGGCGCGTCTTCGACGCCCAGCGCCTCAAGCGCTTTCGGCGTCACTGTGATGATATCAAGCTGGCTCGACAAAGCCGCGCGGAGCCGGGCAGGCCCGCTTTTCAGCGCCACCGCTTCCTTACCCGTCAGGCCCGCCGCCTCCAGCAAGGCCGACACCTCACCGGGGCAATTCACCGGCATGACGCCCAGCGCATCGCCTGCGTGATACTCCAGGTCCTCGCCGCCGCCCGCGAGCGAGATTTCAATGTGATTGACGCATTTCGCGCTCTCATCTGCCGACAGCTGCTCGCAGGCAATGAGCGAGGCCATAAATGGCCGGTTCTTGTCATAGGTCGGCAGCACCTCCGCCTCGACCACAGCCGTCGACACCCCGGCAGAGGCATTCGCGAAGGGCTCAGAGGCAAAGACCTCCCCCTTCCATTCGGCATATTCATCATCAAAATCGACGTCGCATTTCACAAGCTCGGCCACCCGCGTGGCCCCGAGCTCCGCCAGCCGCGCATCGATCTCGATCGCACATTGGTTGAAGTCTGCATATGACGTGTCGCCCAGCCCGCAGACCGAGAAGTTCAAGGAGGCGGGCAGCGGCGGGCAATCATCGGCCATGAGCGCCGAATGAAACTTCGCTGCGTTATCGGGCGGCTCGCCCTCGCCAAAGGTCGACACGATGATGGTGACGTGCTCCATCCCGGCGAGCTCGGCAGGCGTGATCTCATTGAGCGCCTTGATCTCCGCCTCAAAGCCCTGCGTGGCCGCAAACTTGCGCATGTCTTTCGACAGCATCTCGCAATTGCCGGATTGCGAGCCAAAGAACACGTTCATCGCGGTGAGCGGCGCCTCTTCCGGCTCCCCCGCCGCGGCAGAGGCTGCAATGGCCGAAAGCCCCGTCAAAAGCCCGTTCAACCACTGCCGCTGCGCCTCATCAAAGGGGGCATCCGCGGGGACAAGCTCCACCTGCGGCTCAGCGGCTGAAATGGCGGCCTCAATAGTCTGCTGGATCAAAGGTGCGTTCATATCATACCTCAGGCGGCCTTCTGCCGCTCTTCCGGGAGAAGGGTGAGAAGGTCGTCGTCGTTCAGCTTGCGGACAAAGGCGAGGAAGGTTTCCTGGCCCTCGCGCCGCGCCAGATAGCTGCCGACCACGTGTTCAACGATGTCGTGGATTTCATCGGCCGCCACCGGGCCGATCAGGTCCCGCGCGAGGCCCTGATCCTGGTCCGATCCCCCGCCGATGACGATGTTATAGCCCTCACCGCCGCCCGGCGCCGAGGTGCCCATGAGGCCGATATCGCCCACGTAGTGCTGCGCACAGCTGTTGTTGCAGCCGGTGAGATGAATGTTGATCGGGCTATCGAGCGTAAAGCGCGCCTCAAGGTGCCGCGTGAGCCTGAGCGCGTCTTCCTTGGTGTAAGCCGAGGCCATCTTGCAGGCCCATTTGCCGGTACAGGCCACCACGCCCGCCGCAAAGGCCGAGGCGCGCACATGCATCCCCGCTGCCTCGATCTCCGCACAGGCCGCTTTGACCGCCTCGTCTGGCACCCAGGGAATAAGGGGGTTTTGCCAAACGGTGAGGCGGATATCGCCCTCTCCGTAATCCCGCGCCACCCGCGCCAGCACGCGCATCTGCTCGGGGCTCAGCCGCCCGAGCTCCAGCGCCACGCCGATATAGGAGAGCCCAAACTGCTTCTGCGGATGGACGCCAATATGAGCCTGCCGGTCGATAGGCGTGCGGGGCCGGTCAAACTTCCGGTCGAGCCGCGTGAGCGTCACACCCTTGGCGTCGAGCTTCTCCTGCGCGCGCTCCACGAACCACTCTACGCCCTGCCCCTCGAGCAGGTATTTGAGCCGCGCCTTCTTCCGGTTCGTCCGGTCGCCATGCTCTACAAAGACGCGCAGCATCGCCTCGGAGACATCCACCGTCTCCTCCGGGCGGCACAAAAGCCCCGTATCCCGCGCAAAATCCTTGTGGCCGGTGATCCCGCCCAGCGCGATCCGGCACCAGATACCTGGCTCCACGCCTTGATCATTCTCCTCCACAACCACCGCCTGAAATGCGATGTCATTGGTGTCCGACAGGCACGACAGCCGCCCGGCATTGTCGAAGGAAATGTTAAACTTCCGCGGTATCCCCTGGAGCTCCCGGGTCTTCAAAATCCGCTGGGAGAGCTTCTTGGCCTGCGCCGTCATGTCGACGAGCTCATCGGCGTCAAACCCCGCCGACGGCGTCACCGTCAGGTTCCGCGCGCTATCCGCGCCTGTCCCCTGCGCCGTCAGCCCCACCGACTCGAGCGCCTCAATGAAGGACGGCACCGATTTCGGCCGGATCTCCCGGATCTGGATCGATCCCCGCGTCGTCACGTGAGAATACCCGCCCCCGAATGCCTCCGCACAGCGCGCCAGCACATCCATCTGATCCGCCCGCACAACGCAGGCCGGCGCGCGCAGCCGCATCATGTAACCCTGGCTCGCAGGCTCCACATTGAAAAACCCCAGATGCCGCACGAGGAACTGATCGATCCCCTCGGCCATGACATCCGCTTCCGCCCAGGCCTCAAGCTGCTCCCAGATGTCGAGCGGGTGCATCTTCTGCTTGGCGGCTTCTTCCTTGCAAAGGTCCTCGAGGGGGTAGCCGTAAAACGTCTCCGGCTCCGGCTCGGCGGCCACCTTCCCCGCAGGCGCAAACGCCTTGTGCAGGTTCAGCCCCATGATCACGCGCGCAAGGTATTCCTGCTGCTCGCGGGTAAAACCGGGTCCGTTTTTCGGAGGGCGTTCCGACATCCTGACAACCTGCGCTGCGTACACACTCCGCGAGGGGAGCGATATCTGGCTTTGCGTGGAAGAAGCCCGCCCTTGGGCCTCGTGAGTGCCGCGCATGGGCGGCAGCAGGCGTCAGCGCCTATGTCGCTAAAATGCCCCTCTGCGCCCGCGTTGCAAGACCAATCCCCGGATTCCCCACGCCCCCGCCCCTCCTTTGCTGCAACTGCACAAAAATGCGGCGCTTAGGGAGGGAGCACGGCACGCCACGCGCGCCTTGCCATACTCATAAACCTACAGAGGCCAGCTCGTTATGGAGCATCGCGCCCAAAAACCCCGCTAACCGCGGCGGAATCCCTAACGCCTCTACTCGTTGCCGTTGTGCCATGTTACAGCGCGAAACCACCCTGCAACCCCTGCCTGCCAAATTACCGTAGCGTTAGTATTTGAAAGGCGTGCGTTGTCCGACACTCCAAACTTTGTTCAAACTCACATCGCCGAGCTGTCCTTCGGTGTAGCAGTCCTCTCGCTATTCGTCAGCATTTACAGCCTCCTTCGGCCCCGCATTGACGCCGACGTCCTAGCCGATCCAGACAGTTGGCCACAGATTGTGCAGGAATTGCGTCGCGGTAGCTCGGGGGCGTATTTTGCCGCCGTGAACACTACCCTCGACTTCGCTAAGTGGTTCTATGGCGAACGTGCGATCAGCGCTCAGGCATACGGCCGCTGCGTACAAATCGCGCTAATTTACCCTGTGGCTGCTGTGTTGTTTGGTTGGATACTTTTCAACACCACGACGCTAGCAGGCCTTCGTCTGTTCGAAGATCAACCTGAACGTTGGCAACGGCTGTGGGCCGGAGCGACCTTAGTAGCTGCGGCAATCGCCGCCGGCTGGGTGTTATCGAGAGCAAAGGATTTCGGCGAAAAAGCAGTTGATTTCACATGGGGAGAGCTTGACAGAGACAGCGCCCGGCCCGGTTTGTGGGCACAGGCGGGCCGGGCGCTGACATCATTAACTGCCCTTGCCCTTGCCGTTGCCGTTCCCGTTGCCCTTGCCGTTCCCGTTCCCGTTGCCCTTGCCCTTGCCGTTGCCCTTGCCGTTGCCGTTCCCGTTGCCCTTGCCGTTCCCGTTGCCCTTGCCGTTCCCGTTGCCCTTGCCGGTGCCTTTGCCCTTGCCTTTGCCGTTGCCGTTCCCGTTGCCCTTGCCCTTTCCGTTGCTGTTGCCGGTGCCCTTGCCGTTGCCGTTGACGTTGACGGTGCCGTTGACGGTGCCGTCGAAAGCTCGACGATCCTTGTACTCTTTTTCACCATCCTCCCTCTCTGCAACGCCGCCGCCGACATGGCCTCCCTCGCCATAACACGCGGCTTCCTCTCCTATACGGTCAACAATCGCCCCGGCCTTCCTTGGATCTTCGCGCAACTGGTGATCGACCTCTTCCTGGCTGCGGCCTGCCTAACCGCTTTGCTCGCCGTCACAATCGCCGTGCTAGAGGCTTGGGCCTTTCTCGCTCCGCGCACGTTGGTATTTTCATGGTCTGACTATTGGGCAGGTATCCTTGCTGACCCGACCACAGGCACTGCGCTCTATCTCATGGTGGCCACGACGCTGATCCCCACACTTGTACATGTGGTTGCTGGCCTTGGCGCAGTTCTCACGCAGAGCTCCCGCCTGCTCACTCGGCAGGCGCGGGAAATCGAAGGGTGGACAGATGTACCGGCATTGATAACCCGCCGCGACACCGCGCGGGCGATCAGTCGGGCCAAGGCCCTAGGTCTGGCTATCGCAACGGCGATCATTGGCGGGTTCTGCATCGGCCTTTGGTGGCTTCTCACATAGCTTACCCCAAGACGCCGTAGGCCGGGCTTCAGCCCGGCATGACCTTGCGCAAACCTTAACCCCTGCCTCTCCCGCGCGGCAAAGGTTAACGCCGCAAGACCGGTTTTGCCTGGGTACGGCCTGTGTACAGGTTGTGCACAGCTTGTGCGCCGCGAAATCCAGCCAAAATCGCCAATCGTTAACCCCCGTAGGGTGCGCACTGCGCACCGCGTCTCAGGTGTTGAACAAGAAGTGCAGAACGTCCCCGTCCTTCACCTCATATCCCTTTCCCTCGGCCCGCATCTTGCCCGCTTCCTTGGCCTTATTCTCCCCGCCGAGGCCCACGTAATCATCGTAAGCTATTGTTTCAGCTCGGATAAATCCCTTCTCGAAATCCCCGTGGATCACGCCCGCCGCCTGCGGTGCGAGCGTCCCGGCCTTGATCGTCCAGGCCCGCGCCTCTTTCGGCCCCGCGGTAAAATACGTCTGCAACTCGAGGAGCGCGTACCCCGCCCGGATCAGTCGGTCGAGACCCGCCTCTTCGAGCCCCATTTCCCCAAGGAATTCAACGGCTTCGTCCGCCTCAAGCTGACTGATCTCCTCCTCGATCTGGGCCGAGATCACCACGCTCCCCGCCCCCTGCGCGGCTGCCATTTCAGCCACTTTAACCGAAAATTCATTCCCATCCGCCGCCGAGCCTTCATCGACATTGCACACGTAAAGCACCGGTTTCGTCGTCAAAAGTTGCAGGTTTTTCCAGGCCTTAGCGTCTTCGTCATCCACCTCGACAACCCGCGCCGGCTGCCCTTCTTCGAGAGCCGCCTGCGCCGCTGCGAGAAGCCTGTCCTGCTGCAGCGCCTCTTTGTCGTTCCCTTTGATTTTACGGACTAAATTCGCCCGCCGCTTCTCAATCGACTCAAGATCGGCGAGCATCAGCTCGGTCTCGATCACCTCCGCATCCGCCACCGGGTCTACCCGGCCTTCCACATGGGTGATGTCCCCATCCTCAAAACAGCGCAGGACGTGGGCGATTGCATCTACCTCTCTGATATTGCTCAGAAATTGGTTGCCCAGCCCCTCACCCTTCGAGGCGCCTTTCACGAGCCCCGCGATGTCCACAAACGTCATCCGCGCGGGCACGACCTGCTTTGAGGCATTCATCTCAGCCAGCCGATCCAGCCGGTCATCCGGCACCGCCACCTCGCCCACATTTGGCTCAATCGTGCAAAACGGAAAATTCGCCGCCTGCGCCGCGGCGGTTTTAGTCAACGCATTGAAAAGAGTGGATTTCCCAACGTTGGGAAGCCCCGCGATGCCCATCTTGAAACCCATATCGCACCCCTTCGGCTGATCCGCGCAGGCCCTAGTGCCAAAGCGCGGCCAGTGCAAGCTTGACAGCCCCGCTGAGCGGCGTAGCCCTGCCGCCAAGGAGGGAGCCCCATGGACACGGC
>JBCCYG010000116.1:0-6841 GCA_039190145.1 Pseudomonadota bacterium | reverse complement strand
GTCGCTTTACCTGTCTGCAGGGGCGATCCACGGCACGGTGCTCTGTCAGCGGGATCGCCCGCTCGTCTACATGGAAGATGTCGGGCGCCATAACGCCGTTGACAAGATCGCGGGCTGGATGCGCTCTGAGCGTGTCTCTGGAGCAGATAAAATCCTCTACACGACCGGGCGCCTGACCTCTGAGATGGTGATTAAATGCGCGCTTATGGGCATCCCGATCCTCGCATCGCGCTCGGGTTTCACGGCGTCGGGCGTGGAGATCGCGCAAGATGTGGGTCTTACGCTCATCGGGCGCATGCGGGGTAAGCGCTATGAATGCCTGAGCGGCTTCCACCGGATGACGAAGCGTGAGGAGGCCGCGGAGTGACGCTTCCTGTGGGTGTGATCCTCGCGGGCGGTCAGGCCACGCGCATGGGCGGCGGCGATAAAGGGCTTATTGAGCTCGGCGGCCGCACGCTTTTGGACCGCGTGATCGAGCGCATAGAAGGGCAGGTGGCGGGGCTTGCCCTGAACGCCAATGGCAATCCCGCCCGCTTTGCCGAGTTCGGTTTGCCTGTGATCGCTGACTCGGTCAGCGGTTTTCCCGGGCCCTTGGCCGGTGTCTTGGCCGGACTCGACTGGGCTCACCGCATGGGCGCGGAACACCTGGTTACAGTCGCTGCAGATACCCCGTTTTTCCCGATGGATTTAGTCGCGCGCCTAGAGCGCGCCGCAGGGCGGGCCAACACGCCCATAGCCTTAGCAGGGACGCAGGAAGGCGGGCGCACAACGCGGCATCCCACCTTTGGTCGCTGGCCGGTTTCGCTACGCGATGATCTGCGTAGCGCCTTGGATCAGGGCTTTCGCAAAGTCGTCGTTTGGACGGACACACATGGAGCAGCCACGGCGGCCTTTGACGACAACGCTTTCTTCAACATCAACACGCCCGAAGATCTAGCGGCGGCCGAGGCAATGTTGTGAAAATCTACGGCATTGTGGGTTGGAAAAATGCTGGCAAGACCGGTCTCATGGAGCGCCTTGTCCGCGAAATCACCGGCCGCGGCTATTCGGTGAGTACCCTCAAGCACGCGCACCATGCTTTTGACGTCGATCAGCCGGGCAAGGATAGCTACCGCCATCGCGTTGCTGGTGCGCGGCAGGTTCTTGTTGCTGGTGCGGAGCGCTGGGCGCTCATGAGTGAGTTGCGAGAAGAGGAAGAGCCACCTCTCCATGACCTTCTCGCACAGCTAGCTCCGGTGGACCTCGTGCTTGTCGAGGGATGGAAGCGTGACCGGCATCCAAAGATAGAAGCCTGGCGTGCTGAAACAGGCCGGGGCCTCATTGCCCCAGAGGAGCCGACAGTCCGCGCGGTAGCGTCAGACAGTTCCTTGGAGCTCGATCGACTGGTATTCGATCTCAATGATACGGGGGCGATTGCCGATTTCATTTTGCGCGAGTGTGACCTGTGAGTTGGGACCG
Source organism: Pseudomonadota bacterium (assembly GCA_039190145.1). Taxonomy (GTDB): domain Bacteria; phylum Pseudomonadota; class Alphaproteobacteria; order Rhodobacterales; family Rhodobacteraceae; genus Shimia_B. The sequence goes on along the minus strand of JBCCYG010000116.1, from coordinate 5,383 downwards.
CTTTGTCATGGTGGATTGGTCCGGCGGTGGCGACCGCGGCCCGCGCCCGGTGAAAGACGCGATCTGGATCGGCCAAGCGCGTGATGGGATTTCGGCGGAGCCAGAATATGCGCGGAACCGAGTGGTCGCCGAGGCGAGGCTGGCAGAGATCATGGAAGAGAGCCTTGCGGCGGGAGAGCGCCTCTTCATCGGGTTCGACTTTCCCTTCGGCTACCCCGCTGGCTTTGCACGCGCCGTCGCAGGTTCGGACGATCCCTTGGCGCTTTGGGCAGATCTCGCCACGCGCCTTCCGGCGTCTGTGGATGGCCAAGAGCGGGTGGAGGTTGCCGCCGAGCTCAATGCGCTCCTCCCTGGTGAGGGCCCATTTTGGTTTGATCCGTTTCGAAAAGGAACGATCCCGCTCACTAAGCCCGCTTCCATGCCTGTGCCCGAATGGCGCGAGGCAGAGCGGCGCGCGAAGGGCGCTTTCTCTTGCTGGCAGATCGGCGGGGCTGGAAGCGTGGGCTCTCAAGCGCTGACGGGCATCGCGACGCTCGAGCGGCTGCGGCAGAGGTTCGCGGGCCAAGTTGCAATCTGGCCCTTTCAGACCCTCGACGCCTGTGTCGCTTTTGTCGAGATTTGGCCTTCGCTTATTGCGGCGGAGGTGACGCAAGGGCAGCGCGCGGACGAGATCAAGGACGCAGCCCAGGTGCGTATTCTCGCCGAGGCCGTCTCCCGCTTAGCGCCGGATGAGCTGGAAGCGATGCTGGATGTGGACGCGCCCGAGGAAGGCTGGATTTTAGGGCTTGGCCACGAGGCGACCCTTGCAGCGGCGGCCCGTCAGGGGCGGCTGCGCAATGACTGTTTCGTCATGCCACCCGGTGCCTACTGGACCCCGGTAGATGATGCTTTGGCGCTGCTGAGAGAGCGGCTGACCGCGGTGGCGGGTGTGGAGAAACTGCCGGTCAGACAGGCAGCTGGCAGACGGCTCGCAGCGGATGCAGTGGCGCTTAGGGCCCATCCGCCAGCGGCAAATTCCGCCGTGGATGGCTACGGGCTCGGCGCGGGCCTCGCGCCCGGCCTGCATCACATCCCGCTGGTTGAGGGGCGCGCCGCGGCGGGGGCCCCTTTTGAGGGCACGCTTCCCGCCGGGCACGCCGTCCGCGTCTTAACCGGTGCCGTCCTGCCCGAGGGCGTAACCACCGTCGTTCTTGAAGAGGATTGCCGGATTTCCGAAAGCCGCATTAGCGTGGAGGGCCCTTTGAAAGAAGGTGCCAACCGGCGGCTAGCCGGGGAAGATGTGAAGGAAGGCGAAACGATCCTCACGCGGGGGCGGCGGCTTACACCGGCGGACCTCGCCCTTTCGGCAGCCGTTGGGCTTGGGGAGCTGTCCGTGCGGCGCCCGCTCAAGGTTGCCGTGATTTCCACCGGAGATGAATTGAGGGAGGCGGGAACCGCCCTTGAGCCCGGTCAGATCGCCGATGCCAACCGGCCCATGCTCTGCGCGATAATCACGGCGATGGGGCACGAAGCGGTGGATTTGGGCATTTGCCGCGATGACCGGGAGATGCTGCGGGCGACCTTTGACCAGGCCTCGGCCAATGCCGACGCCATCATTACGTCCGGCGGCGCCTCTGCAGGGGAGGAGGACCATGTCTCTGCGCTTCTGGACGAAACCGGCTCCATGGCGCTTTGGCGGATCGCGGTGAAACCGGGGCGACCCCTCGCGCTCGGAGTCTGGAATGGTGCGCCGGTCTTTGGCCTCCCCGGTAACCCGGTCGCCGCGATGGTCTGTACCAGCATTTTTGCGCGTCCAGCCCTCGAGGTCTTGGCTGGCGGAGACTGGCATGAACCCCAGGCGGTGACGGTCCCAGCGGGCTTTGAAAAGCGTAAGAAGGAGGGGCGGCGTGAATACTTGCGCGCCCGGCTCGTCGACGGCCGTGCGGAAGTCTTCCCCTCGGAAGGATCAGGCCGCATCAGCTCGCTTTCCTGGGCCGAAGGCCTTGTGGAGCTTCCCGACCAAGCGATCAATGTCACCCATGGCACGCCCGTTCGCTACTTGCCTTTCGCGGGCCTGCTCGAGTGAAATTCAACGTCTCACCCGGCTTTCAGGAGCGACATAGGAGCGAAGTGGCGGCGCTCTTCCTTGAGGCATTCGGGACTAAACTTGCGCCCTCTTTGGGGACCGGCGATCAGGCCCAGGAATTTATTGCCCGGGGGCTCCGACCAGACTTTGCCTTCACCGCTGTCGCAGAGGACGGCACGCTTCTCGGCGCGGCAGGCATCAAAACAGAGAAAGGCGGGTTCCTTACGGCCAACTTCAGCGACCTGCGCGCGATATACGGCCCCTTCCAGGCGATCTGGCGCGGTGTGGTGCTCGACCAATTCGAGCGTTCCCTCGAGGCGGGTGTCCTGCAGATGGACGGTATCTTCGTTGCTGAAGGCGCACGGGGCATGGGCGTAGGTACAGCACTGCTTGACGCGGTTGTTTGGACGGCCCGCATGAACCGATGCGGGCTCGTCCGCCTCGACGTGGTTGCGGAAAATCCGCGCGCACGGGCGCTTTATGAGCGGTACGGGTTTCGAGAGGTCGGGGTGCAGAAAGCAGGCCTTCTCGCGCCGCTCCTGGGCTTCAAAGAAGCAGCAACGATGGTCTTCGATGTTAGCTGAATATACCTGTCACGCGGCCTAGCAGCATGAAGGCCCTGGCGGTACGCGTATCAGCGAGTGCCGCGATTTCTTCGTCAGACGCGGTCTCGCAGAACTCGGTGAGCCTTTGATCAAAACGCCTCAGGAAGTGATGCGCGGAGTCTCGGAAAATCGTGTCTGAGCGCATACGGCCTGCGGCAAGTGCAAGGGCGCTCCGGTCCCGAATGCCACCCAAAACGGCGATGACACGGCCCCGTTCCCCGGCGGCGAAGCGTCGCCAAATTTCCGGCTTGGCCCGGTCGGGACGCAGGTCATCCATGTAGATGCCGTCCTGGCTGAGCAACGTGAGTACGTCTTGGCTCGCTTGCACCAACCCCGCGGCGTTGCGTTCTTTGAGCGCTTTGCGGAGGGCGCTGAAGCCCTCCTGGTCCTCTGCCGTCTCAGGGAAGTTCAGCGCGCGGATGAGATCTCCCGTTTCGAGCGGCGGGCTCAACGCCTCGGCTGGCGTGCCAAGCTCCAAAGCGGCCTGGTCAGATGGCTGTTCTACGGGCTTGGGCGGCGCCTCCGGCTTGCGCGTCGATGTAAACGTGGCCACCGCCGTCTCGGTCTGCTTGGCGACCTGAACGATCTCGTCGATCTTCTTCTCCACCGACTGGTTGGGCACGAGCCCCCCCGATTGCCGATCGGCGACATAGGTCTGGCGCATCGCGTCTATCGCTGACTGCAGCCGTTGGCTCTCCTCGCGGACGATCCGCGCGGAGCGAGCTGCAGACGCCGCTACCCAGATCACTGCTACGGGGACGAAAACCGCCAGAAGCGTCATCACAAAGCTGAGGCGATCGACATTCTCGGGCGCGAAAATCGCCGTGCCACCCATGCCCAGAAAAAAGATCGCCGAGCCCAGCAGCCATATGGCGGAGAGCCCAATCGCAATGATTTCTATCGCAGACATGCCGCCCATGCCTGGCGTCTCGTAGATGCCAAGGGGCGGCTTTGTCTGCTTGTGATCTTCTGCTGCCATGGGGTTTCTGGGCTGTTCAGACGAATTTGATGCTGATTATCTCGTAGCTTCGCGTGCCGCCAGGCGTCCGCACCTCTACGCTGTCACCTTCATCTTTGCCTATCAATGCGCGCGCGAGTGGTGATTTGATGTTGAGTTTCCCGTTTTCGATATCGGCCTCGGGTTCGCCGACGATCTGATAGGTTTTCTCTTCATCTGTGTCCTCATCGACGATCTCAACGGTCGCGCCAAACTTGATCGCTCCTGAGAGTTTCGTCGGGTCCATCACTTCCGCCAGACCGATTATCGCCTCAAGCTCCTTGATCCGGCCCTCGATAAACCCCTGCTTCTCGCGGGCAGAGTGGTACTCTGCATTCTCTTTGAGATCGCCAAGCTCACGCGCCTCGGCAATGGCGGTGATGATGGCTGGCCGCTCCACACTTTTGAGGTGCTTGAGTTCAGCATCGAGCTTGTCAAAGCCCGCGCGGGTCATTGGGATCTTTTCCATCATGCGCTCCGATTGCGGGCGGGTCGCGTGATGTGACCCAAAGGGACGGATGAATGCAAGGGGGTCACCCGGCCAGGCTCCGCCCATGCCAGAGGACCAAACAGGCGAGTTCCTGCCTCGTGCGATCACGCGCCAATCACCGCACCGCGAGGGGTGTTGATTTGGCCATAATCGCGTCCACGTACCGCGCTGTACGTCTCAAAAAAGTAAGGAAATACAATGCGAACGCTTCTTTCTGTCCTTGCTGTTTCGGTCTTCCCAGGGGTTGCCGCAGCGCAGAGCTTCGACGGCCCTTCTGTCGGCCTTCAGTTGTCCTATGGCGACGTCGAAACCAGTGGCCCGTCGCTAGATGGCGAAGATACCCTTATTGGTATCCGTGCCTATTACGACGTCGATTTCGGCAATTTCATCGCCGGTGGTGGCTTCCAGTACGACAGCACTGAGATTGATCTCGACGGTGCTGCAGATATCGATGACGTCTTCCGCCTTGCTGGTCGTGTCGGTGTGTCCAGCGGTCCGGCCTACTACTACGGCACGGCTGGGTTTGTTCAGGCTTCCACAAGTGGGCCGGCGGATGCGGGTGACAGCGACGGCTATTTCGTTGGCGCTGGCGTTGAGGCGTTCGTTGCTGACAACATCACGGTGGGGGGCGAAGTGCTCTATCATGAGTTCGATGACTTCGACATCAGCTCGCTTGACGCAGAGGTCACCACGCTGGGTGTGAACGTCAACTATCGGTTCTGAGAACAATGGTTGCGGAGCGAGAAAGACACGCTCCGCAACCGTCGGCGCAAATTTGCGCAGATAACCAACGAATATCGTTGGGCTTTGGCGGGCCAAATGGTCGCGAAATTCCTGTTTTTACGTCCCGTTTCAATTGACGCTTAGGGAAGCAGAACTTTATTTTGCGGTAGAACAACCGCGAGACATAGATGTTTGATATCGAACGCGAAGCGATGGAATACGATGTGGTCATCGTGGGCGCTGGCCCCGCTGGCCTTTCCGCGGCCATCCGGCTTAAGCAGCTTGATCCAGAGCTAGAGGTCGTTGTCCTTGAAAAGGGCTCCGAAGTTGGTGCGCACATCTTGTCTGGTGCCGTGCTGGATCCATCCGGGTTGGATGCCCTCCTACCTGACTGGCGCGAGATGCAGGCGCCGATCTCCGTCGAGGTTAAGGAAGACAATTTCTATATGCTCGGGCCCGCCGGGCACATGCGCATTCCGAACTTCGCAATGCCGCCGCTGATG
>JBCCYG010000115.1:0-6969 GCA_039190145.1 Pseudomonadota bacterium | reverse complement strand
GCCGAAGGCAGAGTAATAGGGCAGCTTGGCAAGCTGATCGGCGATGGCCTGTTTTACCTTGTCATTCGAGTAGCCAAGGTTGGCGCACCAAAGGCCGCCCACGGCGTCCACGACCTTGTGGCCGTCGATGTCGGTGATAGTGGAGCCTTCGGCGCTCTCGATGATTGTTGGCGCGTTGGCTTGCATGTCGCCGGGATGCGCCATGGGGTGCCAGAGTTCCTGGGCGTTATGGGCTTTCATGAAGCTGTCGTCGCGCATGATCTGGCCTCGTTTTGCGTGGTGGGGCCGGGATGCCTCCGGCGGGAGTTATTTTGGAAAGATGAAGCGGCTGTCTCTTACGTTTCTCATACATCAGATCAGGTGATCGCGTAAGGCGTTTCGAACCAATGCTGTTCGAGGTTTGGTGTCGCGCCGATACGGTCGATGACCGCGAAGAGGCCGGGTGCATGGAGCGGTGTCAGCACGCCATGCCAGGTGTTGCGGTGGTAGTTCACAGCCTGACTCGGGGCTGTCAGGAAGGCCCGCGGCGTGCCGGGTCGTCCGGAGGCGTCGCTGGCGACGATGACCAGAAACGGGTGCTCGGACATCGGGACAAAGCATTGCGAGCCTTCGGGGTGGCGCTCCATCATGGTGAGTTCATAGGGCAGCGCGCGCGGTTCGGCTTTGAAGAGGCTGACACCGGCGCGGCCATCCGGGCCGAAGTCAAGCCGGGCCCGGTCGTGATGGCGCTCGCAGAGGCCCTCATTGATGAGTTTGTCATAGGCCCCGCCCGCGTCGAGCACATCGCCGAAGGGGGCAAAGGCGTCTGCGGTAAGCGGCTTTGCCGTGATCATGGTAGCGTGAGGGCTGGGTGGCGGTTGACGTCTTTGTAAAGGAGGTACCGGAAGGGCACGTCGCCCGCTGCATAGCATGCCTGGGGGCAGAAGGCGCGCAGCCACAGGAAATCGCCCTCTTCCACCTCGACCCAGTCTTCGTTGAGGTAGTACACGCCTCGGCCCTGGAGAATGTAGATGCCGTGCTCCATCACGTGGGTTTCGGCGAAGGGGATGATGCCGCCCGGCTCGAAATTGACGATGTTAACGTGCATATCGTGGGCCATATCGCCGGGGTCGACGAAGCGGGTCGTCGTCCAGATATTGCCGTGGCCGTGCATCTCGGTGGGTGTGATGTCGTCATCATGGGTCACAAAGCTCTCAGGCGGCGCGACACCCGGAGCGGGGGTGTAGCGTTTGCGGACCCAGATGAAGTTGGACTTGTCGGTATGCCGGTTGAGGATGCGCCAGTCGGCACCCGGCGCGATGTAAGCATAGCCACCAGGGTCGAGCCGGTAGGATTGTTCCTCAATTTGCAGTTCGATGTCGCCGCGGAGCACGAAGATGATGGCTTCTGCTTCGGGGTCTGGCTCGGGTTTTTCGCTCAGGCCGCCAGGGATGAGCTCGACAACATATTCCGCAAATGTCTCCGCAAAACCCGAAAGCGGTCGGGCAAGGACCCAGCATCGTGCGCCCGTCCAGCCCGGGAGAAAAGACGCAACGATGTCAGACATCACGCCGCGCGGGATCACCGCATAGGCATGCGTAAAGACGGAGCGGTCATGGGCGCGTGTTTTGGGGTTTGGCAGGCCGCCGCGGGGGGCGTGGTAAGTCTTGGAGCTCATAGGAGGCTTTCTAGCCGGAGTTCGGCGATGCGTTCCACCTGGCGGCAGGCCTCATCGAATTCGGTGGAGGTGTCATGGGCGAGGCGGCGCTCGAAGGCTTTGAGAATGCCCGCCTTGCTGTGGTCGCGGACCGCGATGATGAAGGGGAAGCCGTGCTTTGCGGTGTAGGCTTCATTGAGGTCCGTGAAGCGGGCGCGTTCCTCATCGGTGAGCGCATCGAGGCCTGCGCTTGCTTGCTCGGCCGTGCTGTCGGCGGTGAGCCTTTTGGCAGCGGCGAGTTTGCCGGCGAGGTCGGGATGGGCTTTGAGGACTTGCAGCCGCTCTTTCTCAGACGCGGTGCGGAACACACGGGTGAGCGCGGCATGGAGGCCGGTTGCCGTGTCATGGGCGGGGCCGAGCTCTAGCGCGTGGGCGCGTTCGGCGACCCAGGGGGAATGCTCGAAGATGCCGCCATATGCGTCTATGAAATCTGACTGTGAGAGCTGTGACGGCGTATCGGATGCGGGCCTGGGAGGCGGATGAGTGGCCTGCCAGCGCTTGGCGATCTCGAGCCGGGTGGGGAACCAGACAGCTTCATGGGACGCGGCGTAGTCGATGAAGCGTTTGAGCGCCATGACGCGGCCCGGGCGGCCCACGAGACGGCAGTGGAGGCCGATCGACATCATCTTGGGCGCGCCGGCGATACCTTCGGCGTAGAGGCAATCAAAACTGTCGCGGAGATAGGCCTCAAACTGATCGCCGGCGTTGAACCCCTGGGGCGTGGCGAAGCGCATGTCGTTGGCGTCGAGCGTATAGGGCACGACAAGCTGGTTCCTTTCGCCGTAGCGAACCCAGTAGGGCAGGTCGTCGGCGTAGCTGTCGGCGCTGTATGCAAAACCGCCCTCTTCGGCGACGAGGCGCTCGGTCTGGGTGGAACAGCGTCCGGTATACCACCCTTTGGGGCGCGCGCCGGTGACGGTGGTATGGAGCGCAATGGCCTCTGCCATATGTGCGCGCTCGTCGGCTTCGGAGAAGTCTTTGTATTCAATCCATTTCAGGCCGTGGCTCGCCATTTCCCAGCCCGAGGCGTTCATGGCTTTCACTTGTTCGGGTGAGCGCGCAAGGGCGGTGGCGACGCCGTAGACGGTGGGGCGGATGCGGGCCTCGGTAAAGAGCCTGTGGAGCCGCCAGAACCCAGCGCGGGCGCCGTATTCGTAGATTGACTCCATGTTCCAGTGGCGTTGACCCGGCCAGGGCGCTGCGCCCACGATCTCAGACAGGAAGGCCTCAGAGGCCGCGTCGCCGTGGAGGACGTTGTTTTCGCCGCCCTCCTCGTAGTTCACCACAAACTGTACCGCGATGCGCGCGCCACCCGGCCAGTTTGGGTAGGGCGGCGTGGGTCCATAACCGGCCATATCGCGTGGGTAGCGGGGTGGCACTTGTGCCATTTGGGCTCCTGTGGTGAGGTCAGCGCGAACAGACCAAATCCCGCAGGAAAAGAAAAGACCATGGCTGATGGCTATCTCACGACCCACGTGCTCGACACGGCGCGCGGCTGCCCGGCGGCGGGGATAAAGATCGAGCTTTTTCGCGTGTCTGGCGACCAACGTGAAAAGCTTGGAAGCGCCGTTACCAACGCGGATGGGCGCACGGATGCGCCGATCCTGCCTAGGGAAAGCTTTGCGACGGGAACCTATGAGCTCGTCTTTTTTGCGGGCGATTACCTACGGTCGGAGGGGCTTGTAGGGGAGGAGACGCTCTTTCTCGATGAAGTGCCGATCCGCTTCGGGATAAGCGAGGACAGTCACTACCACGTGCCGCTGCTGTTGAGCCCTTACGGCATGAGCACCTATCGGGGCAGCTAAACCGGCGATCTTTGAGGCACTTGCCGCAGATGCCGCGCGCCTGTGTCGCGATAGCTGGCTTGCTGCTTGCATAAAGGCGCGTTGTTTCGAAACATCGGCGTCGGAGAAGAGAGGTAAATGCTCGATTTCGCGATCTTTATGGCCTGGGCGGAGTTTGCCGTCCGCTGGCTCCACGTCATCACGGCGATGGCGTGGATTGGGTCGTCGTTTTACTTCATCGCGCTCGATCTAGGCCTCAATCGGGACATCAATGGCCCGGCGGACGGTGAGGAATGGCAGGTCCATGGGGGCGGTTTTTACCACGTACAAAAGTACCTAGTGGCGCCGGACGAGATGCCCGCGCATCTCACCTGGTTCAAATGGGAGAGCTACACGACGTGGATATCCGGCTTCGCGCTTTTGATCCTGGTCTACTACCTTGGGGCGGAGTTTTATCTCATTGATCCTGATATCGCGGATATCTGGGCGTGGCAGGCGATCCTGCTCTCTCTTGGTTCCTTGGCGCTGGGCTGGGTCATTTACGACCTGCTCTGCAAATCAAAGCTGGGGGATTATCCCCAGGTGATGATGCTTGTGCTCTTCGGCGTGATCGTCGCGATGGCGCTGTTTTACACGTCGGTGTTTACGGGGCGGGCGGCGCTTTTGCATCTGGGCGCGTTCACGGCGACGATCATGAGCGGGAACGTCTTTTTTATCATCATGCCGAACCAGCGCGTGGTGGTGGCAGACCTCATTGCCGGGCGCACGCCGGACCCGAAATACGGCAAAATCGCCAAGCTACGTTCCACGCATAACAATTACCTGACGCTGCCGGTGATCTTTTTGATGTTGAGCAATCACTACCCGCTTGCCTTTGGGACGGAATACGCCTGGGCAGGGGCATGCCTTGTCTTTTTGATGGGCGTCACGATCCGGCACTACTTCAACACGATGCATGCGCGGCAGGGGCGTCCGAACTGGACCTGGGCGGTGACGGCGATCATCTTTATCGCGATTATCTGGCTCTCGACAGCGGGGCGCGAGGCGCAGGCGCGGGAACTGACGGTGGCCGAGATGCGCTTCGTGGAGCATCCGGCCTTTGAGGAGGTGGCGAACACGGTGATGGTCCGCTGCTCGATGTGCCATGCGGCGGAGCCGGTTTGGGCGGGGCTTTATTGGGCACCCAAAGGCGTCGAGCTGGAGGAGGCCCATGACATCGTGCGCCACGCGCGGGGGATTTATCTGCAGTCTGGGGTCAGCCACGCGATGCCGCCGGCAAATCTGTCACGGATGCAGGAGGAAGAGCGCGCTCTGATCACGGCTTGGTACCGTGATGTGACGTCCAACTGAGCCGCTAGGCGGTGAAGCTCCAACGGGTGATTTGGTGGAAGCGCTCTCCGGGGCCATACTCGATCTTGGGGAAATTGGCATGCGAGGTCGCTCCGGGCCAACGTTGGGCTTCGAGGGCGAAACCGGCATAGCGGCCGTAGGGGCGGTTGTGGTTCGTTGCGAAGTCTGGCGCTTCGATGGTGGCGCAATCGAACGCCTGGAGACCGGGGGCCGTGCTTTCCATAACCATCTCAACGCCTGATTTTCCACGAAGGCGGGCAACTTCGGTAAGGGTGCGGTCGCCTTCGACAAAACAGTAGTTGAGGTCGAAGAATTGGCTTTCGTTACCCGCGAGTGTGAGGCCCCGGCGCGCGTCATAGGGGCTGCCCTCGACGTGCAGGACGCGGCCTGTGGGCATGAGCTCTTCGTCTGGTTCCGTGTAGCGACCGGCGGGGATTGTCAGCACGTGGCCTGCATAGCCGGGCGTGGGGTCGAGCGCCCAGTAGGAATGATTGGCGTAAGAGAAGAGCGTGGTTGCGTCGCTTTCCGCGGTGACTTCCATCGTGAGGCTGGCGCCTGAGACGGTGTAGATTGCGCGGACCCAGCGGTTGCCGGGAAACCCGGCCTCGCCATCGGGCATGGAAAGTTTAAGCGTAACCGAGGTGTCGCTTTGCTCTGTGACTTCCCAGACTTTCTTATGGCTCGCGTCGCGCCCGGAATGGCGCGTGTGCTTGCCGTCTTGGTTCTTTTCAAAAGTGTATTCAGAGCCGCCGATCATCGCCTTGGCGTCGCGCATGCGGTTCACGACAGGGCCCATGAGTGCGCCAAAGGAGGATAACGGGCCCTGGTAGGCGGCGATGTCGGGGGATCCAAGCGTCAGTGGGTAATCGACACCTGTTAGGCGGACATCGTTGAGGATGGCGCCGTAGGTGAGGATGCGCACGGCCAGATCGCTTGAGCTGATATCAATCGCATGGACATCATCGCCTGCTTTAGTTCTTCCAAAATGTTCGATCACAGCGGCTCCCAGACGACGGATGCGGCAGGGATAACGCGTTGTTCCGGCGGGGCAATGCCGTATGTCACGCTGGAGGCGGAGTAATTGAACCAAAAACGGTGCGTGGCGGTATCGCGCACGCGCAGATCCAGGGGTACCGAAACCGGCTCGAGGCCCGCTTTGATCGCCATGAGCCGCGCCGTGCTTTCGAGCGTGATGGGATCGAGCCACCCGGCAAGGTAAAACAGCTTTTCTTTATGGACGAGAACGGGCTGCCCGGCATCGGTTTCTAAGAGAACATCGGCGTCGCCTTCTAGGTGCTCAAACCACTTCCAGACGTGGCCTGCCCCTTGCAGCCTCACCGGGTGCGCCGGTGGCAGGCTTTCGACATGGGACACGCGCGCTTGGAGGCCTGGAATGCCGGGGCCGAGCGGCAGCGCCGTCGAAAACTCCGCCGTTTTGAGGCCCGTACGGGGGCCAAAGACGACATGGGCGCCGGAATCCGCGAGCGCGGCAAGGCGCTCCGGCGCCAGATGGAGCAGACCCGGTGCGAAGATCAGCTTGTAGGCGCTGAAATCCGCGCCGTCCGCCGGTATGATGTCGATGGACAGGCCGTTCTTGCGAAGGGCGCGGTAGGTTTCGAAGACAAGGTGGAAGTAGTCGAAGTCCTTGCCCTGGGGTTGGGTCTCCCAGGCATAGGCGCTGTCATAATCAAAGATTAGAGCCACGGGGGAGGGCGCCGTCTCAGCGTCGGGTATCTCGGCGAGTTCGCGGGCGACCTGGGCGGCCTCTGCAAGGCCTGGAGCCGGGGCATTATCCGGGCGTTTGAGGCCCGAATGCTGCTGCTCTTGGGCGAAGGGGGCCTGGCGCCAGCGGAAGTAGCAGACGGCCTCGGCACCGTGGGCGAAAGCCTCCCATGCCCAGAGGCGGGCCATGCCGGGAAGCGGTGCGGGATTCCAAGGCGCCCAATTCACCGGGCCTGGTTGTTGCTCCATCACCCACCAACGACCGTTCTGCGGCTTTTCTTGAGCACGGAGTGCGCCGCAGGTGCGGTAGAGGTCGTGGTGGAACGCCTGAAAGTCCGGGTCGCCCTGGCGTGCGAAGCGGGATTTGAAGTCTTCCGGGGCCTCATTGCGGTCCATGAGGAAGCCCAGGGGGTAGCT
>JBCCYG010000114.1:0-6994 GCA_039190145.1 Pseudomonadota bacterium | reverse complement strand
CCTTTCCAGGGCCCGCCCTTCGTCCGGCTGACCCAGTCGAGCGCGTTCTTCAGCGCGCCGGACATCAGCTTGTTGTATTCTGGCGTCGAGATGATCACCGCATCCGCCGCCGCGATCTGGTCTGCAAGGGTCTGGACGCTCTCTGGAATGCCGGAGGCTTCTTCCACGTCGCCGTTGTACAGCGGCAGATCAATGCTCCCCATCGTGAATTCGGCGGGATCGAAGGCAGCCTTCGCGGCGTGAATAAGCATGGTATTCGTCGAGCTTTTGCGCAGCGAACCGCTGATCCCGAGGAGGTGGTGAGAAGCCATGGAAATGTCCTTTTACGTAGTCTGCTTGGGCAGATAGGCCTCAACCGCAGCAGTGGCCACTAAGATACCTTCGGGCGCTGCGGGCGAGTTCACGTGGAGCCCTCCCTCCACGGCGCTGACCGATACCCGGCCCCGTGGCAGCTTGTCCTTGAGCGCCTCGCAATCAACCTGGGACGGGTCGGGAACCGCGACTGTCACGTCGACGCGCATCTCGTCGTGGGAAATGCCGCGCACCTCAAAAAGCGGGATTGAAGAGTGACGGATCGCATCCTCTATGGCGCGGGATGCGGCCTTTGTGGCGTCTTGGCCGTAGAGGTCATTGCCTGTCCCCATTTCCAGAATGAAGCGCTGCTCGCTCATGCGACACCCTCGATTTTAACCTTAAGCGCGACGTTGGCGATGACGGTCGGAACCCCACCACCCGGCCTTGGGACGTCGAGCCCGCCTTTCGAGACATGCACGAAGACCTGGCCATAGGGGAAAAGGCTTTTGAGCCTCTCGGCGTCCACTTCTTCGGGCTTCTGCACGCCCACAACGGCGCAGATCGACATCGCCTCCTTCGGCTTATCAAAGAGCTCTGCGAGGTTGATCGAATTGTGCCAGAGCGCGTCGCGAATGGCCCGCGCGGCGGCCTCGGTATAGTCCGCGCGGCGCAGCGACGTGCCCATGCCGAACTCGATAAGGAGCGGGGTGCTCATGGTCAGATCTGAATGCCTCCGAGGCTGCGCGCGGTAGGTTAATGATCCGGCGTCTGCGGCAAACGACCACAAGCACAACCTGTACACAAGCCGTGCACACCCCGTGCGCAGGCGCGCCGCCGATTGCAAAGGTTAACGCGCGAGGAAAGTTGCCCTTCCCTCCGGCGCTCGGCTCGCTAGGCTGCAACCGTTGACTGCGTGAATGGGGCGTCGGGCGGTGGAAAAGCGGTATCAGGTCTTCATCAGTTCCACATTTCAGGATTTGCAGAACGCCCGTCAGGAGGTGAGCCAAGCCCTCCTCCGCGCCGACTGCTTCCCGGCGGGGATGGAGTTGTTCCCAACTCACATGGCATACCGTTTTCCAAAGTTGAAAGTTTACCTGTTATGTACTATTTATTTAGTACACCAAGTTTCAATAAACGCGGAGGAAGCGATGTCTGAACGTACATACAATGTTCTTTCTACGTTGATCTACGCTGCCGCGGGCACAATCACCGTGGTCGCGGTTATTGGTATGGCGATTGCCTGACATATTCAGTCTTTGTTTTGCGCTGCTAGTGTGAAGAAGGCTGCCCCGACAATCATACCTATGTGAATTGTGCCAAGTAGAGCTTGAGCGCCCGCTATAAGGCGCGCGTCTGGTGATGGTCGAAAGTCCCCGTATCCGAGGGTCGAGAACGTCACGATCGAGAAATAGACGTGCTCACGCCATCCGGGTGGCGCGCTCTCAGTGAATGTCGCCAAGATTCCGGCACTCCTATAGAAAAGAGCAAAAGCCACAATGCTGAAGGCGATAGAAATGGCGATGTCCCTAATAAGGCGCCCGGGAGCGACCTGAAACTGCTCAGACTGAAGTCGCATGACGCCAATTGTGGTGTTTGAAAAGAAGAGAAACCCCAACGCGGTGAGCAGTCCTGTGGTCCATACCGTCGGGCGAATGCCGATCAAGTTGAACCACTGAAAGACAAGTTCGAATAGCAGAACTACCGTCATCGAAAAGATAAAGAAGCTGAATCGGTTTCGATTGCGGCTTCCGGGAGTGCTGCCGCCCGCGGCGGGAACAATGGACCAAAAGTGTACCAGCGCCTTGGCAAATACGCGCAAGATCCACCCCATGCTTCAGTATTCCACCCCAATCTGCGCCTTGATGCCCTGCCGGAACGGGTGCTTTACGAGCTCCATTTCGGTCACCAGGTCGGCGATCTCGATCAGCTCTTCTTTGGCATTGCGACCGGTGAGAACTACGTGGGTCATCTCCGGCTTTTCGGCCTCTAGGAACGCCACCACCTCCGCGATGTCGATGTAGTCATAGCGGAGCGCGATGTTGATCTCGTCCAAGAGCACCATGGAGTTGGCCGGGTCGCGGATGAGCTCTTTGGCCTTCTCCCACGCGGCGCCTGCCATTTCGATGTCGCGCTCTTTGTCCTGGGTTTCCCAGGTGAAGCCCTCGCCCATCGTGTGAAACGCGCAGGTGTCGGAGAAATGGGTGAGGATCAGGTCGCGCTCGCCCGTGCTCATGCCGCCCTTGATGAATTGGACCACGGCGCATGGCATCCCGTGGGCGATGTGGCGGAAGATCATGCCGAAGGCGGCGGAGCTTTTGCCCTTGCCGCGTCCGGTATGGACGATGATCAGGCCCTTCTTTTCGGTTTTGGTGGCCATGATCTTGTCGCGGGCGGCCTTCTTCTTGGCCATCTTTTCGGCGTGGCGGGCGGCGTCATCTATGGTCATGGGCGGTTGTCCTTTGGCGGATGGGCACGCTGCACACCCTACGACAAAAGCTCGGACAATAAAGCCCGCGCGGAGTTTGAACGGGGCTGCCAGAGCCCGCGGTCGATGGCTTCCTGGAAGCGTTCGGCCATCTCGCGAAGCGCGGGCGCGTTGTGTTCGGCGATGAAGTCGCGGACCTCTTCGTCTTCCAGATAGGCCTCATGGATGAGGTCGAAGTGATGCGAACGGACGGCGCCCGTCGTCGCGGCGAAGGCGAAGAGGTAGTCGGTCGTCGCCGCCATCTCAAACGCGCCCTTGTAGCCGTGGCGCATGACGCCCGCGATCCATTTCGGATTGGCCGCGCGGGCGCGGACGACACGGGCGATCTCGTCGTCGAGCGTGCGGATGCGGGGGCTTTCGGGGCGGGAGTGATCGTTGTGATAGATCGGCACCTCTTCTCCCTTGAGCGATGAGATCGCCGCGGCGGCCCCGCCTTCGAATTGGTAGTAGTCATCGCTGTCGAGGATGTCGTGCTCGCGATTATCCTGGTTTTGCACGATGGCCTCAGCGCCCCGCAGGCGGGTTTCAAAGCCCTGACGGTCGCGCGCGCCTTCTTGACCCTTGCCATAGGCGTAGGAGGACCATTCGAGATAAGCCTCGCCGAGGTCGTCTTTTGAGCGCCAGAGCCGCTCGTCGATCATGGCTTGGAGGCCCGCGCCGTAGGCGCCGGGTTTGGAGCCGTATACGCGGGGGCCGGGGGCGGCTTTGGCAGGGTTTTCCACCGCGCTTTCATCGAGGGCCTGGATGGCGCGGGCGGCTGAATCGACGAGGTCGATCAGGCCTGGGAAGGCATCACGGAAGAAGCCGGAGACGCGGAGCGTGACGTCGACACGCGGGCGCCCGAGGACGCTCGCGGGGAGGATTTCAAAGCCTGTGACGCGCCGGCCCGCGGCGTCCCAAGTGGGTTTCGCGCCCATGAGGGCGAGGCATTGCGCGATGTCGTCGCCGCCGGTGCGCATGTTCGATGTGCCCCAGGCCGTGAGCAGCATAGAGCGGGGCCAATCGCCGTTATCCTGAAGGTGCTTTTCAACGAGGAGCGAGGCGCTTTTCCAGCCGAGTTTCCATGCGGTCGGCGTGGGCACCGCGCGGCTATCGACGGAGAAGAAGTTGCGCCCGGTGGGGAGGACATCGAGGCGGCCTCTGGTCGGGGCGCCGGACGGGCCCGGGGGGATAGCATGGCCGTTTAGAGCGGTGACGAGCGCGTCGAGCTCTGCCGGGCCGCAGGCGCGGACGGCTGGCAGGATGCGGGCGTGGATTTCTTCGAGGACCGGGGTGGTGGCGGTAAAGTTCTTGGGGGTGTCGCCCCAGCCGAGGGCGAGTTTTGCCAGCTCCTCCAGCCGTTCGACCGTGTCGCCATTGCTGCGCCAGGGGCCGAGACCGACGCCCGCAGTTTTGAGGAATTTGTGGCGGGGTCCGTCATAGGGCGCGGCCATGTCGCAATCGAGCGGATCGATATTGACGCCGCAATCCCTGGCCAGGGCGCGGATGAGGGAGGCGTTGGCGCCTTGGCCATCCCCGCGGGGGAGCCGCGCGAGGGCGATGGTAAGGTCGCGTTCCTGATCGCCCTCTGGCGACGTGCCAAAGATGTGCAGGCCATCGCGGATTTGCGCCTCCTTCAGCTCGCAAAGATAAGCGTCCAGCTTGGCGAGATCGGTTTCCACATCGTCGCCTGCCATGCCGATATCGGTGTCGAGGCCAGTTGTGGCGGCGAGCGTTAGGATGTCTTTCTTGAGATGCTTGACGCGGCGCGGGTCAACGCCAGCGGCTTCATAGTATTCGTCCACCAGCGCTTCGAGATCGCGCAGGGGTCCATAAGTCTCGGCCCGGGTGAGGGGCGGCGTGAGGTGGTCGAGGATCACTGCCTGGGCGCGCCGTTTGGCCTGCGTGCCTTCGCCGGGATCGTTCACGATGAAGGGGTAGATATGGGGCACTGGCCCGAGGATTGCCTCGGGCGCGCAGCTGTCGCTGAGCGCCAGGGCTTTCCCGGGCAGCCATTCGAGATTTCCGTGTTTGCCCATGTGGACGAGGGCATGGGCGCCCTGGACATGGCGGAGCCAGAAATAGAAGGCCAGGTAGTTATGCGGCGGGGCGAGGTCGGGGGAGTGATAGGTGTCTTCGGGGTCGATATTGTAGCCGCGGGCCGGCTGGACGCCGACAGTGACGTTCCCAAATGTCAGGATGCTGAGCTTGAAGCCTGGATCCTCGCTGTTGAGTATTTTGGGAACAAAGAAGGGGTCTTCTTCCGGCTTTCCCCAGCGATCCTCGATCTTTTGGCGGAGGTCGTAGGGGAGGGTTTTGTAGTGTTCTTCGTAAGTTGAGAGGGAGAGGGTGGCTCCGCCTTCTTTCTCTGCGCGGTCCGTCAGCCAGTTCGTGGGGCCCGCGAGAATTTGCGCCATGAGCGCGTCGGCGTTTTCGGGGGTCTCGGTGTGGTAGCCTTCTTGGGCGAGGCGCTGGAGGGCTTTGACCGTGGCGGCCGGCGTATCGAGACCCACCCCGTTGGCCAGGCGACCGTCCTTATTGGGGTAGTTGGCCAGGATGAGTGCGACCTGCCGGTCGGCCGGTTCCGTTTTGCGGAGGCGGGCCCAGTTTTGCGCGAGGTCCGCGACGAATTCGACACGGGTACCCTCGGCGCGGTAGGTGGCGATGGCGCATTGGGTCTCTTCGTCAAAGAATGCCTCGTCCTTGAAGGAAATCGCGCGGGACAGGATGCGACCGTCGACCTCCGGCAGGGCGACGTTCATGGCGATGTCTCGGGCGCTGAGGCCGGTGAGACCGTCCTTCCAGACCTCTTCGCTGGAGGCGGAGAGCACGACCTGAAATACGGGTGCTTTGTTGACCGCGAGAGGGTTCTGGCCGGATGCCTCGGGCGTGCCGGTGGCGAAGGACGTGCAGTTGAGGATCACGCTGGGCGGCGCTTTGGCGAAGAGGCTTTCCAGGGTTGCGGCGGAGACGGGGTCCTTCAGCGAGGCAACAAAGATCGGGAGCGGGTTTAGGCCGCGTCGCGCGAGGCTTTTGGTCAGGCGATTAATCGGGTTGAGACCTGCGCCCTGAACGAGGGCGCGGTAAAAGATGATCGGAACGATGGGCGCGTCAGGCGTCCACGTCTTTTGGATGTCATTCAGGCTGGCTTGCCCGGACCCTGGCCAGTAAACACCCGCCTTGAGAAGCGGCTTTGCCGCGGGCGGGTGATCTTTGCTGCGCAGCATTGCTGCAGCATAATCGAGAAACAGAGACGCGTTTTCAGGACCGCCTTCGACGAGGTACGCCCAGAGATTGTCAAAATCATCACTATTAACGCTGCTAAATTGCTTTAATTCGTCATCTGGTTTGTCGTCGCCCGGCAGGAATGCGACTTGGACGCGGCTCTCTGCTAGGCGTGCTGCGTATTGCTCAAACCCATACCGCCAGTAGCCGGAGCCGCCGAGGAGCCGCGCGATCACGAGCTTGGACTTCATCGCGCAGCTATCCAGATGCATGTCCACCGAGAGCGGGTGGTGGAGATGAGTGAGATTGGCGAGGCGCAGCGTGGGCGCGTCTGGACGCTCTGCGCGCGCCTGGGAGAGGGCAGCGAGCTCAGTATCCGCGGCTGAGATAAACACGATGTCCGCGGGCGTCTGCCCGAGATCGACGGGCTCCTGGCCGTCTGAGACCTGGCCCGGCGTGGCCGCAAGGAGATGCATCAGAGTGTCTTTTCGTAGAACACGGAGGTTTCGTTGGCCTCATACGCGCCAAAGGGCGCGCAGGGCGCAAAACCATGGCGCTCATAGAGCGCGAGGGCCGCGTGCAGGCTGTTGCCTGTTTCGAGCTTGAGCGACGACAGACCGGTCTCGCGCGCCGCATCTTCGATCTGTCGAAGGAGCGCGGCGGCGACACCTTTGCAGCGGGCTTCGGGCGCGGTGAACATGCTTTTTACTTCGCCGTAGTCACCCATGGTCGCCAATGCGCCGGTACCAAGGGTCTTTGTGCCTTGGCGGGCCTGGAAGAATTGGATGTTTGAGGCGCGGAGGGCGTCGATCGATAGGTAGTGATTGTCTTCTGGCGGGAAGAGCTCCTCCATGAGTTTGTGCGATGCCACTAGCAGGGCTCTGGGACCGGGTGATCCGGGATCCACTTTCTCAATCACGAGCATCGGCGCACCTGTGTGAGCCGCGCTAGAGTGCGAGCGCGGCTTCGATCGCCGCGCGGTCGAGGCCTGCTTGGCCAATGACGACGAGG
>JBCCYG010000113.1:0-7027 GCA_039190145.1 Pseudomonadota bacterium | reverse complement strand
GATGATCCGCGCGGGCCCCAAGCCCCACATCGGCCAAGAGGCCGCGCGCGCGATCTTCCGCGGCCTTGCGTGCCGTCCCCGCCGCAAGCTGCGGCAGGAGGATGTTTTCAAGCGCGGTGAACTCCGGGAGTAGATGATGAAACTGGTAGACAAAGCCCAACGTCGCGCGGCGCAAGCCCGTGCGCTGGCGGTCGGACGCTCCAGCGACCGCACCATCCACGGCAACCTCGCCACGATCCGCCGTGTCGAGGAGCCCCGCGATGTGCAAAAGCGTGGACTTACCAGAGCCCGATGGAGCTTCTAGCGCCACAAGTTCACCTGCGTTGAGCGACAGTTCCAGATCACTCAACACGCTGATCTCGCTAGGTTTCCCCAGGTTGTAGCCCTTTGAGATGCCGCTGAGCCGAAGCACCTCACTCATAGCGCAACGCCTCCACAGGGTTGAGCCGCGCCGCCGCCCGCGCCGGAAAGATCGTGACGGTGAAGGATAAGAACAGCGACAGCGCGATGGAGCGGAACACATCCCAGGCCTTAAGCTCAGCCGGTAGCTCATAGAGCCCCCGGATCGACGGGTCCCAAACACCGCCGCCTGACACCCAGTTCACCAGCGAAAAAATCTCTTGAATCCAGATCACAAAAGTTACGCCGAGGAGCACGCCCAGCGCCGTTCCAACGAGGCCGATCCCCGCGCCGCAGAGGAAAAAGACGCGCATCACCGCCCCTTCAGAGAGCCCGATCGTGCGCAAGATACCGATATCCGAGCCCTTGTTTTTAACGAGCATGATGATGCCTGAGACGATGTTCATGGCCGCAAGCAGCACAAGGACCGACAGGATAATGAACATCACATTGTCTTCGATGGTCAGCGCTCTCAGAAAGCTCGCCGCGCTGTCCTGCCACGTCCAAATGATGCCCCTCGGCCCGGCCACGTCGAGCAGTGCGAGGTTGTAGCTCTCCACCTCCTCTGGGTTTTCGACCATGACCTCGATCTCATCGGCCACCCCGTCGCGGTTGAAGTAGAGCTGCGCCTCATCAAAGGGCAGGTAGACGCGCGTGCGATCGATATCGAAACGCCCGGCGGTGAAGATGTAGGTCACCGGAAAGGACTTCACCCGAGGGCTTGTGCCAAATGCCGTGCGCACCCCGTTGGGCGAGATGAGCTTGATCGGGTCGCCAAGTCCCAGCCCCAGCTCCCGCGCCACGCCGGAACCAATGGCCACCCCGTCACCAAAGCCGTCCAAGCTCCCTTGAGCAGCGTCAGGATCTGCAATGCGGGGGATACCGGCCAAATCGCGCGCCGTGATGCCATAGACCTCAACCCCTGAATTTCGCTCACCAAAATTGGCCATAACCTGCCCGCGCACGAGCGGCGCGGCGCGGGTCACGCCGGGGATCGCGGCGATCTCGGTAGCCAGTTCCTCGAAGTTCGCAATCGTCCTGTCGGTGCTGCCAGTGGCGAAATCCGCCGCCTGGTAGACGGTGACATGGGCATTGGCGCCAAGGATCGTGTCAACGAAATCCGCGCGAAAGCCAGAGCGGACAGCAAGCGTAATAATGAGCGCCGCCACCGCGAGCATGATCCCGATGATCGAAATCCACGTCATCGTGGAGACGCCACCCTCTGCCCGGCGCGCACGGACATAGCGCCACGCAATCATCCACTCATGGGCCGCAAAAGGGCGCGCTGAGGTCATGCAATCTGCCTCTTCTGTTGAGCCAACCGCGCCTGCTCAAGCCGGATCAGCAGCCGGCGCGCGGCGCTTGGCGCATCATGCACGGGATGAAGCGCGGCAAGCACTCGCCCGCCTTGGGCCACGATAACCGACGGCGCCACGTACCGCTGATGGTCCAAGATGAACCGCGGCAGGTCGAGCGCAAATGCCAACTCCATCCCCGGATCGGACAGCAAGGTGTAGTTCAGGGCCAATCGGTGGGCCGCTTCCGCGAGATCGCCGGGCGCTTGTGCAGACACCCCCAAGACCTCCCGAATGCCGGCGCTAAGAAGCATGTCTTCGGCATCCCGAAACGAACAGGCGAGCGCCGTTGCATTATCTGCCTCGTCCACCTCTTCCCAACCGTCGGGAAAGGCCACGCCCGGACGCCCTAGCAGAGGGACCGTAAAGATGGCGACCGGTGCCGACATCATGGAAAGGTTCACGACCGTCCCATCATGGGCAGCAAGAGTAAGCGGCGGGAGCGGCTGCGCCATAGCGGATCCGATATCGCCCTCATATTCGACGAAGGGAAGGTCATCCTCATCTTCTTCAAAATGCGCGTCAGCCTGCGCCTGGCGCTGTAGCTGCTCCACTTCGGCAAGGCGCCTTCGCCGACGGCGTCGCCGTCGTAGGGGCCATCCCAAAACTCCCCAAACGAGGGACCACACACCGTAACCTGCTGCAAAGCCCGCCCCGGCAAAGGCCGCGCCTTCGACTGTTAACGGCACCGCCGGCTGGTAGTCGCTGAGCGTGCGCTGCGCCAGCTCCACATCGGCAACTTGATAAGCCTGGGTCAGTCTCCCAAACGCGCTGGCATTCCTAAAGCTATCGATGCTCTCCGAAAGCCGGGTGAACACCGCGATCTCGCCTTCAGCCTTGCGGGCGGCCTCGGCTCCCGCCTCCGTGCCAGATAGGTTCGTGAGATACTCGGCCCGTGTCATCTCCAACGCCGCAGCGGAGGCATCGATCGCGGCCACTTGGCTTTCAAGCTGATCAACCTTGCCCGCGAGACGCTGAAGGTATTGCTGCGCGAATTCTGGGAACTGCGACAGGCCCGCAGCGCCAGTGAGCCCGAAGGCAAAGGCAACAACCCTAAGTAACATCCGCTCGCGCCTGTTTCGTCGCTTCTTGCGCGCAGCTTAGCGCAGTAGCCCAGGCCGTAACATCCCTCTGCGATGCATTTTACCTTATCCCCTGAGCGAGTAACACGCGCGCCGACAAAAGACCTTACGCGTAGATCGACACGATGCGAGAGATCGCCGCCTCAGGTGTCATCTCTTCGCTCTCGCCGCTGCGCCTCGACGTCACCTCGACCACGCCGTTCTTAAGGCCGCGCGGGCCGACCGTTATCCGCCACGGCAAACCGATGAGGTCCATCGTAGCAAACTTGCCGCCTGCGCGTTCGTCACGGTCGTCATAGAGCGGCTCAAGCCCGGCCGAGCCCAGCTGCGCATAGAGGCTCTCACAGGCCGCATCAGCCTCGGCATCGCCTTGCTTAAGATTCACAATCCCGCAGTGGAACGGGGTAACGCCCTCGGGCCAGATGATCCCCTTGTCATCATGGGACGCCTCAATGATCGCGCCTACCAGGCGGGAGACGCCGATCCCGTGGGAGCCCATATGGACAGGGACGACGCTGCCATCGGCGTCCTGAACTGAGGCGCCCATGGTCTCGGAATACTTCGTGCCGAAGTAGAAGATCTGACCCACCTCGATCCCGCGCGCTTTGCGCCGCCGGGCCTCTGGCACTTCTGCAAAGACGGCGTCGTCGTGGGTTTCATCGGTGCGCGCGTAGCGTGAGGTGAACTCCTCCAGCACACCTTGGCACTCTGCCACGCTGTCATAGTCGATCTCGCGATCCCCGAAGCGAAGGTCCGTGATTTCGCTGTCATAGAAGACCTCGCTTTCGCCCGTCTCCGCCAGCACCAGGAATTCGTGGGTGTAGTCGCCCCCGATCGGGCCACCATCGGCGCGCATCGGGATCGCCTGGAGGCCCATGCGCTCATAGGTGCGCAGGTAGCTCACAAGGTGACGGTTATAGGCGTGAAGCGCGTCCTCTTTCGTCAGGTCAAAATTGTAGCCGTCCTTCATATAAAACTCGCGACCGCGCATGACGCCAAAGCGCGGGCGGACCTCGTCGCGAAACTTCCACTGGATGTGGTAGAGCGTGAGCGGCAGGTCTTTGTAGCTGCGCACATAGCTTCGGAAGATGTCGGTGATGAGCTCCTCGTTGGTGGGGCCGAAGAGCATGTCGCGGTCGTGGCGGTCCGTGATCCGCAGCATCTCGCGGCCGTAATCGTTGTAGCGGCCGCTCTCCTGCCAGAGCTCCGCGGGCTGGATGGTGGGCATCAACATGGGGATGTGGCCCGCGCGCACCTGTTCTTCGTCAACGATCTGCTTGATCCGCTCGAGCACCTTGTAGCCCAGCGGCAGCCAAGAATAGATGCCTGCGCTCGCTTGCTTCACCATCCCCGCCCGCAGCATCAGGCGATGCGACACGATCTGCGCCTCTGCAGGCGTTTCTTTCAAAACCGGCAAGAAGTAACGGCTGAGGCGCATGGAGCTCTCCAAACATGATGCTCAGCCCGCATAGGCCAAGCACAAGCCCGCCTCAACCATCTTAGGCGCTTCATAACGGGGCAGAGCTTCTATCGCGGATCTCGGCCCAACGACCGCCGAACGCACGTAACGCCTCTGCCACAGAGTTGTGAACATAGGTGACGGCATTCTCTCGCCTACAGACAGCTTTCAACGGCAGCCACGCGCCAATCAAATGCGTCTTTCACCCGGCTTCGCCCAACCCGCTGCCACAAGCTTCGAGCGCTTCAAAACGCGCGACCGATAGCTGGCTTTGCGGCAGATGGCGGCGAATAATATTACAGGCCCCCGCCGTCGGCTCACGAAAACGCACAACCTTTGGGGGAATTCTCACGGAAACTGAAAGAAATCAGGACTTTCGATCACAAAAAGCGCGCGTCGAGATGACGCAGTTGTGATCGAGGTGAACTGCAAAGCAGCCCACCCCGTAAACCCTGTCACATGCGCAACAGAGCATGGCTAACAACACAGGAAGTAATAACGATGAAACTGTCCATCAAGTCCGCTGTAGCCGCAGCCGCCATCGCCGTCACCGCGACATCTGCCGCTGCTGACACCATCGTCGACATTGCTGCTGGCGACGAGCGTTTCTCGACCCTCGTAGCCGCCGTCAGCGCCGCCGGTCTCGTTGACACGCTGTCCGGCCCTGGTCCTTTCACCGTGTATGCTCCGGTCAACGACGCATTTGCCGCGCTGCCCGCTGGCACGGTAGAGACGCTGCTTGAGCCCGAGAACATCGGTCAGCTCCAGGCCGTGCTCACGTACCACGTGGATGACCGCAAGCTGCTCGCAAACGAGTTCGCTCCTGGCGCCAACTTCTATAAGCCGGTAAACACTGCTGAGCGTCTGTGCATCGACGCGTCCGCCAGCGGCGTCACGATTGCAGACGGCACTGGCGAGACCGCCAACGTCATCATTGCAAATATCGAAGCCGACAACGGCGTCATTCACGTGATCGACAAGGTTCTGCTTCCCGGCACGCGTCCCGACTGCCACTAATACCTACCTCATGAAGTCGAAAGGCCGGGCGTTTGCCCGGCCTTTTTGCGTTCAGCCCGTCAAAAAACGCGGCATAGCCAGCCCCTCCCAAGGCCGTTGCGCCAGACGACAGGTATACAAAAAAGCGCTGATTGGCGGTCAAATCGCGCATAATCGGCAAAATCGTATATTCTCTCGGTTTTTTCGTAGTAGAGAAGCGCAAGAGCTCATCGCTTCCTAAGACCATGCGGAAAACCGCACCATTGGGAGGAAATCATGAAGACATCACTCGTGTCAGCGCTCGCGCTGGCAGCTGCAGGTTTTGCATCCTCTGCCTCTGCGCAGGAGCTGACCATCGCCATCGTCAACAACGGCCACATGATCAACATGCAGTCCGTCGCCGAGGCCTATACCGAAGAAACCGGCGTGCAACTCAACTGGGTCTCGCTCGAAGAAGGCGTGCTCCGCGAGCAGGTGACCTCTGACACCGCAACCGGCGGTGGCCAATACGACGTGATCAATATCGGCATGCAAGAAGCCCCCATTTGGGGCGCTGCAGGCTGGATCGAGCCGCTCGACTTTGGCGCCGAATACGACATGGGCGACATTCTTCCGGCGATCCGCGCCGGTCTGAGCCATGAGGGGACGATGTATGCTGCGCCGTTTTATGGCGAAAGCTCCATGGTCATGTACCGCAAGGACCTCGCGGATGCCGCAGGTGTCACGATCAACGACAATGACAGCTGGGCGCGCATCGCTGATGCCGCGGCTGCGATCCACGACCCCGAAAACGGCGTCTTCGGCGTGTGCCTGCGCGGCAAGCCAGGCTGGGGCGACAACATGGCGTTTATCACCACGGTCGTGAACTCCTTCGGTGGCGCGTGGTTCGACGAAGAGGGCCGCCCGCAACTCGACAGCGCCATGTGGAACGAAGCCATCAACTTCTACGTTGACCTGCTGGGCACTTACGGCCCTCCGGGCTCTGAGGGTAACTCCTTCAACGAGATCCTCGCACTCTACAACGAAGGACGCTGTGGCATGTGGATCGACGCCACGATCGCCGCCTCCTTCCTTGAGGTCGATGGTGTAGCCTACGCGCAATCCCCGAATGCGGGTGTCGCAGCAGGTGCAAACTGGCTCTGGGCTTGGGCCATGGCCGTGCCGGCGGGTTCGCCTAACGCAGATGCGGCAAAGGCCTTCATCGAATGGGCCACATCCAAAGAGTACGTCCAGGCGGTTGCCGCGCATCCTGATTTCGGCTGGGCCTCTGTCCCCACCGGTCAGCGCGCTTCGACCTATGCGATCCCTGAATTCCAGGAAGTCGCAGGGTTTGCCGCGGCTGAACTCGCCGCCATCGACTCCGCCGCGCCGGAAGCATCAGATCTGAAGCCCTATGTCGGCGTTCAGTTCGCAGCGATACCGGAATTCCCGCAGGTCGGATCCGCCGTTGCGCAAGAAATGGCAGCCGCCCTTTCCGGCGCCAAGACCGTAGAGGAAGCTCTCGCAGATGCGCAGGCAGCAGCCGACGCGATCATGCGTGAAGCCGGTTACTACGAATAAAGCAACTCGGTGAGGGGGTGCTTGCTCCCTCACCACTTCTTTCGCCGAGCGCCCAGCGGGGCGTTTCGCAAAGGAAGAGCGTAAATCGCCGCCTTTTCTTGGGAGGACATCACCATGGCCGACAGGACGTTGCCACGTCTGCTTCAGACGCCTGCAGTCATCTTGCTGCTGATCTG
>JBCCYG010000112.1:0-7038 GCA_039190145.1 Pseudomonadota bacterium | reverse complement strand
GAGGGCGAAGAGCAGGCGGGCGTAGCGGAAGGGGGCAATGGCGGAGATTTCTGCGATGCGAGAGGCGAGCGTGATCATGGTGTAGCCAAAGATCCCCGAGAGAACGCCGCCCAGGGTGAGCAGAACGGCTGTGACGTCCATGGGTGCGATGCTCGGCTCAATGGTCAGCACGATGACGCCCGCGGGGGCCATGGCGAAGAAGCCATAGGTGACCATGGCATCTGAGGGGACGTCCGCGGGCATTTTGCGGGTGAGCACGTCGCGGAGCGCAAACATGGACGCGCCGAAGAAGGCCAGAAGCGCGCCGAGCTCCAGCCGTTCGCCCCAGGGTTCGATCATGATGAGGACGCCGACGAGGCCCGCGAGAATGGCCAGGAGGCGGCGGGGACCCAAGCTTTCGCCGAGGAGCCAGACAGCGAAGGCGGCCGCTACTAGGGGAGAGACCTGGAGAATCGCGGAGACGAGCGAGAGCGGCACGAGGGCGAATGAGCTCACCACGGCGGCGGCGGCGAGCATGTCGGTGGCGAGGCGGGTGAGGAAGATGGGGCTTGTGAGCCAGGGGCCGGAGAGCGTCGCCCCGCGCGCCTTGGACATGACGGCGAGGATGGCGCCGCCGGTCACGCCAAAGACCACGAGAAGCTGTCCAGCGGAGATCGTGTTGGTGAGCGCTTTCACGAAGCCGTCCGAGATGGCGAAGCCGGCCATGGACAGGAGCATGAAAGCGATGCCGCGGATATTTCCCATGGATGTGCCTTGGTGGTTTTGCGCGGGCGCAACATGCCCGACCTCTGTGCGCTACGCCTCTGGGCCCAGAAAGGGAAGGGCAGGCTTTGCCGCTCGGTCAGTGCGATGGACTATTTGCTGCGCAAAGGCGCCCACCCACCGACCCGAAATGCACGTTAAACGCCGCTGGCCGTTGTCTTTTCGGCGCGATGGGGTCAGGCTTCGCGCATGGGATTTGAGGGGTTGTTGTTATTATTGGATTGCGTCCTCGTGGCCGGGCTTGCCGCGTGGATGATCGTGGCGGTCAGGGACAACTGGATCCATCCAAAGCTCAACCTCGATGCTGTGGCCATGGTCGTGCGTTTTGACGCGATGGCGGAGGAATTTCCGGAGGATTACGCCGAGGTTGCCCATCGCCGGGTCGACGACCCAAAGGTGATCAGGCTGCTTTTTGAGCTGATCCGCGGGGCGGAGACTTTGGCCGCGGCGTTGCTGACCCTCTCGGCCCTTTTGCTCTTTATCGCCGCGTTCGGCTCGGCCTCAGTCGTCTTTGCCACCGGGCTTGCCATGGTGAGTGTCGTGCTCTTTGCCAGCATCTGGGCGGCGTTCATCATTGGGGGAAACTACTTTGCCTATTGGTATTCGCACCAATGGGCGCAGATGAACCATTTCAGCCTGCTCTTTTGGAGCTTGCTCGTCTTTATCGTCTTATTGAACTGAGGTCGGCGGGTGCTCTGTTTGCCTGACGGCAAAGGCGCCCACCCACCGACCCGTGATTAGCTCTTTTTGCGCCCGTAGAGCTCGAGCCTGTGGCCTTTGAGCTCGAAACCGAGTCGTTCGGCGATCTTGACCTGGAGGGCTTCGATTTCGGGGTCGACGAATTCGATAACCTCGCCCGTTGCGAGGTCGATGAGGTGGTCGTGGTGGTCGCGGTCGGCGTCTTCGTAGCGGGCGCGGCCATCGCCGAATTCCAGTTTCTCGAGGATGCCGGCCTCTTCGAACAGTTTGACCGTGCGATAGACGGTGGCGAGCGAGATAGCGTTATCGATGGCCGATGCACGGGCGTAGAGCTCTTCCACGTCCGGGTGGTCTTCGGCCTCTTCGAGCACAACGGCAATGGTGCGCCTCTGGCCCGTCATACGCAGGCCTTTGGCCTCGCAGCGCTCAATGATCGTGTCGCTCATAGTACCTCGCGGCGATGGGATAGCGCTCAGGCGGAGAGGGCTCAAGGGCGTTCGGCCATTGACTTCGCCTTTGCGCGGGGTCAGCGGTGGCGCCATGACACCCAAGGATCATCTGGACACTTTCGGGACGGTTTCGCTCATCGGATTTGCGCTTCTATTGGCGTTCAATCAGGTGGTGATCGCGGTAGGCGGGGACGGGTGGCAGCCCGCCTTTATGGCGGCGCTGAGGTCGGTTGGGTCGGCAGTTGTGCTTTATTTCTGGCTGCGATTTCGCGGGATCAGCTTTACTTTGGAGCGCGCGCAATGGCCGACGGCGGTGCTCATGGGGCTGATCTTCGGCGCAGAGTTTCTATTCCTGTTCACGGCGCTTGACCTCACCACCGTAAGCCGGGCCTCGGTGATCTTCTACGCCATGCCAGTTTGGGCGGCCCTGCTATCGCGGATTTTTCTCGGCGAGCAGATGACGGGGATGAAGATGCTCGGGCTTGGCGTGGCCTTTGCGGGCATGGCCTGGGCTATTTTGGATGGGCAGACCATCGACGGCGGCTCCCTGGCGGGAGACCTCCGTGCGCTGGGAGCGTCATTCCTGTGGGCAGCGATCCTGATCGTGGTGAAAGGCAGTAATATGAAAGACTTGTCGCCGGAAGTTCAGATTTTCTGGCAGGTGTTCTTGTCGATCCCCCTGCTCTTTGCCGGGTCGCTGTTTTTCGGGCCTTTCGTGCGGGAGCTTGCGGCTATTCATTGGTGGGCCCTTGGGTTCCAGATCTTAGTTGTGGCGTCCTTTGGCTTTTTGTTTTGGTTCTGGCTGATCAAGCTGTACCCGGCCTCTTCGGTGGCCTCGTTTAGCTTTCTGTCGCCGGTGTTCAGCGTGGCACTTGGTGCGGTTTTGCTGGGTGAGGAGGTCGGGCCGAGTTTGCTCGGGGCGCTCGGGCTGGTGACGCTCGGGCTGATCCTGATTAACCGGCGGCCGCGTCAGGTGCCGCAGAAGGTCTGACGGACCTCTTCTTCCGGTGTGGGAGGCGTCGTGTAGCGTGGGTCTTCGGGCAGCGTAAATGGGGTCTGGAGCACGGCATGAAACGCGTGGAATGGCTCCCAGCTATCGTAGACGGCGGATTGGATGGCTTCTTCGACCAGGTGATTGCGGGGGATGATCTCGGGGTTTGTGGCGCGCATTTGGGCGATGTCGGGTTTGAGTGCTTTCCAGCGGGAGAGCCAGGTTGAGAAGTCGGTGTGCTCGGCACAAGGGGCTGTGGCTGGGTCATTGCCCAAGGCGCTGAAGGTGTTGGTGAAATCAGCTTTCTCATCGGTCATCATGGTGAGCAGATCGCTGATGAGCGCGACGGCATCATCTGTATCGGCGACAATACCGAGCTTGGCGCCAAAGGCCCCGCGCCAGGCTGATTGGTAGCTGTTGGCAAAGCTGTTTACGATCTCGGTGAAGCGGTCGATGGCGGCGTCCCGGTTTTCTTCGAGCGGCAGCAGTGAGGTGGCGAGCTGCGCCATGTTCCAGGCGGCGATGCCGGGCTGGTTGGCGTAGGCGTAACGGCCCGTTTGGTCGATCGAGGAGAAGACCTTGGCCGGGTGGTAGGCATCCATAAAGGCGCAGGGGCCGTAATCGATAGTGATCCCCGCCACATGGGCGTTGTCAGTATTCATCACGCCATGGATGAAGCCGACGGCCATCCATTTGGCGATGAGTTCCGCTTGCGCGTCGGTGACGGCTTGCAGGAAGGCCTCGGGCGTTTTGGCATCGGGGTAGTGCCGCTCGGTGACATGGGTAAAGAGGGCCTCTAGCGCCTCTTTGTCCTGCCGGGCGGCGAAGACTTGAAACGTGCCCACACGGATATGGCTTGGGGCCACGCGGGTGACGACGGCGCCCGGAAGAGCGGCCTCGCGCAGAACTGTCTCACCGGTCGTGACGATGGCGAGCGCGCGCGTTGTGGGAATGCCGAGGGCGTGCATTGCCTCGCTGACGAGGTATTCGCGGAGCGCGGGGCCGACCCAGTTGCGCCCGTCACCCATGCGGGAATAGGGCGTGGGGCCTGAGCCCTTGAGTTGGATATCTTGGCGCTGACCGTGGGCATCGATGACCTCGCCCAACAGGATCGCCCGGCCATCGCCGAGCTGCGGGTTCCAATTGCCGAATTGGTGCCCAGCATAAAGAGCGGCGAGGGGATCGGCCCCCTCGGGTGTGCTATTGCCGCCAAAAACCTGCGCCTTTTCTGCATCGGTCAGGGAGATGCCAAGCTGGGTCGCGAGGTCGTTGTTCCAGGCGCGGAGTGTTGGCTCTTTGACCGGCGTTGCAGGAAGCCTGGTGTAGAAGCGGTCTGGTAGGCGGGCGTAGCTGTTGTCGAACGCGATCATGTGAGTGTCCTCACCATGAGGCTGTAGCGGCCTCGGCTCTCAAAGCCGGCGCGCTGATAGGTGCGCAGGGCCTGCTCATTGTCATGGTCAACTTCGAGGTAGAGCGAAAGCGCGCCTTTTGCGGCCAGATGGTTGGAAAGCGCGTGGATAACGTCGCCCGCAATACCGCGTCCGCGCACAGCGGGGCGCAAGTAAAGCTCGTCCATGTAGCTGTCGAGACCGCCGAATTCGATGGACCAGCCGTAGGAGACCATGACGTAGCCCGCTGGTGCCCGGCGCGGGCCCGCGAGGAAAAGCTCACCATGGGGAGAGCCCTTAAGGATGGGCGTGATGGCGTGTCGGATGTGGGTCTCATCGCTGTCGAGGCCTTCCTCATCGTGAAAGGCGGTGATGAGGGGGATGAGTGTTTCAACATCCTCTGGCCCGGCCTTATGGATCGCGGTGCGGCCCGGTGTGACGCTATTCATAGGCTCGCCAAGCGTGTCGAAAGGAGCGTGAAAAAGCGCGTGCGGTCGCCGTCGCCGAGGAAGGTGGCGTTTGGCGCCCGTTTAGACACGCCCCACCAATCAGCCACGGTCATGCCTCGGGTGAGGGTGCTCTCGAGCTCAATCTCGACGTTGACATTACGCCCTGTGAACAGCGTGGGGTCGATGACGTGGGCGATGACGGTGGGGTCATGAAGCGGTGCGCCTTTGGACCCGTACTTTGCAACGTCGAAGCGCTCAAAGAAGTCGGTCCAGCCCGCGACGGCGTCTCCTACGGGCGTGTTAAGCGCGCGCATGGCGGCGATCCACTCCGCGCTGGTGAGCATCTTATGGGTAAGATCGAGGGGGCAGATTGTGACTTTCACGCCGGATTTCAGGACTTTGGCTGCGGCTTCAGGGTCCACATAGATGTTAAACTCCGCCGCCGGGGTGATGTTGCCCACTTCGAAATAGGCGCCGCCCATGAGGACGATTTCTTCGATGCGCTCGGCGATGTCGGGGGCGCGTTCGAGAGCGGTCCCGATATTGGTGAGCGGGCCGAGGGGGCAGATCGTGACGCCATCGGTGGCGCGGATCGTGTCGATGATAAAGTCGACGCCGTGCTTTTCCTGCAGCGGCATGGACGGGTCCGGCAGGTCGGCCCCATTAAGGCCAGTTTTGCCGTGGACGTGCTCCGCCGTGATCAGATCGCGGCCCATGGGGCGGTCGCAGCCCGCGAATACGGGGATGTCGGGGCGCTTTGCCAGCTCGCAGACGATGCGCGCGTTCTTGGCTGTCAACGCCAGGGGCACATTGCCTGCAACAGCGGTGATGCCGAGGAGCTCGACCTCTGGCGAGGCGAGGGCGAGGAGGATGGCGACGGCGTCGTCTTGGCCCGGATCGGTGTCGATGATGATCTTGCGCATGGGGCAGAGGTGGCGTGGCGGTCGGGCGTTGTAAAGGGTGGCGGGGCCGCGAATAGCGTCGGCCGCCGGCTTTTGTGGTGTGCGGGGAGGTTGGTTCGGGGCAGGGACGAATTTTCGCGAAAATTCGTGCCTCCGGCGGGAGTATTTGGGGAAAGATGAAGCGGCTAGGTGGCTTTACCCCGCCAGATGAGGGATTGGCGATTGAGCGCGTGGAGGTTTGCTTTGCCGTTCAGGATGTCTTCGCAGAGGGCCACGGCCGCGCGGGCCTGGCTTTCCGAGAGGTGTTTGTAGGCCGGGCGGGGAATGTGGTCGTACCAGGTGCCGCCCGCGATGTGGTCGAGCACGATGCGCTGGAAGCAGTGATCTGCGCTGACAGGCCAGCCGCGATCTTTGGCCAGGGCGGGCATCGTTTCGCGGGTGAGTTTGAGATATCGGTCGACGTCGCTCACTGGGTTTTCATCTCGTTCCAGAGAGCGTCCATTTCCTCGAGGCTGGCCTCTTCGGGCGTGCGCCCGTTTTCAGCCAGCGCGGACTCGATTCCCTCAAAGCGGCGGGTAAATTTGGAATTCGTTGCGCGCAATGCTTGCTCAGCATCTACGCCCAGGTGGCGGCCGATATTGACCATGACGAAGAGCAGGTCGCCGAACTCTTCTTCGATATGCGCCTGACCTTTGATGTCGCGTGCCTCCACCAGCTCGCGGGTTTCTTCGTCGAGTTTGGCGAGCACGTCCTCGACATCTGTCCAGTCGAAGCCCACCCGGGCGGCGCGCTTTTGTAATTTGAGCGCGCGCATCAGGGCGGGGAGGCCCTTGGCTACGCCGTCGAGTGCGCCCTTTTGCTTTTTGCCCGCGCGTTCCTTGGCCTTGATTTCCTCCCAGTCGCGGACCTGCTGCTCGGCGCTCTTCTCGCGGGACTCGTTGCCAAAGATATGCGGGTGCCGGTCGATCATCTTTTGCGAAATGCGGTTGGCGATGGAGTGGAAGGTGAAGCGGCCCGCTTCTTCGGCCATTTGGGCCTGAAAGACCGTCTGGAAGAGGAGATCGCCGAGCTCGTCTTCGAGCTCGTCCCAGGCCTCGCGCTCGATGGCGTCGGCAACCTCATGGGCCTCTTCGATGCTGTGGGGGGCAATGCTGGCGGGAGTTTGCTCGATATCCCAGGGGCAGCCCGTATCGGGGTCGCGCAGGCGGCGCATGATCTCGAGAAGCCGAGGTATCCCGCCATCGGGATTGTGGATGAGGTCGTCGCCCATTGCGCTTTTGCCCTTTGCCTGTAGCGTGAGCGTAAAGGAGGCCAGCCCATGCCCATCGTCAACCGGATCGCCGATTTTGCCGAGGATATGAAGACCTGGCGGCGCTATTTGCATCAACATCCTGAGCT
>JBCCYG010000111.1:0-7080 GCA_039190145.1 Pseudomonadota bacterium | reverse complement strand
TCGCGATGGGGGTGCTCGCCGCTGTCGCGCTCGTGGGCAGTATCTTTGCCGCCATTGCATACCAAAACGCCTCGCCTGCTTTGGTTGGGACGGCTGACTATTCCTATGTGATCTTTGCAGTTGCCTGGGGCGCGCTTCTTTTCTCGGAAGTTCCCGATGCGATGAGCGCAGTCGGAATCGGGTGCATCGTCATAGCCGGGGCAGCGATGGCGACGCGCGGCCTCCGCTAAGCCAGGAAAACCCGGCTTGGGTGGAGCTCGCCGCCCTTGGCGATGCCCACTGCCACCGCTTTACCTTCAAGCGAGGCCCAGGCTTCGTCTCCGTACTCCGCGTCTCCAGGATAGATGAAGCCGGGGTTTCCGTTGCGGAGCCGTGCGGCGCCTTCGGCTGTTGTGCGGAGCTCGGGTAGCTCTTTCAGGCCGGTTTCTAGCGGGAGGAGGTGACTGTCGAGCGCTTCAGTGCGTGCATGCTCTTCAATGGTGTCGAGTGAGAGTGCGTTTTCGACCTCGAAAGGACCGGACCACGTTCGTCTGAGGGTGTCGACGTGACCGAGGCAGCCTAGTGCGCGCCCTAGATCGCGGGCGATCGAGCGGACATAGCCGCCCTTGCCACAGACCATTTCGAGCACGGCAAAGTCTTCGCTTGGGCACTCAATCAAGGTGAGCTCTTCGACCCAAAGCGGGCGCGGGGCGAGGCTCACTTCGTCGCCTTCTCGCGCCTTCTTGTAGGCACGCTCGCCATCGATCTTTACAGCAGAAAAGGCAGGAGGAACCTGCTCGATGTCGCCGACAAAGCCATTGAGCGCATCTTTGATTTCGTTTTCTGAAGGCCGAGAGGCGCTGGTTTCGATCACCTCACCTTCGGCATCGTCAGTATTCGTAGCTGCGCCCCAACGAACCGTGAAGCGATAGGCCTTAAGCGCGTCGGTAATGTAGGGGATGGTCTTTGTCGCCTCGCCCAGCGCGATGGCAAGCACGCCGGTTGCGGCGGGGTCGAGCGTTCCGGCGTGGCCTGCCTTTTGAGCGTCAAACGCCCATTTCACCTTGTTCACTACAGCGGTGGAGGTGAGGCCCGCCGGCTTATCGATGACGAGCCAGCCGGAGATGTTCCGACCCTTTTTCTTGCGTGCCATAGTGGAAGCTATTCGATGATTGCGAGGATCGGGCCCATGCGGGCACCGGGGTCGGATCGGCCGCTTTCACGGTCATAAAGGCGCGTGATGGTGCCGTCGGTGAAGAGCGCGTTGGGTGTCCCGAGGCCGTCGCGGAAGAGCGTGGCGAAGCTGTAAAAGTTCACGGCGTTGCCGGTTACCGCGATGAAAAGGGTGTTGCCGTCCGCGCTGACGCCAACACCGCCGCGCCGTTTGCGGCTTGTGCCGTCGGCCAGGAAGCGCGGGTGAAGCTGGCCGTCGATGACGAGCATGGGCCCTGATTGTGTCGCGTGTTGGCAGCTCGGGCTTTCTTCGATGTAGGCGAGCGTTTCGATGATCCGCGCGGAGCCCTCATTGAGGCAAAGCACGCCGTTGGGAAGGAGCCCGAAATTGCCGGGCCCCGCGTTGGGGACCGGGCTGACGATCTCTTCGCCATCTTCGAGGTAGTGGCCCACCGGGCGGCGGTCGTCGTGATACATTCCGCCATTGGTGGCGACGGTGACATTGTCCGGGAGTGCAGCAAAATCGCCGTATAGTGCGCCCGTTTCGTCTCGCCAGAAGAGGCGCGCGGTTTGCTGGGTCAGGTCAACTTCGCAGACGGTGTAGCGATTGCCCGCAAAGGTAATGTCATCGCATCCGGCCTGGGCTGGGCCCGCCAGGGCCATGAGCGCGATGCTAATCTTCCAGATCACGGCGGACCTCATCGCGGGCGAACATCGCGCGGGTTTGGTCGAGACGGTCAAAGGTCTCATCAATACGGAAGCGTAGATCGGGGGTGAACTTAAGTGCGCTTTTCTTACCGATCACGCGGCGCATCTCGGACTTGTTACGCGCGAGGGCCTCGATCACTTCCTCATGGCCTGTCCCGCCCAAGGGCATGACATAGACGGTGGCGATCTTGAGGTCGGGGGAGGTGGCGACCTCACTCACCGTGATCGAGCGACCCGTGAGATCTGGATCATGGATATCCCCTCGCGCCAACACCTCGGAGAGCGTGCGGCGGATCAGCTCGCCCACGCGAAGCTGGCGCTGGCTGGGCCCCGGGCCGTCATGGAATTTGTTCTTTGCCATCCCCGCCAGATACGGGTGGGGCGCGGCGATTCCAAGGGAGGCTTTGCATGGGCCCGCCGGTTCGGGCAGAACGCAGCTTATCGAAGGGGAATAGCATGGCAGAACTTCCAGGCATCGCGATTACCGGTGGCTCCGGCCGAATGGGGCAAATGCTTATCGACACGGTCACAGCGAGCGACAAGGCGCGGCTTGTGGGCGTTGTTGAACGTGAAGGTCATGGCTGGGTTGGTCAGGATGTGGGTGAGGCGCGGGGCGCGTCGCCGTTGGGCGTTGTGGTCACCGACGACCCACTTGAGGCATTTGCGAAGGCGCAAGCTGTCATCGATTTTACTACGCCCGACGCAACGCTTGGCTTTGCAGGTCTTTGTGCGCAGGCACGGGCGGTCCATGTGATTGGTACAACCGGGATGGACGCGGCGCAGATCGCGTCGCTTGAGCCTGCGGCGCGGCACGCCGTGATCGTGCGCGCCGGGAACATGTCATTGGGTGTGAACCTCCTCACCAAACTGACCCGCATGGTGGCAGAAGCGCTCGACGAGGATTTCGACATCGA
The DNA here is from genome assembly GCA_039190145.1 of Pseudomonadota bacterium. Taxonomy (GTDB): domain Bacteria; phylum Pseudomonadota; class Alphaproteobacteria; order Rhodobacterales; family Rhodobacteraceae; genus Shimia_B. The sequence goes on along the minus strand of JBCCYG010000111.1, from coordinate 4,306 downwards.
GGTTATTGAGGCCCATCACCATCACAAGGTGGATGCCCCGTCGGGGACGGCGCTTATGCTGGGCCAGGCGGCAGCGGAGGGGCGCGGAGTGACACTGGACGATGTCGCAGACAACGCCCGCCACGGGATCACAGGGGCGCGTGAGAGAGGGCATATCGGCTTTTCCAATATCCGAGGCGGCGACATCGTGGGTGAACATGATGTGCTTTTTGCGGGGGCCGGGGAGCGGATTGTTTTACGCCATATCGCCACTGATCGGGCAATCTTTGCGCGCGGGGCGCTCAAGGCGGCTCTTTGGGGAACTGACCAAGCGCCCGGACAGTACGATATGATGGACGTGCTCGGGTTGGCTTGAAGCACGGAGCTCACGGCGGTGTGAGAGCTGCGATTGCATCCATTTCGCTTCGCACGGCGTAATATGGGCGAGAAAATGGAGAGTATGATGGTCCTACAGCTCGCCAAATTGGCCGTGTTTATGGTCGCTGTGTCTGCCGCAATGCCGGCTTTTGCGATGGATAAAGTGTCTTCCCGTGACGCCTTCCTCGAGAAACTTGCAGGGCGGGACCTTACCATACGCCTTTATGGTCTGAGCCTTGAAGTCACAGAAGACGGGCGCATCGGAGGCCGTGCCGTGGGGCGTCCCGTGACGGGCGCCTGGTCGTGGGAAGACGGTTACTTTTGTCGTGAAATGCTGTGGGGCCAGCGCGAAATCCCATACAACTGCCAGCTTGTTCAGGCAGATGGAGATATCATGCGGTTTACCACAGACCGTGGAGAGGGCGATTACGCTGACTTCCGCCTGCGCTAGCCAGCGTCAGAAGTCGATAGCCAGCCCCTTTTTTTCCCAGTCTCCAAAGCGCACTGGCTCAGGGCCGTCTCTGCCGCCGTACTCCTTTGGCACGGCTTTTTGTTGCGCTGCTTTCCGGCGCTCCTCGGCCTCTGCTAGCGCGCGCTGGGCAGCGGGCGGCAGCGTTGCGGGATCATAGGCGGGAGAGGTTTTAGCCTCTTCGGGTGGGGCGTTGTCATCGGCCATGAGGCTGATATACGCCGCCGCTCCCCCATCGCCAAGGTGAACGGCTTGAACTTGTGACAAAACCCGCGCCCCCACACCCTGCACGCGCCGCCGCACTTAAGCTCTTAGAGGGCGTGGCTGACGGGTCCCCAATTTCTGAGCTGACGCCGCTGGATTGGTTTGTCGGTTTGGAGCCTGCAGACAGGGCTCGTTCGCAGCGGCTCGCCTTGGAGACCCTGCGCTACTCAGATCGTGCCGACCGGGTCCTCAAACCGCTCATGCGCAAGACCCCGCCCGAGGATGTCATGCATATCCTTCGCCTCGGCGTCGTTGAGATCGCTGCGCTCGGCGGAGCGGCCCATGGCGTGGTGGGTGACATGGTGAGCGCGGCAGGCGCGGGAAAACGGACGCGCGGCTATAAAGGCATGGTGAATGCAGTGCTCCGGCGGGCATCTGTGGAGGTTGAGGGGCGTTGGGGTAAACTCCCTGTGCCGCGAATGCCGCGGTGGCTTAGGACGCCGCTGACCGAAGCCTACGGCAATAGCGTTGTGCAGGGGCTAGAGACTGCTCACATGCGCGGTGCACCTCTGGATCTCACCGCTAAAGGTGATGCGGAGAAAATCGCAGATAATCTGGGCGGAGAGCTCTTGCCAAATGGGTCCGTACGCCTGCGTGATTACGGTCAGATTTCCGCGCTTCCCGGATACGAGGAAGGCGAGTGGTGGGTGCAAGATGCGGCCGCTGCTTTCCCGGTTCAGATACTTGCGCCCCAAAAGGGAGAGCGGGTGGCAGATCTTTGCGCGGCGCCGGGCGGCAAGACTATGCAGCTGGCTGCAGCAGGTGCCGAGGTAACAGCGGTTGATGTGAGCGCGGTGCGACTTGAGCGGGTTCGGGAGAATCTGGCGCGGTCAAAGCTCACCGCCGAGATTGTGGAGGCTGATGTCCTCTCCTTTCAGGGTCAGTTTGATACCGTGCTCCTGGATGCCCCCTGTTCGGCTACGGGCACGATCCGTCGGCATCCGGACTTGCCTTTCGCGCGCGACGGAGCCGGGATATCGGAGCTTATCGACCTTCAAGCCCGAATGCTCGAGCACGCCTTGAGCCTTGTAAAGCCCGGTGGCAGGCTCGTGTTTTGCACCTGCTCGCTCTTGCCAGACGAGGGCGAAGTGCAGGTTGAAGAGGCGCTCAAGCGGCATGAAGGCTTTGTCGCCGACCATGAAGCTTTAGAACGCCCAGGCATTAAGCCAGAATGGGTGACCGAAGAAGGCGGGCTCAGGCTGAGGCCCGATTACTGGTCGGCGCAAGGCGGGATGGATGGGTTCTACATCGCCTGTCTCAAACGGGTTTGATGCACCTGTTGGAGTGCTGCCTTTACGGCAGAAACTCGCGCGGCGCGGCATAGGGGTGACTTGCTTCTGGCCCTGCGATAGGCACGCCTATAACGCGTCACATGCGCTGTAGCTGTTCCGATCTTGGGCCCCAAAACCTTTGTCGACCAATCCTGATATGCCGGCTCCGAGCACCCAATGGGTGACCCGGCTCCATGCGCGGATTGCCGGGCTCGGGCGCACGGCTCCGTCCTTTGTCAGCCAGCCTGAGCCCCGATCTATTGGGCATTTTGCAAAGGGCCGCCAGCTTGTGGCCGGGAACTACCTTTTCGCGGGATATCTCATTGAAGCGGGTCGCGGCACGTCGATATGGAGCCTCTCGCCGCCAGCGCCCACCTTCACCGAAGAAGTGCACGGGTTTGTTTGGCTCGATGATCTTGCAGCTGTGGGCGACGCTGAGGCGCGGGTATTGGCGCAAGACTGGACCTTTGAGTGGATCAAGCACTACGGCGGCGGTCGCGGGCCGGGGTGGAGCCCAGACCTCACTGGGCGCCGCCTGATCCGCTGCATCAACCACGCTTTCTTTTTGCTGTCGGGTAGGGGAGATGCCTCTCCGGACTTTTTTCGCGCCCTGGGGCGGCAGACGCGGTTTCTTGCGCGGCGTTGGTCGTCGGCCACGCCGGGATTGCCGAGGATCGAGGCGCTGACGGGGCTCATCTACGCGGGCATTTCGCTCACCACGATGGAGCGACATGTGCCTCGAGCCATTGCCGCGCTGGGGCGCGCTTGCGAGGTGCAAATCGATCACGAGGGAGCGCTTGCGACGCGGAACCCCGAAGAGCTTCTTGAGATATTCACGCTCCTGAATTGGGCTGCGCTTACTCTTCGCGAAGCGGGTCACACTCCCGCGCCCGCCCATGAAGCCGCGATCCAGCGGGTTGCGCCGGTTTTGCGAACCTTGCGCCACGCCGATGGCGGTCTTGCCCGGTTTCATGGCGGGGGTCGCGGTCTCGATGGGCGGCTCGATGCGGCGCTGGCCACGTCAGGTGTGAAAGCTGAAGCCACGCTTGATGAGGCCATGGGCTTTGCCCGGCTTGGAGCTGGGCGCACGACCGTGATTATGGATGCATCGCGTCCGCCAGAGGGGAAAGCGAGCCACAATGCGCACGCCTCCACCTTAGCGTTTGAGCTGACATCGGGTCGGCGCCCTCTCATCGTAAGCTGCGGTTCTGGCGCGGCTTTTGGCGAAGAGTGGCGGCGGGCCGGGCGGGCGACACCCAGCCATTCAACCCTCTCGCTGGACGGTTACTCGTCATCAAGGCTCGGTGAAAAGACCTTCATGTCCGGTCGTGCGCGAGAGCTTTTGGCGGATACGCCGCGCGATGTGTCGGCGGAGCGGCGGTCGACTGACTTCGCCATTCGCCAGCAGATTAGCCATGATGGTTGGCGCAGAACCCACGGCCTGGTGCATGTTAGGACCCTCGAGCTGACCCATGATGGGCGCGGGATGGCGGGTGAGGACCTGCTCGTTGCCTTAAATGCCAAAGACCAAGCGCGATTTGACAAACGGCTGGATGAAAGTGGGCTGCAAGGGATCGATTTTATGATCCGGTTCCACCTTCACCCGGACGTGGATGCCCGAGAGGACATGGGCGGCGCGGCTGTTTCCTTGGCGTTGAAAAGCGGTGAGATCTGGGTCTTCCGCCACGACGCCCACGCGCGCCTGTCGATTGAGCCTTCGGTCTACTTGGAGCGGGGCCGATTGAAGCCTCGGGGCGCTGAGCAGATTGTGCTGACGGGTCGCGCACTGGGGGAGACGACACGTGTCAGGTGGTCTCTGGCCAAGGCCCAGGAAACTCCGCTATCTGTCCGCGACCTTCGGCGGGATGACCCGCTCGATTTCGAAGACTAAAGGACCCTCCCATGCCCGACCTCGTGCCGCTGCGCCGCGCTCTGCTTTCCGTGT
>JBCCYG010000110.1:0-7176 GCA_039190145.1 Pseudomonadota bacterium | reverse complement strand
TCTGAATACCGGCGACTGGGAAAAGGACTTCGCGCTCACGCAGGATGTGGGTCGTGCTTTCTTGCCGGCGTACTTGCCCCAGGTGGAGAAGCACCGGGACCAGCCCTGGACGGAGGCTGACAAGGACGCGCAGCTTGTGCACCGCGGGCTCTACGCCGAGTACAACCTTGTCTATGACCGGGGCACGAAGTTTGGGCTGGAGACAGGGCATGATGCCAATGCCGTGCTCATGAGCCTGCCGCCCTTAGCGAAGTGGGTTTGAGGGCTTAAGCGGTTTCGAAACCGCTTTAAGGCCTTTCGAAAGGCCTTTTGGGCGCCGTCGGCAAGGCTTGAACTCTCTGTTGAGTTTCTTTGCGGCGGTGAGATCGGGTGCGTAAAGCGGCTTCGAAGCCGCTTTGCCGTCTAGACGCTGCGCACTGTGTCGATCATGAGCTGCACGTTTTCTGGGTCCGCATCTGGCGTGATGCCATGACCCAGGTTGAAGATGTGTGGCCCGCCGCGGAACGCCTCAACGATGGCGCGGGTCTCGTCGATCAGGGCCTGACCGCCGGTGACCATATGGGATGAGGCGAGGTTGCCTTGGACGCAGCCATCGACCTGGACGTTCTCTGCGGCCCAAGCAGCCGACACGGAGTTGTCCAGCGCCACGCAGTCAGCGCCTGTCGCGCGGGCAAAGCCGATATAGCCGTCACCTGCTTCTCGCGGGAAAGCGATGACCGGTACGCCGGGATGGCGGGTATTGAGGGCGGAGATGATCTCCCGAGCGGGTTGTAGGGAATAACGTTTGAATGCCTCGCCTTTCAGCGAACCGGCCCAGCTATCGAAGAGTTTTACGACCTCGGCGCCTGCAGTGATCTGCATCGAGAGGTACTCGATCGTCGCCTCCGTTAACCGCTCCATGAGGGCGTCGAAGACTTCCGGCGCCTCCTCCCGCATTTTGTGGGCCGGGCCCTGGTCGGGCGTCCCGCGCCCGGCAATCATGTAGGTGGCCACCGTCCATGGGGCGCCCGCAAATCCGATCAGCGTGGTCTCGGCCGGAAGCTCGCGGGACAGGATGCGCACCGTCTCATAGATCGGGGCGAGGTGGTCGTGGATGTCGTCTTTACCCTTGAGGGCGGTGACGCCCGCCATTTCCTCGATCGTGGAAAGCCGCGGGCCCTCGCCGGTGACGAACCAAAGGTCGGCGCCCAAAGCATCGGGGATAAGGAGGATATCCGCAAAAAGGATAGCTGCGTCAAAGCCATAGCGGCGGATCGGTTGCAGAGTGACCTCGGCGGCGAGGTCGGAATTGTAGCACAGAGAGAGGAAGTCCCCCGCCTCGGCTCGGGTGGCGCGATACTCTGGTAGGTAGCGGCCCGCCTGGCGCATCATCCAGATCGGTGGGGTTTGCTGCGCTTCGCCCCGGAGCGCTCTCATGATCTTCTTTTCGGTCACGGTCATGTCTTTCATGGGGCGGCGGGCCTTTGTAAAGTGTCAACTTCAAGTGACACTCTACTTGCCAGTCACGCGAGACGCAATTAGGAACGAGCCATGAGCACACCGTCCGCAGACTCCCCGCTCAAAATCGGCACGCGCGGCTCGCCTCTGGCGTTGGCGCAGGCCTATGAGACCCGTAGTCGCCTTATGGCGGCCCATGGCCTCCCAGAGGCGGCCTTTGAGATTTGCGTCATTAAGACCACGGGCGATGACCGGACGCTCATCGATGCCGATATCGCGCTTAAGACCATCGGCAATAAGGGTCTTTTCACCAAAGAGATCGAAGAGGCCATGATCGAAGGCCGGATCGATATCGCGGTGCATTCCACTAAGGACATGCCGACGGTGCAGCCGGATGGGCTCGTTATGGAGACCTATCTGCCGCGCGAGGACGTTCGCGACGCGTTTGTAACGCTTGGGGCGCTCTCCCTTGCGGAGCTCCCTGAGGGAAGCGTTGTTGGGACATCATCGCTCCGCCGGCGCGCGCAGCTTTTGAACAAGCGGCCCGATCTGAAGCTCGTAGAGTTCCGCGGCAATGTGCAGACGCGGCTGAAAAAGCTGGAAGACGGCGTGGCGGAGGGGACGTTTTTGGCCATGGCCGGGCTCAACCGTCTGGGCATGGACGAGGTGCCGAAGAAGCCGGTGCCGGAGGAAGAGATGCTGCCCGCCGTAGCGCAGGGTACGATTGGGATTGAATGCCGCGCGGATGATGCGGGCGTGAAAGACATGCTTGGGGCCATCCATCACGCGCCAACCGGGCTCCGGCTTGCGGCGGAGCGGGCGTTTTTGAAGACGCTGGACGGGAGTTGTGAAACGCCTATCGCTGCTTTGGCCGAGCTTGACGGCGAGACGCTGCGGCTTCGCGGAGAGATCTTACGCCCGGATGGCAGTGAGCGATTGGCGGATGAAGTGTCGGGGCCTGCGGCTTCTGGGGCTGAGCTCGGCACGCAACTTGCCCAGAGCTTGCTCAGCCGGGCGGCGCCGGATTTCTTTTCCTGGCGCGAGCTCGCGTAGGCCCGAGCGATATCTCGTTTAAGGCAGGACCTTGCCAGGATTCATCAGCCCCTTGGGGTCGAGTGAGGTCTTTAAAGCTCCCATGACATCCAGTGCGGTCTCGTCCTTGCGTCGGGCCATGGAGCCGAGTTTGCTTAGCCCGATGCCGTGCTCGGCGGAGAAGGAGCCGCCAAGGGAGAGGGTGACGTCCTCAATGGCCTCGGTGATCTCGTTCATGAGCGCGGCGTCATTTCTGGTTGGGTAGACCGAATAGTGGACGTTGCCGTCGCCGAGATGGGAGACCATGAAATCTTCACCGCCGGGATCGAGTTTTGTCACGCGAGCGTTGATCTGAGCGAGAAAGGCGGGGACAGCGTCGAGCGGCACCGCAATGTCGGTGTCGACGATGGCGCGGCCGTCGAAAGTGAGCTCAGCGGCCATTTCGCGCCGCGCCCACATCTCCGCGCGCTGGGCCTCGTTTTGGGCGACGACGGCATCCGCGATTGAGCCGCTTTCCATCGATTGGGCCAGAATATCCTGCACGAGCTCGACCAGGCGCGCGCTTCCGCTGGGGCCGGGGGCGGCGTCATCGCCGCGTGTGGAGGCGGCCTCTACGAGTATGTTGACCCTGTGTGGGGCGTCGAATGGCTCCCGCGCGCCGGTCTTGGCAACGTGGCGCTCGATATAGTTGCGCGGCATGTATTCAAAGGCTTCGACGGCCCCGCCGGTGGCTTCCTGCAGGGCGTTGAGGAGCGGGAGTGTGGCGTCGATGGTGCTGAGGCCGACCATGGCGGTCGCCTGGACGCGTGGCTTTGGGAAGAGCTTGAGTACGGCGGCGGTGATGAAGCCGAGCGTGCCCTCGGCACCGATGAAGAGGTTACGCAGATTGTAGCCGGTATTGTCTTTCCGAAGCTCGCTCATGAGGTCCATGACGCGGCCATCGGGGAGGACGACCTCGAGCCCGAGGCAAAGCTCGCGCGTATTGCCGTAGCGCACGACGTTGGAGCCGCCGGCATTGGTGGCGAGAAAGCCGCCGACCATGGCGGAACCGCGCGCGCCGAAGGTGAGCGGGAAGGTGAGATCATGGTCTGCGGCAGCGCTGTGGATTTGGTCGAGGATGACGCCTGCCTCCACGATCGCGATGCGAGCCTCAGGTTTGATTTTGCGAATGCTGTTTAGGCGTTCAAGCGAGACCATGACGGCACCGTCAGCAGAGGTGGCGCCGGTGAGGCCGGTATTACCTCCCACGGGCACCATGGGGGTGCCAGATGCGTAACAGGCTTTGGCAATGGAGCTGACGTCTTCGGTGCTTGCCGGACGGATGACGGCGAGCGGGGTCCAAGTGTATTTGCCGGTCCAGTCGTGGGACCATTTTGCAGTATCCTGACCGGTGAGAACCTGGGCTGCGCCAAGCGTCTGGCGAAGGGTGTCGAGTATCTCCATGACATGGAGAGAAACCTGCGGTAGTCCGGCTTCGCAAGGGGTTTTCCGCCTTGACCCCCATCCCGGCTGCGCCTAATCACGCGCCCGATGGCGCGGTAGCTCAGCTGGTTAGAGCGCTCGACTCATAATCGAGAGGTCGGGAGTTCAAGTCTCCCCCACGCCACCATCTTTCCAGATTGATATCGGGCGGTGCGGACCTCTTCCTCGCTAGGCTCGGAATTCGACCCGCCCGCCCGAATCCATCACAGGCGCGCTTAGGCCACGCGGCTGCGGACGCGGTCTCGCATGGGGGGGAGCCCGAATTGCTCCTTATAGGCTCGGCTAAAGTGCACCGGGCTTTGGAACCCGCAGGACGCGGCGATTTCGGGCATCGGTGCGGCGCTGCGCGTGACCATCTCACGGGCGCGGTCGAGCCTTAGCATGCGGTAATACTGGTTGGGTGAACGTCCCGTATGGCCGCGGAAGAGGCGCTCCAGCTGGCGCTGGGAAAGCCCGGCCTCTGCAGCGAGCTTGGGCACTGAGACCGCCTTGTGAAGCGAGCTGCGCATTTGTTCGATAGCTTTGAGCAGCGGCACGGGCATGCCGTCGCCGAGTGGTGCCTCGGAGCTCCCAGTGAGCGTTTGAGCGCCCTGGCGCGGCGCGGGCGCGACGAGGTAGTCGCGGACGGCGCGGACGAGGTCAGCACTGTGACTGTCCGACAGGATCGAAAGCGCCATGTCGAGGGCTGCGGCACCGCCAACGCAGGTGCGCGTTTCACCGGTCACGTCAAAGAGGGCCTCTGAGCGTTCTTGGCGCGGAAACGAGTTTTCAAATGCGGCTGCATGGGCCGGATGCACGCAGGCTGGATTGTCGAGGAAACCACCGTCTGCCAAGACAAAGGCGCCCGTTTCGAGGCCAATGATGAGGTTTCCCTGACGTTGCCAATAGCGAAGGTTTTTTGCCAGCGGCGCGCCGTAGGCGGCTTCGGGGGCGTTGGATGTGGACAGGATCACGATGTCATTGGAACCGCGGATCAGGTCGACATCCTCGGTATCGAGAGCGGGCCCTTGGCTGCTTGCGACGGGGCCGCCCGTGTCAGAGGCGTATTTGATAGCGTACGGCGTCTCGACATCGAGGGCGTTCACGGCATTGAACGCGTCAACGAAGGCGAAAGTAGCTGAGAGGTTGAAGCCCGGCGAGAGGTAGATCGTGACGTCCATTGGTTCAGTCCATTCCGACGGACCGGAGCCAATTCACGCCCCCGAATTTATGAATTGGCGCTTTATCCGCCTTGTTATGCCCGCGGCCCTAGGGTCGTAGGGGCCAGGCCCGGTATTGGGCCTGGGTCTCTGCGCCTACGGGGGCGGCGCAGAAAAACTTTCAATGTCGATTTATGCTGCATTGCAGCAAATCACAAGGGCAGACGCGGCGCTGCAGCGTTTTGGCGCAGTATTGATACAGAATTGATTTAGCATCAGGGCGTTAGTCGCCTGATTTAGCTCCGTCCTGCGCCCCCACCGATGGAAATCGCGACGTTTTTGGTTTGAACGTAATTGAGAAGGGCCTCTCGGCCCTTTTCACGCCCATAGCCAGACTGGCCGTACCCGCCGAAGGGCGTTTCCACACCGCCTGCATACCATTCGTTGACGAAAATCTGGCCAGCGCGAATCTGCTGCGCGTCGCGCATGGCCTGGTCGAGATTGGTTGTGAACGTGCCGCCGACGAGGCCGTAGGGCGTGCCATTGGCGATGGCGATGGCCTCCTCGGGCGTGCTGAATTTCATGACGGAAACGACGGGGCCGAAGATCTCTTCCTGGGCGACTTCCATGTCGGGGGTGACGCCGGTGAGGATTGTGGGCTCCATGAAGCTGCCAGGGTTATTCAGCGGGCGCCCGCCGGTGGCGACTTTCGCGCCCTCGTTTTGAGCGTTTGCGACGAGGCCCACCGCACGGTCGCGTTGTTTGGTGGAGATCATGGCACCCATATTTGCGCCGAATTCTGGGCGCTCGATGCCGGGGCCGACCGACAGGCTTTTCGCCATGGCTGTGATGTTGTCGACGACTTCGTCATGGCGATCTTCGTGCACGATGATCCGCGACATGGCTGAGCAGACCTGGCCGGAATTGAAGTAGATGCCCCAGCGGACATTGTTGGTGAACCCGTCGATATCGGCGTCTTTGTGCACGATGGCACCGGACTTGCCGCCAAGCTCGAGGACGCATGGCGCAAGGATGTCTGCGGCGGCGCGGGCGATGGTTTTGCCGGTCGCCACGGAGCCCGTAAAGACGATCTGGCGGACATCGGGGTTCGAGGTCAGCGCGGCGCCAGCCACATGGCCGTAGCCGCAGACGATGTTGAGCGCCCCCGTCGGGAAGCCCGCAGCTTCCGCCGCGTGGGCGTAGATGTAAGACGAGCAGGGGCAGATTTCAGAGCTTTTAACGACCACGGTATTACCGGTGGCGAGTGCAGCAGAGATCGAGCGCGCGGCCATTTCGACGGGGTAGTTCCAGGGGATGATCTGGCCTGAGACGCCATAGGGCTCGTAGGCGGTGAAGTCGTAGTATTTCTGACCAAGCGGGATTGAGCGCCCTTCGACCGTGTCGGCCTGGTTGCCGTAATATTCGAAGTAGCGGGCGGTGCCGCGGATTTCCTGCTTTGCTTCCCAAAGAGGTTTGCCCTGTTCGAGGGTCAGGAGCGCTGCCACTTCGTCGAGGTGCTCGAGGATGTAGCGGCCCATGGCTTGGACCATGCGGCCCCGTTCGACCGGGCGCATGGCGGTGAGCACGCCTGATGCGTGGACACGTTTGGCGGCGGCGACGGCGCGGGCGACATCGGCCTCGTCGGCCATGGCGTGCTTTGCCAGGAGCTCTCCCGTGCCGGGATTGGTCACATCAATGGTGCCCGCGCCACCATCGACCCACTGCCCATCGATGTAATTCTGGTAATAGTCTTTAAGCATCGCGGGCCCTCCCTCAGGCGTCGAAGCGGGTCACAACGTGGACCCCAGTGGTGGCGAAGCTATCCATCCCTTCAAAGACGGGCTGGACGCCGGACAGAGCAATTCGGTCTACGATGAGGGGGGCGAGGTCAAGACGTCCTGTTTCAATCAGCTTGAGGAAGGGGCGGAATTCTGAGGCGCCGAGGCCGCGCATGCCGTGGAGCGTGAGCTGGCGAGCATAGACGAGCTCTAGGAGTGGGAGCGGGACGGTCTCATGGCGGCCGGTGGGGGTGCCCCCAAGGATGTGGGGGCCGAGCTGTCGCAGAGACCCGAGCGATGCGACCAAT
>JBCCYG010000109.1:0-7201 GCA_039190145.1 Pseudomonadota bacterium | reverse complement strand
CTGTGCCGGTTTTCCTGCTTTGGCGTGGGCGATTTCGGCGTCGATCATCTCAAGCAGCCGCGCCTTGAGGCTCAGGGGCGAGATCGCGAGGTTTTCAAGCGCGTCGGGCTCGGCATAACCGGAGAGGTAGTTGAAGACCTTTGTGGCGTCCCGACCGAGGGCCGCGTCGCAGGTAAAAAGGCTCAGATCGGTGTAAACCCGCGCTGTGCCGGGGTGGTAATTCCCGGTGCCGTAATGGGTGTAGGTGACGAGCTCATTACCCTCGCGCCGCACGACGGTGGAGATTTTCGCGTGGGTTTTCAGATTGATAAAGCCGTAGACCACGTGAGCGCCGGAACGCTCCAACCGGCGTGATTGCCTGATATTGGCGGCCTCATCGAAGCGCGCTTTTAGCTCGACGAGGGCAGTGACGGATTTGCCGTCCTCTGCTGCCTCGCAGAGTGCCGCCACAATGGGGCTGTCGCGAGACGTGCGATAGAGCGTCTGTTTGATTGCCACGACGTTGGGGTCTCGCGCAGCCTGCTGGAGGAAGCGCACGACCATATCGAAGGTCTCATAGGGATGGTGAAGGAGCATGTCCTTTTGCCGGATGGCGGCGAAGAGGTCTCCGTCATGGTCTTGCACGCGCTCGGGGACGCGGGGGGTGAAAGAGGGCCAGAGAAGGTCGGGCCGTTGATCGGTGACAAGCTCTGAGAGGTCGGACATGCCGATGAGGCCGTCGATCTCGATCACCTCCTGGTCGGTGACGTCGAGCTCTTCCATAATCTGCGCTTTGAGCCCCGCCGGAGCGCCGGTGGAGAGCTTCATCCGGACGACTTCGCCACGGCGGCGGCGCTTGAGCGCGGTCTCGAACTCTCGCACCAGATCTTCGGCCTCTTCCTCCAGTTCCAGGTCGCTGTCGCGCAAAATGCGGAAGGCGAAATGGCCCTTGAGCTTGTAGCCGGGAAAGAGGCTGTCGAAGTGGAGGAGCAGAAGCTCCTCGGTGGGTAGAACGCGGCGCTGCCCGTTCTCAGAGGCCAGCGTCCAAAAGCGTTTGAGCTGGGACGGGATCGGCAGGAGCGCCCGAAGCGGCGTCTTGTCAGACTTGCGTTCAAGCTCGAGCGCGAGGGCAAAACCGGTATTGGGCAGGAAGGGAAATGGATGCGCCGGGTCGATGGCGAGCGGCGAAAGCACTGCGAAGACCTGGTTCACGAAAGCCTTGCGCAGCTCGGCGCGGTCTTCCTCGTTGAGGTCACCGGCCGTGAGGATGTCGATGCCCTCGGCCTCCATCAGCTGTTTGAGGTCCGCATAAACGACTTGCTGGCGCTCCATCAGGCGGCGCGCATCGGCGTTGATCAGCACAAGTTGCTCGGCGGGTGATAGCCCGTCAGCGGCCGGGGTCGTGTTTCCCGCTTGGGCAAGTTCGCGGAGACCCGCCACGCGGACAGTGTAGAACTCATCGAGGTTCGTGGCAGAGATGGATAGGAAGCGCAGTCGCTCGAGCAGCGGGACGCGGAGATTTTCGGCCTCTTCCAGAACCCGCCAGTTAAACGCGAGCCAGCTAAGCTCGCGATTGTAGAACCGCGCAGGGCTTTTCACGTCGAATTCCGGAGCAACCACGAGGCGCTCATCGGAATGCAAAAAGTCAGCAGGGTTTGGGGCGAGATCTTTCATGGGCCGCGTATGACAATTGAATGTGACACCGAAGTGTCGCTCTATTCTGTCTCGCCGTCCAGTACGCGAGCCGCGAGGGTCGTCGTGATGTTCCGTTTTTCGCTGAGAGAGAGGCCGTCGAGCGCGTTTACGATGCGCCCGGCCTCGGCGTAGGAGCGGCCCATGCGGCGCGTGATGTAGTCGACGAGGTTGGGTGCGGGGCTAAGCTGACGGTCGCCCATGAGCTTGATCAGGATCGCGGTCAGCGTGGCGTCATCAGGCGCCTCGATGGTGGCGGTCGCCGTGGCCTCCATCCGGCTGGCCAAGTCTGGGAGCTGAAGGCCCCAGGATAACGGCGACTGGCTTGCAGAGAGAAGAAGCGGCAGGCCGGCCGCGGCGAGGTTATTGTGTAGGTGAAAGAGCGCTTCTTCTGCCGCTTGGTCACCCGCTACTTGATCGGCGTCATCGACCACGACGGGGCTGTCTGACTGGCGGGGCAGGTCCATGGGGTCCGCCAGCAAGCCGCCATTTTGCATGGCCCAGATGTGCAGGAGGTGCGTTTTACCCGCGCCTTCGGCCCCAAGGATCAAGAGCTTTCCAGCTGGCCACGAAGCCGCATCCGCAAGCATCCCTCGCGCGACCGCGCTGGGCTCTCCTGGGTAATAGTTTTCAGCGGCGTAGGAGGTCTCAATCGGTTGCGGAAAGCTGAGCTGCTTACTCATCCTCAGCCGACCCGGAGGTCCCGCGATAGAGCAGCCCGGCTCGGTACTCGCTGACGAAGAAGCGCGCGAGGACGCCGATGGCGGCCGCGAGCGGGACAGCCACAAGGAGGCCCACAAAACCAAAGAGCGCGCCAAAGACCGACAGCGCCAGAAGGAGCCAGACGGGGTGGAGGCCCACCGAGCTCCCCACGAGTTTTGGGGTCAGGACGTTTCCCTCGATCGTCTGACCAGCCACAAAGATGATGGCGACGAGGGCGATGCGGAACCAGTCGGTGCTTTGACGGATGACTTCGCCATCGGCGCCGATCTCAGATCCCCAGAATTGGAAGACGGCCAACCCCACGGCGAGGATGCCCCCGATGATCGCACCGAGATATGGAATGAAGGTAACGAGGCCTGCGATGGCCCCGACGACGAGCCCGAATTGGAGGCCGACAGCCATGAGTGCCGCGGCGTAGTAACTGCCCAGGATGAGGCAGACGGTGCCCATGCCGCGTACGAAACCGGCGAGCACATCGTCGATATCGCGGGCGAGGGTGCGGACGGTTTCCAGATGATCGCGAGGGATGAGCTTGTCGATCTCGGCGACCATATTGTCCCAATCGAGCAGCATGTAGAACGCCACCACCGGCACGATCACAAAGAGCAGCACCACGTTAACCACGCTCGCAGCTGAGGACAGGAGCGTGTTTATCAGCTCTCCCCCGCGTGCTTGGATCGTCTCGCCCACGGAGACGAGCGACTGCCGGACAACACTCGTGTCATCCATGAGCGTGGGATATTGCGCGATCAGGAAATCGCGGAGGTTGGTGAAAATCTGCGGCGCTGCGTTGAAAAGCGCGATGGCCTGCTGGATGAGCGATGGCACGACGAGGATGACCAAAAGTACGAAAATCAGCACCGCCACCACGGTTATGATCACTGTGGAGAGGACACGGGAGCACCCCATCGCTTCGAGTCTGTCCGCGACGGGGTCGAGGAAGTACGCGATTGCCATACCAATGATGAAAGGCATGACCACAGAGCTCAGATACCACAGCGCCAGCAGCGTTACGAAGGCGATGAGCGCCCAATAGATCGTTTGCGTGCGGGTCGGCAGCGCCATTGAAGCCTCTCAACGAATTTCCCTTTTGGTCGAGCTTATCGGCGCGGTGTGCAAGGGAAAATGCGCAAGCAGAGGTGCGCCACGGTTGCGCAGCAGGCAGAGCCTTAGATTGCGACGCGCTCCGTGGAGCCTTCATCAAAGAAATGCATGCGCGTTGGGTCCGCGGCGAGGCCGATCTTTTCGCCCCTTTTGAAGGCGTTCATCTCGGTCGATTTGACGATGAACTCTGTGCCCTCGCCGGTCACGCAGTGGACAAGCGCGTATTCGCCCAGGTTTTCGATCAGGTCGGGGGTGGCGTGGAGCTGCGCGCTCTCGCCACTTGCCGGCACGAGGTGCTCCGGGCGGGCGCCGAGCACCGTCCCATCGCGCGGGATTAGCCCGGCACCAGCGGGCGTCAGCTCGCCCTTGGCGAAGAAGTTCATCTTTGGGCTGCCGATGAACTGCGCCACGAACATGTTGTTGGGGTTGTCATAGAGCTCAATCGGCGTGCCGACCTGTTCGATATTGCCGCCGCGCAGGACGACGATCTTGTCGGCGAGCGTCATCGCCTCGACCTGGTCATGGGTGACGTAGATCATCGTTGTGCCCAGGCGCTCATGAAGCCGCGCGATTTCGATGCGCGTTTGGACGCGGAGTGCGGCATCGAGATTGGAAAGGGGCTCGTCAAAGAGGAAGACTTCGGGCTCTCGGACAATAGCGCGCCCGATTGCGACGCGTTGTCGTTGGCCGCCGGAAAGCGCTTTGGGCGTGCGCTCCAGCAGCGGCGCGATCTCGAGTGTTTCGGCCGCCGCGCGTACGCGTTTGTCGATTTCCGGTGCTGGCATTTTTGCCTGCTTCAGGCCGAAAGCCATGTTTTTGTAAACGCTCATATGCGGGTAGAGCGCGTAGGTCTGGAACACCATCGCCACCCCGCGCTTGGCAGGCGCGACCTCATTCATCCGCGCGCCCCCGATTTGGAGCTCGCCCCCGGAAATCTCTTCGAGACCGGCGATCATGCGCAAAAGCGTGGACTTGCCGCAGCCAGATGGGCCGACAAATACGACGAATTCACCGTCATCTATGTCGAGATCAATGCTTTTGATAACATTCACGTCGCCGTAGGATTTCGCGATATTTCGGAGAGTTAGTCCTGCCATTGTTCTTCCATTCGCTGAATTGCAGCCAAGAGGCCGGGGACGAAGTCGGGGTATTTCTGCGGGAGGTCACCCCAGAGATTTGCATCTTGGGCGAGGTCTTTGACCCGGTCCGGGGTGAGTAGAGGGGCGAGTTTGTCCCAAAACGGCTCGTGATAGGTTACGGGCATTTTTCCTGCCGCATGCTTGCGGGCATAAACAACCCAGGACGCGGCGCAGTTATAGCCCGCCACTGGCTTGCGGCCCTTTGCCAGGCAGGCGTCGAGCGTCGGCCGGATGTAGATGCCCATCTTTGAGTAGCCATCCATGCAAATACGTTCGAGCTGATCAGCAATGCCGGGGTTTTCAAACCGCCGCGCGATTTCGCGGCTGTATTCCTGGAGGTCGAAAGGAAACTCACCTCCAAGGCCGAACAGAACCTCCTCCTCCCACGTGTCGAAGTGAGGGCGGATTTTCGTGTCAGTCATCGCTGCGTCGAAGGTGACATGGCCTGCTAGCGCGCCGAGATAGGTCAGCCCGGTATGGCCTCCATTTAGGATGCGTATCTTTGCTTCTTCAAAGGGTTCCACATCCTCAACGACCTGAACACCTGCCTTTGCAAGGTCCGGCATGGCATCGGCAAAGCGCGCTTGTAGCACCCACTGGCTGAAATCCTCAGCGTGGATCGGCGCCACAGCGCTGGCGGGCCAAAGCTGGCGCACTTCTTCTTCGAGGGCAGGGGTGGCACGCGGCGTGATGCGGTCGACCATCGAGCAGGGAAAGCTCACATTGGTTTTTATCCAATTGAGCAAGTCGGTTTTACCAAGGGCACTGATGTATTGGTGCAAGGCGCGTTCGAGCACGTGGCCATTGCTGCGAATGTTGTCGCAGCAGAGGATCGTGATCGGGGCGTTTAGCTCGCGCGAGCGTGCCTCGAGCGCGGCAGCGAGGAAGCCGTAAATGGTCGTCACCGGTCCGCCTGCGAGCTCCGCGGCTATGGGGGCGGCGTCGAGGTCGAGGCTCCAATCCTCTCGGAACGAGTAGCCGCTCTCTGTTACCGTGATCGACGCGGCGTGGACGGGGGGTCGGCAAAAGAGCTCAATAGCAGCGGAGGTGTCGCGCGACGCGTCTACAAAGCCCAGATGAGAACGCACCATGCGGAACTCTTGCGTGCCGTTAGGCGCGATTGATTTAAGCAGGTAGCCGTCGCCGGCAGAGGCTGCAGTGGCAAAAGCGTTCGATTCAGACGCCCGCAGGTTTACGGCCGCAATCCCCCAGCGGAGGTCGCCTGTTTTTTGCATGTAATCGTCGAGATAAACGGCCTGATGCGCTCGGTGGAACGCGCCATACCCGATGTGCACGATGCCGATGCTGCACCGCCCCCGATCATAGCTCGTCTGAAAGAAGGTCGCGTCCGTCATGACACCGCGTCCTGCCGCGGCATGAGCTCGGAGCGAATGAGGTCGCGGTAGGCGGAGGGGGTCATGTCTTTGACCCGTAAGAACTGCCGATTGAAGTTGGCGATGTTTCGAAAACCGACCTCGTAGCAGATCGTTGTTACTTTTTCGTCTGTGGCTTGCAGCATGGCGCAGGCCTGGCCAACGCGGACCTTATTCACGAATTCGGTGAATTTAGTGCCCGTGAGTTTATGAAATTTGCGAGAAAAGGCAGTGGGGCTGAGATGTGCCATGGCCGCCGCCTGATCGAGCGTCAGCTCTTCGGCGAAATGCGTGGTTATGTGATCGACGACGTCAGCTATCCCACGCGCATTGGCCCCAAAATCGGTGAATGGGACGGTGTGCTCGGAAAGCTTTTTTTGGGATGGATGGCTGCTGACCAAATGCAGGAAATTGAGGAAACGGAGGATCCGCGCCGCCCCTTGGGCGTCTCGTATTGCCGAGAGGTGCATCTTTGCCACGGAGAGGTCGAAGTCTACGAATTCTATGCCGCCGACCGAGCGTTGGAGCATGTCGTCGAGGTCCCGAAACTCGGGGAACGCGTCTTTGAGGCGGTCGATGCTCTGTTGGCTAAACTGCACGAGCATGTCTCGGTTTTCGACTGGTTCGGGAGTGCCCACATCGTCGGTCACCCAGTTGTGGGGCACGCGCGGGCCCACAAGGTAAAGCGATCCGGGTTTGAATGTCCCGATATGCTCGCCCACGAATGTCTTGCCCGTCGTTGCGGTGATCAGGTGGAGCTCATATTCGGGATGGGAATGCCAGCGGCAGAGCTCTGTGGGCCAGCCATGCTCGAGATACACAACGGATTCCGCGGCGCGGTCGACGAACTCAAACTCTGGCGTGAGAAGAGACATACCGCTTACATCCTCAGAACGCTGCCGCCATCGACGCTTAGCGTTTGGGCGGTGATGTATTGCGATTGGTCCGTAGCCAGAAACACGGCCACGCGGGCGATCTCATAAGGGTGGCCCATATAGCCAAGGGGCACAGCCTCACCCACTTCGCGCTTTTTCTGCCCGGGCTCTTTGCCTTCGAATTTGGCGAAGAGGGCGTCGACCTCTTCCCACATGGGCGTGTCGATAACACCGGGGCTGATCGCGTTGACGCGGATCTTGTGCGGGGCGAGGGCGAGAGCGGCGGATTGCGTATAGGAGATGATGGCGGCTTTGG
>JBCCYG010000108.1:0-7205 GCA_039190145.1 Pseudomonadota bacterium | reverse complement strand
TTGTAGGACTGGACGAGCGCTATAAGGTGCTCAGGGCCGCTTAGCGCTCCGTCCACAAGTCCCCCTTACTTCTGCCCCTGCGCTTCCATCAGCGCGCGCAAAAGTTTCTCATCATTGAGGTCGTCATCGGCAGGCTTGTCCTGCTCGGCACCCATGAGGAGCGACATGGAATCGTCCTCTGGCTCATCGACCTCGATCTGCGTTTGGTTCGATTCGATGAGGCGCTCACGCAGTTCTTCGGCGCTCTGGGTCTCATCAGCGATCTCGCGGAGGCTCACGACAGGGTTCTTGTCGTTGTCCCGATCCACCGTGATCGGCGCGCCAGAGCTGATCTCACGCGCACGGTGCGCAGCGAGCATAACGAGCTCGAAACGGTTCGGAACTTTGTCGACGCAATCTTCAACGGTGACGCGGGCCATAGGCGCTCCAGACGATAGCTATAAGATAGATGTGGCGGGATAGGCGCTCTACAGCGAAAGAGCAAGGCATTTCCCCTATTCCATTGGGGTAACTGACGCCAAATCCTCTTTCGGAAGCGCGTCACGCATCTCCTCAACCGTCTTACCCAAAATCGGATGCCTCCAGTGAGGTGCCACGACCGCTAAAGGGACCAGCACAAAGGCGCGCTCATGGAGCCTTGGATGCGGCAAGATCAGCGTATCCGGGGTAAAGCTTTGCTGCTCGTCCAGAGACAAGCCGCGCCACTCAGCATGGGTTGCTTCATCCGGCAAAACCTGATCGCCAGCGGCAAGCAGATCGAGGTCAATCACGCGCTGCCCCCAACGCTGGGTGCGTTCGCGCCCGAGCTCCGCCTCGATCTCATGCAAAATCGCGATCATCTCCTTCGGGTCGCCAGGGCCCTCGAGGGCGACAGCCCCATTTACAAAATCAGGGCCATTTCCAGCTGGAAATGCGGGAGTGGAAAAAAAAGTGCCGCAATTAATCAATTTGCACTTATACTTAATAGCAATACTAAGAGCGTGGCGAAGTGTTTCGGCAGGCGGTCCGAGCTCGGACGGCAGGTTCGCTCCCAAAGCCACCAGGTAATCTTGCCGCAAAGGCATGCTGTTTAAGGCTTGAGACACGAGGAATTTTCCTTATTTACGCGCGAAGCGCTTTGGCTTGGTCCCCACATCCACTCAACCAAGTTCATTATAAAGCGCACCGGAAAGGACACATTTATGTTTTATCGGGACGAACGGCTGGCGCTGTTCATTGATGGCTCCAACCTTTACGCCGCGGCGAAAGCGCTTGGGTTTGACATTGATTACAAACTCCTCCGTCAGGAATTCATGCGCCGAGGCAAACTTCTTCGCGCGTTCTATTACACCGCACTCCTCGAAAATGACGACTACTCGCCCATACGGCCCCTTGTCGACTGGCTCCACTACAATGGCTTCTCCATGGTGACAAAGCCCGCCAAGGAATACACTGACAGTCAGGGCCGTCGGAAGGTCAAAGGCAACATGGATATCGAGCTCACCGTGGACGCGATGGAGCTTGCCCCCCATGTCGATCATATCGTGCTCTTTTCGGGTGATGGCGATTTTCGCCCTCTCATCGAGTCTCTGCAGCGCCAAGGCGTGCGCGTGTCCGTGGTCTCTACGATCCGCAGCCAGCCACCGATGATCGCTGACGAGCTCCGGCGTCAGGCCGACAATTTTATCGAGCTCGATGAGTTAAAGGACGTCATCGGCCGCCCCCCACGTGACGAGGCGCCGCGCGAACGTGAGCGCGGCATCGATCGCGACGCCGAAATGGCCTCCGAAGAAGACTAACGATTAGGGCCCCGCCAGGGCCCTTTTTCGTTAGAGAGTTGCTTCGTTAAACCAGAGCAAAAAGCATGAGCGCCGCCATGGCGACCATGCTCAGGTCTTCTGTCAACGTCACCGTCGAGAGCGGCACCGAGAGGATCGACCCCATGCAGGGGCAGTCGATATCGAGACCCCGCTGCAGCGCTGAGAGGACGCCCAAGGTCCCAAAGCCAAACACCGCAATGGTTACAACCTGGGTCACGGTTGGTGCAAAGCCGCTGAGATAGGCCAGCCCAAGCCCCAGCTCGATGAACGGATATACCAGCGCGTAATTCGGCACCCGTCGCGCCAGGAGGTCATACATTTTAAATCCGCGCCGAAAACCCTTCAGGTCGAAGATCTTCAAAAGCGCAAAGATGATCAGGAAAACGCCCATAAAGGCGGGCATCCACGCCATGCCCTGCGCCGCGAGCGCCAGCGCCGCGGCCACAGAGACGCCCACAAGCGCAATGAGCGGCCAGTAGTCGCCGATGCTCTTGCCCCGACCGTCTTCTCTCACGTGATACGTTGCCATCGCGCGCCTCCTGCCCCTGATAAGGCGCGTCGCGGCGGCGACGTCAAGCGCCCGCGCTTCAATCGCGCTAAAGCGAAGCATCAACATTATTGGCCGATCACCCGGTAGCCAGCCCGCGCACGATGTGGTTTTCTCCATCGAACTTAAGGAGCAGCCATGTCCCTCCAATTCCTCATCACTGCACTCGTCGTGGTCATCGCGCCCGGCACCGGCGTCATCTACACTTTGGCCGTGGGCCTCGGTCGCGGCGCTCGAGCGGCGAGCTGGGCGGCCCTCGGCTGCACGTTCGGGATCGTGCCCCACCTCCTGGCTGCCATCCTCGGCCTGGCGGCATTGATGCATACCTCCGCGCTCGCCTTCCAGATCGTCAAATTCGCAGGCGTCGCCTACCTCCTCTACCTCGCCTGGCAGGCCCTGCGCGAGGGCGGCGCGCTCACGATACAGCCCGACCCACGCCCGGAAAGCCCGCTGCGCATCGCGCGGCGCGGGGCGCTCATCAACATCCTGAACCCGAAGCTCTCGATCTTCTTCCTAGCCCTCCTGCCGCCCTTCCTGAGCGGCAACCCAGCCACTGCGACGGCAGAAATGGCGATGCTTGGCGGGGTCTTCATGGCCATGACCTTCGGCGTCTTTCTCCTCTATGGCGCTTTCGCCGCGCGCGTGCGCACAGCCATCCTTGGCTCCGAACGCGTCCTCAAATGGCTCAACCGCACCTTCGCGGGCGTCTTTGCCCTGCTCGCCGGTCGCCTCGCCCTTGAGCGAGCCTGACACGCCCTAAAACCACGTCCATGGATATCCCGCGCTCTGCCCTTATCCTCGGCCTCGCTGGCGTGCTGCCGTTTCTTTGGGGCGCGCTCACGACGGTGCTGCCCGAATTCGGTGCCGCCGCGCTCCCCTACCTCAATGCCCGCCTCATCGGCCCCTTTGTACAGCTCTGGTACGGCGCGATTATCCTCAGCTTTATGTCCGGTGTCCTCTGGGGCTTTGCCACGAAAGCGGGCGAGTGGCAGGTCTGGGGCTACGCGCTCTCCACTCTGCCAGCGCTCTACTGCTTCTTCTTTGTGGGCGCTGGCGCCGATAACTCCGCAGACATGCTCATCTTGGGTTTTGCTGGGCTGCTCGGTCTCGACTATCTCTTTTACCGGCGCGGCCTCACGCCAAGCTGGTGGATGCAACTCCGCGTCCTCCTGACGGCTCTCGTCGTTGGCGCCCTAACCGTGGGTCTCATGGCATGAGCGACAAAGAAACCCTCGCTGCCTACGCCACCCGCGTGGATAAATACCATTCCATGGTAAAAGCAGAGCCCGCGGAGGCGCTTGTCGCTTTCGCGGATGCCTTGCCCGAAGGCGCGCGCGTGCTCGATTTCGGCTGCGGGCCGGGCCATGCCGCGCGCTATTTCGCGGAACGCGGCTTTGAGTCTCACGCCTGGGATGCCAGCCCTGAAATGATCGCCACGGCGGAGGCCCCGGGTGTCACGGCGCGCGTGGCCGTCTTCGACGACCTGACCGAGGAGGCGGCCTATGACGGCATCTACGCGAGCTTCTCCCTCCTCCACGCGCCCCGGGCGGATTTCCCGCGCTACATGGCCGCGATCGCTAGGGCGCTTAAACCAGGTGGCGTGCTCCATCTAGGCATGAAGACCGGTACGGGCGAAAAGCGCGATAGCATAGGCCGCTTTTACGCCTATTTCACGCGGGAAGAGCTTTTGGCGGAGATGGACACGAACGGTCTCTCAGCCGTTTGGGAGAAAGCCGGCGAACAAGCGGGCCTCGACGGCACCATGGCCCCCTACATCCTCATCCGCGCGGTCAAACGTGGCTGAGCTCTTCGCCTATACCGACGGCGCGTGCAGCGGAAACCCAGGCCCTGGAGGCTGGGGCGTTCTCTTGATTGCCCGCGACGGCGACCAAGAAGTCAAACGCCGCGAGTTGAGCGGCGGCGAAGCAGATACGACCAACAACCGCATGGAGCTCATGGCTGCGATCACGGCGCTCGAGACACTCGAGCGGGCAAGCAAACTGACCATCGTGACAGACTCGTCCTATGTGAAAGACGGCATCAATTCTTGGATCCACGGCTGGAAGGCGCGTGGTTGGAAAACCGCCGCCAAGAAGCCGGTCAAAAACGTGGAACTCTGGCAACGCCTCGACGCCGCCCGCGAGCGCCATGACGTGACATGGAAATGGGTCAAAGGCCATGCCGGCCACCCGGAAAACGAACGCGCCGACGAGCTCGCGCGCGAGGGCATGGCCCCCTTCAAGCCGGCGAAACCGTGATCCTGAAAGTCGTCCCGCTCGTGCTCCACCCGGGCGGCGCGCCTTTGCGACTGCTCGCCTTCACCCACCCTGAAACAGGCCCGCAGCTCGTCAAAGGTACCGTTGAGCCGGGCGAGCACCCTACGCGCGCCGCCGCCCGCGAACTCTGGGAGGAAAGCGGTCTCACCGCGATCTCGGCTCTCGAGCTCTCCGTCCGCGATGACATTTGGCCGGGCGAGAGCTGGCATTTCATCCTTACCCGCGTACGCGGCCCGGTCCCTGACCGCTTCCAGCATTTCTGCCGCGACGATGGCGGGCATCTCTTCAAGTTCTGGTGGCACGATCTGAGCGAGGCGGGGCCCTTCGAGCCGCCCGTCGACCTCTGGATCAGCGCAGCGCGAGAGGCACTCAGAACCGGGTGAGCTTGAAGAAGTAGGGCTCAGCCATCCCCTTAAAGTCCATCCAGCCCAGCACCTCGTCCTCGCTGATGCGCGCGAAGACGTCATTGATCGGCTTTGCGTCGTAGCACATGGCGGCGTGGTTGCGCCCCCGAAAGCTGAGCGTCCGCAGCCGCGCCCTGGGCTTTCGGGTGAAAAAGAGCGGGGCCAAAAGCGGAAATGCGACGCTGAGCAAAACATCACGCCCGGGCAGCCCAGTGACAAAGCGCAGCGGCAAAAGTGCAGGGTTCAGCGACCGCTCGCCCCAAAACGGCACATCATGAACAAGCGGGTGAACGGCATCGGGCCCTTCAAACCGCTTCCCTTTCCAGCGCGCGGCAACGAGCAGCCCCTCCATGACGTGCCCGGTGCCGATCTCCGACCCGTACCAGGCGCCAAGCATGTCCTGTTCTCGCGCGGGCTCTAGTGAATCAAACCAGGCAATCGCCTCCTCGGGCGTCATGCGAGCCGGTCCGGCAACACCGCCCCTCGCAGATAATCCGCAGCATTTGTCGGCGTCTTTCCCGCACGCTGAAGCTCACTAATTTCGACAGCCCCGGTACCACAGGCAACGCGAAAACCGCCCAAAATCGCCCCCGGTTCGCCAGCGCCTTCCGCCAAGCGGGACCGCAACAGCTTCACACGCTCACCACCGATCTCGCACCATGCGCCGGGAAAGGGGGAAAGCCCGCGAATATGCGCATCGACCTCCGCCGCAGGCCGCGACCAATCCACCCGCGCCTCATCTTTCGAAATCTTCTGAGCATAGGTGACGCCGGCATCAGACTGCGCCTCTGCTGCCATCGGCAACGTGGCCAAAGCGTCAGTAATTAAACGCGCGCCCATGGAGGACAGCCGGTCATGGAGCTCGCCTGTTGTTTCCTCCACCCCGATATCCGTCGCTTCCCGCAGCAAAACCGGGCCGGTATCCAGCCCCGCCTCCATTTGCATGATGCAAATACCGGTCTGGGCATCCCCCGCCATAACGGCACGATGTATCGGAGCCGCGCCGCGCCAGCGCGGCAGCAATGACGCGTGAATGTTGAGACACCCCAAGCGGGGCGCATCGAGCACGACCTGGGGCAAAATCAAACCATAAGCGACAACGACGGCAACTTCTGCCTTGAGCGCGCCAAAGTCTTTCTGCGCTTCTTCGCGGCGCAGCGAAGAAGGATGCTGCACTTGCAAACCAAGCGCTTCCGCCCGTGCCTGCACCGGCGTTGGCCGCTCCTGCTTGCCCCGCCCCGCCCGGCGCGGCGGCTGGCAATAAACGCAAACCACGTCATGCTGCGCAGCGACGGCCTCCAATAATCGCACCGAAAATTCGGGTGATCCCATAAAAACCACCCTCATGGTCGCACCTTCGCCGCCTTCTTCAAAAGCATCTCCCGCTTCACTCGGCTTAGATTGTCAAAATACATGCGCCCGTTCAGGTGATCGATCTGATGCTGCACCGATCGCGCCCACTGCAAAACAAACTCGCGGCGATCAACCTGCCCCTGTTCATTCATAAACCGAACCGTAACCGCCCTAGGGCGGACTATTTTCGCCGAAACGCCCGGTAAATTGGGGGATGCCTCTGCGCCGGGAACAGTCTCAATCGACGCATGCAAGATCTCCGGGTTCGCCATCCGCACGGCCTTGCCGCGCTCCTGGCTCGCATCAACCACGGCAAGCTGCAACGGCACGCCAATCTGCGGCGCGGCCAGCCCGATCCCGGGCATCGCCTCCATCGTATCGATCATGTCGTTCCAGATCGCGCGTATCTCATCAGTGACCGCCTCCACCGGGGCGGCAGTCGCACGCAACACCTGCGCAGGCCACGGCAAGCAAAGCAGTACCGCCACGCTCAGGCCCGCGCCTTCTCGCGCTTTAGCTTTTGCATCTTTCGAGTGATCATCTGCCGCTTAAGCGGGCCCAGATAATCGATGAAGAGCTTACCATCGAGATGGTCGATCTCATGCTGCACACAGGTCGCCCACAGACCATCAAAATGCTCTTCATGCATTTCTCCGTCGAGCCCGAGCCAGCGCACATCCACCTCTGCAGGGCGCTCCACATCCGCGTATTGCTCCGGGATCGACAGGCACCCCTCTTCGTAAACGTTCACCGCCTCAGAGGCGCCCACAACCTCGGGGTTCACAAGCACCATGGGCCGGGGCGGCACGTCTTCTTCCTTTACGCA
>JBCCYG010000107.1:0-7226 GCA_039190145.1 Pseudomonadota bacterium | reverse complement strand
GCCTTCGCGCATGTCAGAGATCGCGCCGTAGTCGCCTGCGTTTGCGCTGGCGGCGGCTGCGATATAGAGCAAAGCGGCAATAATCAGACGCATGAAAGCCTCTCCAAAGATGTCCCAAGACGCGAACAAGATGTGGGGCGGCCGCTTTGCCGCTGGCCCCGATGCGATCATGGAAGCAATCAACGCATCCATAGGCTTCGACCAACGGTTAGCGCGCCAAGACATCGAAGGCTCGCGCGCCCATGCGGCAATGCTCGCCGCCACAGGCATCATTACGGATATGGATGCAAAGGCGATACGGGAAGGCCTTCTCACAGTGTTGTCAGAGATTGAAACCGGGGATTTGGCCTTTTCAGCTGCCCTGGAGGATATCCATATGAATGTGGAGGCGCGGCTCAAGGAGCTTATCGGCGAGCCAGCCGGGCGGCTGCATACCGCGCGCTCCCGCAATGACCAGGTTGCTCTCGATTTTAGGATGTGGGTGCGGGACCAGTGCGATGCGCTAGAAGGCGCGCTTACGGCATTGATGAAGGCCCTCGTTGGGCAGGCAGAGGCGGGGGCTGATTGGGTCATGCCGGGCTTTACCCACCTTCAGACCGCGCAGCCCGTCACCTGGGGTCACCACATGCTCGCCTATGTTGAAATGCTTTCCCGCGATCTCTCCCGTTGCCGGGATGCCAGGGCACGGATGAACGTTTCACCACTCGGTGCAGCGGCCCTTGCTGGCACATCCTTTCCCATCGACCGGACCATGACAGCCGAGGCCCTGGGCTTTGACGCGCCCGCTGCCAATTCGCTCGACGCCGTGGCAGACCGCGACTTCGCGCTCGAGTTCCTAAGCGTCGCGTCAATCTGCGCGATGCATCTATCCCGGCTCTCCGAAGAACTCGTGATCTGGTCCTCCGCTCAGTTCCGCTTCGTGAAGCTCTCAGACCGCTTCTCCACCGGCTCTTCCATCATGCCGCAAAAGAAAAACCCGGATGCAGCAGAGCTCATCCGCGCCAAGATCGGGCGTATCTTTGGGGCCAACGTAGCCTTGATGACCGTGATGAAGGGGCTCGCCCTGACCTATTCGAAGGACATGCAGGAAGACAAAGAACAAGTCTTTGACGCGGCTGACAACCTGATGCTTGCGCTTGCTGCCATGGAGGGCATGGTCAAAGACATGGAACCCCAGCGAGAGGCCCTTCGCGCGGCGGCGGCAAGCGGGTTCTCGACGGCCACTGACCTTGCCGACTGGCTAGTGCGTGTGCTCGGGATGCCATTCCGCGACGCGCATCACGTGACGGGCTCGCTCGTGGCTAAGGCCGAGGCCAAAGGCGTGGATCTGCCAGAGCTCACACTTGCCGAAATGCAGGAGGTCCATGGCGCGATTACCGAAGACGTCTATACTGTGCTCACAGTTGAGGCTTCCGTCGCCTCGCGGACATCTTACGGTGGCACGTCGCCCGAGCAGGTGAAGGCTCAGATCGCCCGCTGGAAAACAATTTTGGAGGATGCGTAATGCGTTGGTTTTCTCTTTTGGCACTCGTTGCACTTGCGTCCTGCGGCGCTGATGGCGAACCTCTCCGCCCGTTTGGGGGGGTTGGCATAAGCGTTGGTTCTGGTGGGGTCTCCACTGATGCCGCCGTCGGTGCTTCCAGAGGTCCGGTCACCGTCGCCGTAGGCTTCTGATGCGGTGGATTTTCCTGGCGATGGCCGTGTGGGGGACAATCCACCCCATGAGCTACTTCATCGCGTGGTTTCAAGAGAACGGCTGGTCGATCATGGCCATGGTCGATGCCTGGCATGTCAATGATGCGACCTCGGGCCTTGTTTGGGATCTGACGGTCGCGGCCGTTGCCCTGACCGTTTGG
This sequence comes from Pseudomonadota bacterium, assembly GCA_039190145.1. Taxonomy (GTDB): domain Bacteria; phylum Pseudomonadota; class Alphaproteobacteria; order Rhodobacterales; family Rhodobacteraceae; genus Shimia_B. Next base: position 5,370 of record JBCCYG010000107.1, on the reverse strand, counting down.
ATTATCTACGAGGTAGTCGTCACACGTGACTGGATCAGCCTCATCGCGATCCCGACGACCTTTGGCATTGGCGTGAGTTGCGGACTACCGCTCTATCTCTTCTTCCGCCTACGCAGAAGCTAACCGTCAAAGAGGGCTCTGCGCGGCTTTCGACCGCGCAGAGCTTTGGCGAGGTTAAGCAGCGAGTGGCACACAGATATCTGTGATCAGCTCATCTGGCGCCGTATCCATCGGGCTGTTGGCGTAAATCTCAAATGAGACGATGTCGAAGTTCGGTTCCTTGCCAGCCTCTGGCAACCAGCGTCCGTACAAGTAATCATAGGCCTGTGGCAGCCCGCCATACGGACCTTTGAAGCGAAGCTTCGCCAAGGGACCGGCGGGAATTCGAATTTCCTGCAGCCCATCCGGCAAGACTAATTCCTCATCCACGATGGCTCCGGCCAGGCTGCGCAGGTCGTCGGCTGCAACCTCCATCGGATCGTCGTAATAGGCGCCGATCATTCCGCGCGTATGCGGCCAAAGGTTTCGCGCCGTCATGATCGCGCTGAACTGCTCGAAGGCGCGGGATATCTGGGTGTAGTCACCCTTGTGGGGCATTGCCGCGATCCGCATGGCCGGGCTGTCGTCTAATGTCACATCAAACATGGTGAACTCCTGGTTTGGTCGCATGACGAGGAGCGCGCGTTTTTCGCTTTGCCCTCGGAACCGGGCGGGAGGGATGCCATAGGCCTCTGTGAAGGCACGGGTAAAAGCAGCGCGCCCGCCGAGGCCACAGGCCGCAGCGATCTCATCGATACCTTTATCCGTGTTCGACAGCATAAAGCCCGCTCTTTGAAGCCTGATGCGGCGGACGGCCTGCGCACAGGTCTCCCCCGTCATGGCGCGAAAAACGCGGTGCCAATGGAACCGGCTCATCGCGGCCACATCGGCGAGGGTGTCGAGCGACAGATCCTCATCGGCGTGGTCATATATGTAGTCGATCACCCGGCGCAGGCGGTCTTCGTAGGTGTTGGGCATGGGCCTCCCTCTCGGTTCGAGTATGGTCTCGCACAGCTGAATTTTGCAAATCTTGCGGAGTTGCATCGCCGGATGGCGACCGCCATATACGCGCGGGCGGCGGAGCGGAGTTTACCATGACCAATTACCTTGATTTCGAGAAGCCATTGGCGGAGATCGAAGGCAAGGCCAACGAGTTGCGCGCGCTGGCGCGGGAAAACTCCGAGATGGATGTGGAGAAGGAAGCGGCGGCGCTTGACGCTAAGGCGAAACAGATGCTCGCCGACCTCTACCAAGAGCTCACGCCCTGGCGCAAATGCCAAGTCGCGCGCCACGCCGACAGGCCGCATTGTTCAGATTACATTGAGGCGCTCTTTAATGAGTACACGCCGTTGGCAGGCGATCGTAACTTTGCCGATGACCACGCCGTCATGGGCGGGCTCGCGCGTTTTGAGGACAAGCCAGTAGTTGTCATCGGCCATGAAAAGGGCAGCGACACCAAAAGCCGCATTGAGCGCAATTTCGGCATGGCGCGTCCCGAGGGCTACCGCAAGGCGATCCGCCTCATGGAGCTTGCCGACCGTTTTGGCCTGCCCGTCATCACATTGGTCGACACGCCGGGCGCGTACCCGGGGAAGGGCGCCGAAGAGCGGGGCCAGTCAGAGGCCATCGCGCGCTCCACTGAAAAATGCCTGCAGGTCAAGGTGCCGCTCGTTTCGATCATCATCGGCGAGGGAGGCTCAGGCGGGGCGGTTGCCTTTGCAACAGCCAACCGCGTGGCGATGCTCGAGCACTCAGTATACTCCGTCATCTCGCCCGAAGGCTGCGCGTCAATCCTCTGGAAGGACGCCGAGAAAATGCGCGAAGCGGCGGAGGCTCTCCGGCTTACCGCCCAGGATCTCCACGAGTTAGGCGTTTGTGATCACATCATTCCAGAGCCCCTCGGCGGCGCGCACCGAGACCGGTCCAAAGCGATCCAGGATGTTGGTGGAGCGATTTCCAGGTTCCTGGGAGAGCTCACCCCGCAAAGCGCAGATGACCTCGTCCAAAACCGGCGCAAGAAATACTTGGCCATAGGCTCAACCGGCCTCGCGGCATAACACACCTTACTGGTAAGCCAGCGCAGCCCAGATATGGACCCCGAGGAGCGGGACCAGCATCGCCGATAGGCACATATGCACCCCGAGCCAGGCGATATACATCCACTGCTTGCGGTACTTCACGACCTCGCGGTTGAGGAGCCCGGTAACCGCGATCCCCAAGAAAACTAGCGCAAGCGCCGTCATCCATGCATGGCCTGGCCGCACGGCATGGATGGCAAAAAGGAGCGTGGCAGCCACACCCACCCACCGATGCGCCAGGAAGTGTGTCCTGGCATTTTTCGTCGATTTGGTGAAGCGCTGAGCGAAAATCGTCCACTGATAGATCATGCAGACGAGGAGGGCGGTGCCGGTTACGGCCTGCCACGGAAAACTGCGCACAAAAGGGCCGAGCCTCTCCGGCCCCACAAGGATCGCTAGTATCGCGAGAGTGACCGAGGCAAGCCCCCAACCGAGATAACGGACTTTGCGCAGCTTGAGGACGAGCGCACTCATTCCTGTGCTGCCTCAGGCACGACCATGGCCGTGAGCACGAGTTCATTCAAAACCGTCTCTGCCGCCGCAGCGCGCACCTCTGCCATAAACGTCTCAAGGTCAGGCACAATGAGCTTGCCGGGCTCCGGCCATCCTGGGCCGATTTCTACGGGCTCAGCAAAGCCCTGAACTTTGGTGAGATAGTCCGAATACGCCTCCGCCACGGCGGTCATGAACGCATCGGTTGTTGTCAGATAGTCATCAGGCCCCAGCGTAGAGCGCGGAAAGGTCCAGGTCGTGGCCCCCATGACATCCCCCAGTTCCCAATCGGTCTTGGGGCTGTCGGCATGCTCGTTGTGGCAAGTCACACAAGGCTGCGCGCCAGCGAAATCAGGGTACATTGCCACGAAACCGACGCCCTCTGCGGTAGAAAAGACGGGGCCCTCGGTTGCCTTCACTTCTTCAAAGGCAACTGCCTGCTCATTGCTAAAAAGGTTTGACGCATTGATTGGCGCATCCGACCCGAGATAGAGGCCGAGCTGGGGTGGTTTGGCTTCGATCTTAGCCGCCGCGAGGCGCAGAAAGAGCGCGGGCAAAGGGCCCTTATCGATCCCAGGCTCATTCCAATCCTCGCCGAATTTCAGACCAGACTTGAGACCAGGCCCGACAATCCGACCCGTATAGATCGTTCGCGCCGCATCGTTGATCGCATTGACCGAGTTGAACATCTTTTCGACCTCAAGGGCACGGGCGCTGGCAACGCCTACGGCCTCGTCAGGGAGGTCGGGCGGGGCCGTGGCAAAGAGCCAGATAGCGACAAGAGTGAAAATCCCAGCAAGCGTGTAGCGGAGGGTCGTCATGGTGCTTCTTTCGCCTCATAGATCTTTTCCGGCCCCCATGGGCTCTCGCCATCCGCGAGGTATTCGCGGATAGCATCCTCCTCAAAAGCAGCAGCGAGGGTGATCTGCGGCTTGGCGGCGTGGTTGCCGTGGAAGTCATGACAGCCCATGCAGGTACCCCATTGCTCCTGTGCGATGAGGGTGACGTGCGGCACGTCGACGGGGTCGTTCTTGAGCTCGAGGTCTTGGTGGCAGGCCACACAGAACGTGGGTTCAACAAAGGTGCGCTGGGCAGTGTGCTCTGTATGGCAGCCGAGGCATGTGGTGGCCTCAACCGTTGCGGCCGCTTCGCGAAAACGGGGCTCATTAAAGCGATAGATCGGATGCCGCTCATTGGGGCGTTCATGGCAGCCGAGGCAAGTTGCCGAGGTCACCTCAGCATATCCAAAGTCGGCGGGATGGTTCCGCAGACCAATCGCGTATTTGACGTTGGCTTGGGCCTGCTGCCGGATCGTGCCTTCGCTCGCGACATGGCAGCCTGAGCAATCCACCGAGGCATGTCCGTGCTGGATCGGCCCGGCAGAGATGACCTCTTTTGCGCTGGGGACGGTGAGAGCGACCGCCCCCAGCGCAGTCATAGGAACCATAATGACAAGGGCAAGCCAACGCAGTTCGTCAGGTCTGGGGATGCGTCTCTTCTTGGCGATGGCCATCGGGTCCCAGAGCTCCTTTCGGAAGGTGGCTAGGGTGCACGACACCAGGCGCTGGTGAGCGAACCAGCGGCAGGGCAGTATTTCGTTCAACAATCAGGCAAGCACGCGCGCCGTAAACAGGCGCAGGTGTTACGCTACTTCAGCGCTGCGACACGGGCATCCCACTGCCTTCGCCTAGCCGGATTTAGGGAGTTTACGAATGGCTAAGTAGCTTCTCGAGCTACTTAGTTTCCATCGACCACATGGTGCGCGCCGCGCGTTCGGCCCAGCCAGCATCATAGGCCGCGCCGTCAAAATCGCCGTCTCTTTGCGCCTTTAGGATTTCGCCCATCGTGGGAAGATCGAGCTCTTTGCGCCCGTCGTCCCAAAGCTGGGAACGCACGAGAGCACGGGCGCATTGGCTGTAAATCTCGCCCACGGCGATGCGGATCACGAGCCGAGGTTCACGGTTCTTGATGCGAAAGAGCTCCATGAGCTCTGGCTCCCGCGTCAGGGAGGCCGTTCCATTGACGCGGATGACATTGGTTTTGCCGGGCACCATGAACATGAGCGAAACACGCCCGTCTTCGATAATGTTTCGGAGGCTGTCGGCGCGGTTGTTCCCGCGCCAGTCCGGCATCAGGAGCGTGGTGTCATCGAGGATGCGCACAACGGGCCCATCATCGCCCCTCGGGCTACCATCCGTTCCCTCTGGCCCGACGGTCGACAGCACCACAAACCGTGATGCCTCAATCCAGGCTCCGTATTCTTTCGTGACCCGCTTAGCCACTTTGATCAGAGAGTTGGGGTCCGGCTTGCCATAGAGCGCCTCAAGTTCCTCAACGGTAGTTATCTCGCTCATTTCGGCACACCCGCCTCGTCCAAAAGCTCTTCAGAGCGGGTCTCGATGACGTTTTCCAGATGGATCATGAATTCATCCTGCGGCTTGCCCGGAGCGATCGGGTCAAGGAAGTCTACCACAGCGAGACCTGGATTTCGGATAATCCCTTTCCGCGGCCAAAACGCACCGGCATTGGTGGCGGCGGGGATGCAGGTTTGGCCCATCTCCCGGTAGAGCGCGAAAGTGCCCACCTTGTAAGGAACCTTGGCGCGCGGCGGCACGCGCGTCCCCTGCGGATAAATGCAAAGCTGGCCCGGATTGGCCTGGCCCGTCTTCACATCCGCCAGCATCTTCTTGATCGCCTCAGTCCGCCTGCCCCGCTTCACCGGGACACATCCGAGCCGATAGGCATAGACCCCGATGATCGG
>JBCCYG010000106.1:0-7229 GCA_039190145.1 Pseudomonadota bacterium | reverse complement strand
CGCCGGGAGCTCTGCCCGTACGAGACGCAACGCGTTTGATGAAAAGAGAAACCCAATCACGTCCCGCCCGGTGGACGCCCTAACGCCCGCATAGGTCTTGTAATCGAGCCCAAGCTCCTTGGCGCGCTTCACCCGCATCCTGACGATCATCAGTGGTAGCGTGGGCAAAAGCGCCTCTCGCGCCTTTTTCCACTGATGCTTGCGGTAGGTATAGCCCGCCTCCATCGAGGGGCCGTTATTGTGGCCGATGCCAGCAGCCGGGCCGGACATTAGGACGCCTCCGCCAGCCGCGCGACGTAGCGGGCGAGCGTGTCGATCTCGAGGTTCACCTTGTCCCCTTCGGCCATGTCGCCCCAGGTCGTAACGGCCTTGGTATGGGGTATCATGTTGACGCCAAAACTCGCGCCGTCCACCTCGTTCACTGTGAGCGAGGTGCCATTGAGCGCGATGGAGCCCTTTGGCGCGATGAACTTTGCAAGCTCAGACGGGGCTGCAAAGGTCACACGGGTGCTGTCACCCTCTTCGCGGATCGCTGTGATGGTTGCTACGCCGTCCACATGGCCCGACACGATGTGCCCGCCGAGTTCATCACCCACCTTGAGCGATCGCTCGAGGTTTATCCGCTTATCGGTCGCCCAGGTTGTCAGGTTCGTCTTTGAGACGCTCTCAGCGCTGACATCCACGTCAAACCAGCCCTCACCCTTGTCAACGACTGTGAGGCAGCACCCATCGCAGGCGATGGAAGCCCCCATATCCACGCGCGCCATGTTATAGCGTGTCTCGATACGCGCGCGCAGGTCGCCCCGCTGCTCGACTTCGCGAATGACGCCGATGTCGGTGATGATGCCGGTGAACATGGAATTCCCCTTTCGCCGTGCAGGTAACCCGGCGATAGGCCCGCGGCAAGAGACGGTGGATTTCAAAGCTTTTTCAAGGCAAGTGCCTTAAAGCTGCCACAAACGACGGAAATATCGTTCGCGTGAGTGAGTGATGGTGAAGCCAGTGAATATGATAGAGCGAAGATTCCTCTTTCTACAGGGGCCTCACGGGCCGTTTTTCCACCGACTAGGTAAAATGCTGCGCGCCGCGGGATGCGACGTCTGGCGGGTGGGATTTAACGCAGGTGATCGCGCCTTCTGGTTCACGCCCAGCACCTACATCCCTTACACTGATACGCTTGAGACTTGGCCGGATCGCTTCGAGGAGATCGCGCGAGAGCGCGGGATCACCGATATCGTGATCTATGGCGACACTCGGCCCGTTCATGCCGAGGCCGTGACCCGCGCGCGCGCGATCGGGCTTACCGTCCACGTCTTCGAAGAAGGCTACATGCGCCCCTACTGGGTGACCTATGAACGGGACGGCTCAAACGGCAATTCGCCGCTAATGGAGATGTCGGTGGATGAGATGCGCCGCGCGCTGGAACAATCCGACCTCGACGTGCCGGAGGCCCCCACCCATTGGGGAGATATGAACCAGCACATCTTTTACGGGTTCCTCTACCACCTCTTTGTCATGACGCGGAACGGCGACTACCGAAGCATTCGTACGCACCGCTCGCTCCCCGTCGCGCGGGAATTCTACATCTACCTCAAACGCTTCCTGCTTCTGCCTTTCGTGCGACTCGACCGTGGTCTGGCGACCTTTCGCATTAAGCAAGCAGGCTTCCCCTTCCACCTTGTCCTCATGCAACTCGAGCATGACAGCGCATTCCAAATGCACTCCCCCTTCACCGAAATGGAGGAGTTTCTCGATCTCACGATCCGGGGCTTTGCGGAAGGCGCGCCGCGCCACCACCATTTGGTCTTTAAGGCGCACCCCATGGAAAGCGGGCGCGTGCCGATGCGCCGCGTCGTGCGGAAACTGGCCAAAGAGCTCGGCGTTGCGGGCCGCGTCCATTACGTCCCCGGTGGTAAGCTCGCGCGACTGCTCAACCACGCGCGCACGGCAGTGACCGTAAACTCCACCGCCGCCCAACAGGTGCTCTGGCGCGGCATCCCGCTCAAAGTCTTCGGCAAAGCCGTCTACGCCAAGCCTGAATTCGTCAGCACGCAAGCCCTGCCGCAGTTCTTTGCCGCACCCGAGCGCCCGGACAACCGCGCCTACAAAGACTACCGTCGCTTTCTCCTGGAAACCTCGCAGATGCCCGGCGGCTTCTACTCGGCGCGCGGGCGTCGTGAGCTCATGCGCCAGGTCGTCGACATGATGCTGGCCAGCGAAGATCCGTACCAGGCCTTTCTCGCGGGAAGTGCCGCGCCGAGGCAACAGTTGCGCCTCGTCAAAGACTAACCACTACCCCTAGCGCTTCCATTTTTGACTGGATTCCGATAGGTTACAAAAAAAAGTTGAGGCAGAATTTCAGACTAGAGGAGTCGGAGCAGTGACTTCCACAAGTATCGCGCGCCGTCGCGTGCTGGCACGGACCATGGGTGCAATGACCGTTTTCGCGTTAGCGGCGTCCTGCGGGTTGCCCCGCTCAGGGCCGTCCAAGGGTGAGATTTTTGAGGGCTCGGTGCAACGCTCCGGCGATGCCTTCATCGTCGTCGTTGATGACCGCGTTGCGCGCGCGACCGCGGTGACCCCAGCCTTCGGATTTTCCGAGGGTTTTCTCAACGCATCCGACCTTGGGTCTGATACGATCCGTCCTGGCGACGTCCTTGGCTTGACCATTTGGGAGAACGTCACTGACGGTCTCTTGGCCTCAGAGGGCCAAAACGCGACAGTTTTGGAAGAAGTCCAGGTTGACGGCGCTGGCTTCATCTTTGTCCCCTATGCAGGCCGCATCCGCGCCGCGGGCAATACTCCAGAATCGATCCGGCGCGTCATCTCCAACCGCCTCGAAGACCAAACGCCCGACCCGCAGGTGCAAGTGCGCCGTGTGGCTGGTGACGGCTCCACCGTCTCTGTTGTCGGTGCCGTAGGCGGTCAGGGCGTCTTTGCCATCGAGCGGCCCACGCGGCGCTTGTCTTCCATGCTAGCGCGCGCCGGCGGCATTACCGTGGAACCGGAGATCGCTCGCGTAACGGTCATCCGCGGAGGGCATTCAGGCGAGGTCTGGTTCCAGGATATCTACGACAATCCGAGCTTTGACATCGCGCTGAGAGGTGGGGATCGCATCCTCGTTGAGGGAGACACCCGCACCTTCACTGCACTTGGTGCAACAGGTACCCAAACCCGTGTGCCCTTTGAAAGCCAAACCATCAGCGCAATTGAAGCCATCGCTTCCGTCGGGGGGCTCAACACATCACTAGCGGATCCGACAGGGGTCTTTGTGTTGCGCAATGAACCAGAGGAGGTAGCGCAGGTTGTGATGGGTCGAGGCGATCTTATCGGCACGCAGCGTGTGGCCTACGTCCTCGATCTCACACAGCCCAATGGTATGTTCCAGGCACGCGACTTTTCGATCCGCGACCAGGATACGGTATATGTCACTGAGGCTCCTCTTGTGACATGGAATAAGACAATATCAACACTTACCGGGTCTCTCACATCGTTCAACGCCGTCGACGCGCTGGCCAGCGGCGGCTAGGTGCCCCTCCTGTGGGCACGCCGCTATACGTCTATAACGGCGGGTTCCTGACCCAGCGACGCACGCGGCGCATTCTCGATCTCGCAGGCTATGATATTCGCCTGGGCAAGCCCTCCGCCGGAGGGCTTGTCGGCGTCTGGGGCGCATCGCCCACCTCCCCCCGGGGGGAAGCTGTCGCAGCACGGACGGGCGCGAGCGTTATCCGCGTCGAGGATGCTTTTCTGAGATCTGTTCTGCCTGGTCGCGACGGTGAACCCGGAATAGGCCTGCTCATTGATCAGCAGGGCGTGCATTTCGACCCGTCGGTGCAAAGTGACCTTGAGACGCTCCTAGCGACGCACCCGCTGGACGATACCGCGCTCCTTAATCGCGGACGGCACTGCCTCGATCTCATCCGCTACCATCATCTGTCAAAGTACAACGCCTTTCACCCGGAGCTCGAGCCACCTGATCCAGGCTATGTTGTCGTGATTGATCAGACCGCGGGAGACGCGTCTTTACGAGCCTCCGGCGCGGATGCCAGCACCTTTCGCGAGATGCTAGTCTTTGCACAAATCGAGCATCCAGGCGCGCGTATCCTGCTGAAAACACATCCAGAAACGGCCACGGCTCACCGCGAGGGGCATTTCACGGCCAAAGATGAGACCAACCTCATCTCGCTCTATGACAAGCCGATTTCGCCATGGGTCCTCTTTGAAGGCGCGCAAGCGGTTTACACCGTCAGCTCGGGCCTCGGTTTCGAGGCGATCTTTGCGGGGCATAAACCGCGTGTCTTTGGGCAGCCGTTCTATTCGGGCTGGGGGCTCACGGCGGATGAAAACACGGTGGCACGGCGCACGCGCAAGCTCACGCGCGCGCAGCTCTTTTCAGCCGCAATGCTCCTCTACCCCACCTGGTACGATCCCCACCGCGATAGACTCTGCGAGCTGGAAGACGTCATCGCCGCGCTCGCCGCCAAGTCGCGCGAGTGGCGCGAGGACAATGAGGGCTGGGTGGCCTCCGGCATGCGGCTTTGGAAACGGCGGGCGCTCAAGGAGTTTTACGGGTCTTCGAAAGCCCCGATCTTTCAGGACGACCCGGTTAAGGCGGAGGCGATCCCCCGCCCGCACATGGCCTGGGCGTCCAAAGTCGAGGGTACAAACGCAATCCGATGCGAAGACGGGTTCTTGCGCTCAAAGGGCCTCGGGGCGGAACTCATCCCCCCGCTTTCGCTCGTGCTTGATGACCTCGGCATCTACTATGACCCCACGCAGGAAAGCCGGCTAGAGCGGCTCATCGCGACCTCGGGCGCACTACCAGCAGGCGCGCTTGCCCGCGCGGCGCGACTTCGCAAGGCGCTCATCGATAGCAGGCTGAGTAAGTACAATCTTGGCGGCGCGGTCCCTGACCTGCCTGAAGGCCAGCGCATCCTCGTGCCCGGCCAGGTGGAGGACGACGCATCGATCCGCATGGGTACCGATGCCGTTTCAACTAATCTGGCTCTTCTAGAAGCTGCACGTACGGCGCATCCAGAGGCCGTGATCATCTACAAACCCCACCCGGATGTGGAAACCGGCCTTCGTGATGGAGCGGTCCCCGAAGAGGCGCTTGACCGCCTCGCCGATATCGTTGCGCGGGTGGCTGACCCGGTCGCGCTCATCGATGCCTGCGACGAGGTCTGGACGATGACATCGCTCCTAGGCTTTGAGGCGCTGCTACGCGGAAAGCCGGTGATCTGTCTCGGCACGCCCTTCTATTGTGGTTGGGGTCTCACAACGGACCGGGGCCGCGTTCCTGCACGGCGGAGCGTGGGGGTAAGCCTCGATGGGCTCACCCATGCCGCGCTGATCGACTATCCACGCTACCACGATCCGGTGACCCGCCAGGCCTGCCCGCCTGAAGTGGTGGTAGAGCGCCTGCGCGACGGTGCGCTCCCTAAGCCGGGGCTCGGTCTGCGCCTCTTGGCAAAGGCGCAGGGCGCGTTTGCGACCTATGCGCACCTATGGCGCTGAGCGCGTCCAGAGATGCTCGATATCGCTGCCGATGCGACGCACGTGTTGGAGCGTAAAGCGCGGCGCGTCTCTAAGCTTATCGAGCCCCATCGCGCCCATGGCCGGCTGCCCCTCAGCCCCGAGGACGACGCCCGCCGTGTACCCCGCCAGCTGATCGACGAGGTCCGCGTCGAGAAGTGACGCCGCAAGCGCCCCGCCGCCCTCGCAAAAGACCGATGTCAGGCCCTCCGTGCCGAGCGCCTGCATGAGCGCTGCCAGATCGAGCTGACGCCCGGCGAGCGGAACAGGGATGAGCTTTGCGCCGAGCCCATCCCAGGCCTCTATGAGGCTGCCATCGGCGTCTTCTCCATGGCACAGCCAGAGCGGCACCTCCCGCGCGGTCTTGGCGAGATTTCCCGCGAGCGGAATGTCGAGGCGTCGTGAGGCGACAACGCGCACCGGCTGATGCGACATCCCGAGACCGCGCACGGTGAGCGTGGGGTCGTCCGCGCGGGCCGTCCCCGCCCCGATCAGCACAGCATCGTGGGAGGCGCGCGCGGCATGGACAGCGCGGCGCGCCTCGGGTCCTGTGATCCACTGGCTTTCCCCGGTCGCGGTGGCAATGCGCCCATCAAAGGAGGTCGCGAGCTTGAGCGTGAGCGACGGGCGACCGTTTATGATGCGGTTGAAGAAGCCCAGATGCGCGTGGCTGGCCTCCGCCTCCATGACACCTGCGACCACCTCAACGCCACTCTCCTGCAAGATCGCGGCCCCCTGCCCGGCGACGCGCGGATCTGGGTCGCCTACCGCGTAAACCACTCGCGCAACCCGAGCTGCAACGAGGGCTTCGGCGCAGGGCGGCGTGCGCCCGTGATGGGCGCAGGGTTCGAGCGTGACGTAAACGGTTGCGCCTTCAGCTGCTGCGCCCGCCTGCGCCAGCGCTTCGGTTTCCGCATGGGGCCTGCCGCCGGGTTTCGTCCAGGCGCGGCCGATGACGCGGCCGTCCTTGACGATGACACAGCCCACGGCAGGGTTAGGCCAAGTGCGCCCTTGCCCTCGCGCGCCGAGGGCTAGGGCAAGGGCCATGAAGCGGGCGTCAGCCGCGTCGCTCACTCGTCCTTGATCGGGTTGGGACGGAGCTCTTCGATGAACTCTTCAAAGTCATCGGCGGCCTGGAAGTTTTTGTAAACGCTGGCAAAGCGAACGTAAGCCACAGTGTCGATCCGTTGCAGCGCCTCCATGACGATCTCACCGATGGTCTTTGAGGGAATGTCGGTCTCACCCATGCTTTCAAGTCGCCGCACCAGCCCTGAGATCATCTGATCGATGCGCTCAGGCTCAATGGGCCGCTTTTGCAGCGCGATGCGTACCGAGCGCTCGAGTTTGTCGCGGTCAAAGTCCTCGCGGCGACCATTGGATTTGATTACGGTGAGGTCGCGAAGCTGCACGCGCTCGTAGGTCGTGAAACGTCCGCCACAGGCCGGGCAAAAGCGCCGACGCCTGATCGCTGCGTGATCTTCCGCCGGGCGACTATCTTTGACCTGGGTGTCTACGTTTCCGCAAAATGGGCAGCGCATCTGTCCCTCATTCTCTGCCTCTTGGGGGTTTCTCCCCCTTATCCACAGCCACTATAGGGTCAAGTCTACGCTTTGGGTAGTGGGCAAATGAGGCCACTTGATGTGGGGTTAGCTATCCTCGCGGAAGTGGAGCGCCACCTGCCGCCGATGCGG
>JBCCYG010000105.1:0-7245 GCA_039190145.1 Pseudomonadota bacterium | reverse complement strand
CGGGATGACCCGGCTTCCTAGGATCGGGAAAGCGAAGCTGTTGCGCAGTTGGGGCGGGATCATGGACAGGAGCGTCCCTGGGTCGCCCATCATCGACAAGACCCATATCGATGGGCTGATCCTGAATTGCGGCTGGTGCTATGGCGGCTTTAAGGCGGTGCCGGGATCCGGGTCTGTCACGGCGCATCTCTTGGCGACCGGCGAGCCGCACGAGGCGGCGCGGCGCTACAGGCTCGACCGGTTTCGCACGGGCGTGGGTCTCATGGATGAGGAGGGGACCGGTGCCCAGCATAACCTGCATTAGGACGCGGACTGGCGCTCTTGCTGCGCAATTCGCCCCACCCCCCGTCCCCAAGGGGAGCGCTGCATGATCATTCCATGCCCGATCTGCGGGGATCGCGATGTGCGTGAGTTCACCTATATGGGCCACGCCTCGATCTTGAACCGTCCGGACCCGGAAGCGAGCCCAGAAGTCTGGGACGATTATCTCCACAACCGGGAAAACCTCGCGGGCGTTGTCGAGGAGCTTTGGCAGCACACGGCAGGCTGCGGCGCGTGGATCATCGTGCGCCGCGATACGCGCACCCATGAGATCCTGAGCGCGGAGCTCGCGCGGGAGGTGGCCCGTGCGGGTTGACGGCAAGGGGCGCATAGACCGCGCAAAGCCGCTTGAATTCACCTGGGGAAAGGAGCGCTTCACGGGGTTTGAAGGGGACACGCTCGCCTCAGCCCTCCTCGCCAATGGCGTGCGGCTCATGGGGCGCTCGTTCAAGTATCACCGGCCCCGCGGGCCGCTCACGGCGGGTTCGGAGGAGCCCAATGCACTCGTGACTGTGGGCGAAGGCGCCGCCCAAGAGCCTAACATACGCGCCACGATGCAGGAGCTCTATGCCGGGCTAACAGCACAGCCGCAAAATGCCTGGCCTTCTCTCGAGCGCGATGTCTTGGGTCTTAACGACTACCTCGCGCCGTTTCTGGGTGCGGGCTTTTATTACAAGACCTTCATGTGGCCGAAGAGCTTTTGGGAGAAGGTCTATGAGCCCTTTATCCGACGGGCTGCCGGCCTCGGCGCGCTGAGCGGGGCGCATAACCCGAGCCGCTACGCAAAGGCCTTTGCCCATTGCGAAGTCCTTGTCATCGGCGCGGGACCCGCGGGCCTCAGCGCGGCGCGCGTGGCGGCAGAGGCCGGGCTGGACGTGATCCTTGCTGATGAAAGCTGGGAGATGGGGGGCCGGCTCCTCTCAGAGACAGAAGAGATAGACGGCCAGCCCGGCGCAGCATGGGCAGCAGCGGAGGTGGCGGCGCTGGCGGCAATGGGTGTGCGGCTCATGACGCGCACGACGGTGACTGGGGCCTATGACGGCGGTGTCTTTGGTGCGCTGGAGCGGCGCGGGCACCATGCGCCGCATGATCCTGAGCGGCCCCATGAGTGTTTCTGGCGCATCTACACGAGCCGCGCGATCCTCTGCGCCGGGGCGCTCGAGCGTCCGATTGCCTTCCCCAACAACGATCGCCCGGGCGTCATGACGGCCGGTGCCGTCCGGAGCTACCTCAACCGCTTTGGGGTGTCCCCTGGGACGCGTGTGGCGGTCTTTGGCAATAATGACAGCGCGCATCACACGGCGCGGGACCTGCTCGAGGCCGGCGTGAAGGTCACGGCGGTGATCGACAGCCGCCCGGAGGTTGAGATCGATGTGGAGGCGCCTGTTATCACGGGCGCGCGCGTCGTGGGAACCAAGGGTCGTCTTGGTCTCGAGCAGATCACCATCGAAGAGAAGGGGGCCCAACGCCCGCTCCTTGCCGATTGTCTGGCGGTTTCGGGGGGATGGAACCCGACGGTGCATCTCACTTGCCACATGAACGGGCGCCCGGTTTGGGAGCCGTCGATAGCGAGCTTTGTGCCGGCGGACAGTGCCGTGCCCGGGCTATCGGTAGCGGGGAGCGCAGCGGGCGTGATGGACACGTTTGGCTGCCTCAAATCCGGTGCAAGTGTTGCAGCGGACGTGGCGCGGGAGCTCGGGAAAGCGCCGCCCGAGCCAAAGGCGCCGCGTGCCGGGAGTGCCGTTTACCGGATCGAGCCGCTCTGGCACGTGCCGGGCAAGGGCCGAGCATGGCTCGACTTTCAGAACGATGTGACGGTCAAAGACATCAAACAAGCCGCGCAGGAAAACTATGCCAGCGTCGAGCATATGAAGCGCTACACGACGCAAGGCATGGCGACGGATCAGGGGAAGAACTCCAACGTCGCAGCGCTCGCGATCCTCGCGGACGCCACGGGGCGGGGGATCCCGGAGACGGGGACGACGACTTTCCGCCCGCCTTATTCGCCGGTGGCGCTTGCGGCCATCGGGGCGGGCGCCCAGGGCAGCGGGTTTGCGCCGCAACGCTTCACCACGTCGCACAAGGCGAGCACGACGCGTGGCGCGCCCATGGTGGAGGCGGGGCTTTGGTACCGTCCTTCTTACTTCCCGCAAACCGGGGAGACGCATTGGCGCGAGAGCTGCGATCGGGAGGTGAAGCTCGTGCGCCAGACCGTAGGCATCTGCGACGTGAGCACCTTGGGAAAAATTGATATTCAGGGCCCGGACGCGGCGGCGTTTCTCGACTTCGTCTATTCCAATCTCTTCTCAACGCTGAAGGTCGGTAAGGTCCGCTACGGGCTCATGCTCCGCGAGGACGGCCATGTCATGGATGATGGCACAACGGCGCGGATCGGTGAAAACCACTATGTGATGACGACGACTACGGCGGCGGCGGGGCAGGTGATGAACCACCTCGAATTCGTCCATCAATGCCTGAGGCCAAAGCTCAATGTGAGCTTTATCTCGGTGACAGAACAATGGGCGCAGTTTGCCGTGGCCGGGCCCAGGTCGCGCGAGCTTTTGAACGCGATCCTCGACACTGAGATCGATGATGAGAGCTGGCCCTACATGTCCTGCGGCGAGCTCGGCGTCGCGGGTGTGCCGGGGCGGCTCTTCCGCATCTCCTTCTCGGGCGAGCACGCCTACGAGGTCTCGGTGCCCGCGCGTTTTGGTGACAGCCTGTTCCGTCTCCTCGTTGCTCAGGCCGAGGCCATGGGCGGCGGCGCATACGGGATGGAGGCACTCAATGTGATGCGCATTGAGAAGGGTTTTGTGACCCATGCAGAGATTCATGGGCGAACGACAGCTTTTGATATCGGGCTCGGTCGGATGGTGTCGGCTAAGAAGGACTGCGTCGGCAAGACCATGTCGCAGCGTCCGGGCCTGCTCGATCCCGACCGTGAGCAGCTTGTGGGTTTTCGGCCCGTGGACCCGGAGGCGACCCTCCTCGCAGGTGCACATCTTTATGCCGACGGGGCAGCACCAGTGGCGGCCAACGATCAAGGCTATTGCACTTCGGTCGCCTATTCGCCCTCCATAGGCCACCACATCGCGCTGGGCTTTGTGAAGGGCGGGCGCGAGCGCCTGGGCGAGGTCATGCGCTTTTGGGATGGTCTCAGAGAGGTCGATACGTCGGTGGAGATCGTCTCTCCGGTCTTCCTTGACCCCGAGGGGGAGCGGCTCCGTGGTTAAGCTCATCGCAAATTCGGCGGCTGAAGGGCTCTTGCCGCTCGAGGGGCCGGGCGTCACGGTCGCTGAGCCGCCGATGGAGCGGCTCACGTCGCTGGCGCCGCTACATGGCGGGCTTGAGGCGGCTCTGGAGGCGGCCCATGGGCTCGCGCTTCCCAAGCCGAACCGAACGACCGGCAAAGCGGGCGTGCGCTGCGTCTGGTTCAGCGCGACCCATTACATGCTGATCGGGCCCGAGCCGGATGCGAGCTTATCCGCCCACGCGGCCGTGACGGACCAGAGCGATGCCTGGTGCCGTGTCGCTCTATCCGGTCCGCGGGTGGCGGAGATGCTGAGCTATCTCGCGCCAGTTGACTTGCGCGAGGAGAGTTTCAAGCGGGGTCATACGGCGCGTACGCTGGTGGGCCACATGTCGGCCTCCATCATTCGAACGGGTGCGGAGAGCTATGAGCTTTTTGTCTTCCGCTCCATGGCGACGACTCTTGTTCATGAGCTCGAAGAGGCCCTCATCGCATTGCCCTGAGAGCCCGTTGCGGTAAGTTTACGGGATGAGTCTGCCCCCCGGTTTTCTTGACGAACTGCGCTCTCGCACGTCTTTGAGCGGCGTGGTGGGCCGTAAGGTCATGTGGGATCAACGGAAATCTAATCAGGGCAAGGGCGACATGTGGGCGCCGTGCCCGTTCCACCAGGAAAAGACCGCGTCGTTCCACGTGGATGATCGCAAGGGCTATTACTATTGCTTTGGCTGCCACGCCAAAGGAGATGCTATTTCTTTTGTCCGCGAGACTGAGAATGTGGGCTTCATGGAGGCGGTCGAAATCCTCGCCGGCGAGGCGGGGATGCAGATGCCGGAGCGCGACCCGCGCGCGCAGGAGAAAGCCGACGAACGCACCGAACTCGCTCAAGTCATGGAAGAGGCGGTGAAGTTCTTCCGCCTTCAGCTCAAGACGGCGGCGGGGCGCGGGGCGATGGACTATCTCACCGGTAGCCGGGGACTTTCCCCGCAAGCGCTCGAGCGGTGGGAAATCGGGTTTGCCCCCGAGGGCTGGCAGAACCTGTGGGACCACCTGCGCGGGAAGGGAATCGAGGGCGAAAAGATCATCGCCTGCGGGTTGGCGAAACCTTCCGACAAGGGCCGTGATCCCTATGATGCCTTCCGCAACCGGATCATGTTCCCGATCCGCGACCCGAGGGGACGGGCCATCGCCTTTGGCGGCCGGGCCATGGACCCCAATGACAATGCCAAATACCTGAACTCGCCGGAGACGCTCCTTTTTGACAAGGGGCGCACGCTCTTTAACCACGGGCCCGCGCGCGAGGCGGCGGGCAAAGGCAAGCCGCTGCTTGTGGCAGAGGGCTACATGGACGTCATCGCGCTCTCTGAGGCAGGTTTTACAGCGACCGTCGCGCCCCTGGGTACCGCTGTCACAGATACGCAGCTTCAGCTGCTTTGGCGTATGGCCGATGAGCCGACAATTGCGCTCGACGGCGACACGGCGGGCCTCCGTGCTGCAATGCGCGTCATCGATCTCGCACTGCCTTTGCTCGAGGCTCCCAAATCTCTCCGCTTTGCGCTCATGCCGGAGGGTCAGGACCCCGATGATCTATTAAAAGCCCAGGGTCCCGCAGCCATGGAAACCCTCCTTGAGGCAGCGGTGCCGCTCGTGCACCTCCTGTGGCGGCGGGAGACGGACGGCAAGAGCTTTGACAGCCCTGAGCGCAAAGCGGCGCTCGACAAGTCGCTGCGAGAGGCGTTGAAACTCATCAAAGACCCCTCGCTGCGCGGCCATTACAGCGAAGAGGTCAAGCGGCTTAGGATCGAGCTCTTTGGTTATGGGCAGGGGCGGCGGGAGGCCTTTGTCCCAGGGCGCAAGCGGCCCCAGGCGCCGCAGCAGAGCACGAAGACCTCCGCGCTCGCGGCGGGGCTTTCGGCGGATGAACTGCGCGAGGCCGCGATCCTTGCCACGCTCATCGCGACACCCACTGCGCTGCCTGACTTTTACACCGAGCTTGAAGACATGCATTGCTCCGGTGATCACGCCCGGCTGCAATCCTTTCTGCTCACGGCGTCCGAGAGCGAGCTCACGCGCGAGGTCTTCGCCGAAAAGGCGGGCCGCGAGGCCCTTGAAAAGCTCTTTCGCCTCCCCCACATCGCCATCAACCCGTCGGTGCGCGCCGCCGGGGACATAGAGCTTGCGCGACTGACACTCGCAGAAGAGTTTGCGAAGCTTGCCGCCCAACGGGGCCACGCGCGCGAAGTGGCTGAAGCCATTGAAGATTTGGAAGGCCTGGCCGATGAAGGGCTCACCTGGCGGCTCGGTCAAGCTGCTGAGGCACTTCAACGGGCAGGACGCCAGGACGACGACGACAAAACCGAATACGACACCGCGCCCAACGGGGCAAAACTGAACCGTGATGAACGGAGCGAACTCGACCACCTGCTCCAAAATATCACATATGCCAAAGGGCGTAGTGACCGCGCTTAGTTTGGTAAGGAAGTAGCTAACGAATCGGGGTAAACAGAAAACGAATCACTTGGACAGGTGATTCGTAGAAGGCTGGATACCTGATTCGCGGAGGGATGCCGCCCATGGCAAAAGATACGAGCGACGACCGAAAGACCGACGAAGCCGAAAACGAGCCGATGGTGGACATGAGCCAGGCGGCGATCAAAAAGATGATCGCCGAGGCGCGTGAAAAGGGCTTCATCACCTACGACCAGCTCAATCAGGTGCTACCGCCCGATCAAGTCTCCTCCGAGCAAATCGAGGATGTTATGTCGATGCTCTCCGAAATGGGCATCAACATCATCGAGGATGAAGAGGCCGAGGAGGAGCAAAAAGGCTCTACCGAGGTGGCCACGACAGCGCAAAACCGCGAGGTGGCGCTGGGCTCTGCGGAAACCGAAAAGCTCGACCGCACCGATGACCCGGTGCGCATGTATCTGCGTGAGATGGGCTCGGTTGAGCTTCTGTCGCGCGAGGGCGAGATCGCCATCGCCAAGCGTATCGAGGCTGGCCGCAACACGATGATCGCGGGCCTTTGCGAGAGCCCGCTGACCTTTCAGGCAATCACCATCTGGCGCGACGAACTCCTGAGCGAAGACATCCTTCTGCGTGATGTGATCGATCTTGAGACGACCTTCGGCCGCCAGATGGGCGAGGATGAGGACGAAGAGCCCGTCGTCGACACGTCCGGCGTTGAAGCGCCCAAGAAAGAAGCGACACAAGAGCTCGATGCCGATGGCAACCCGATTCAGAACGACGATGATGATGACGACGATGACGCCGCCAACATGTCGCTCGCCGCGATGGAAGCCGCCCTCAAGCCACGCGTGCTCGAGACTCTCGAGCTGATCGCTCGCGACTACGCGAAGTTGTCTGAGATGCAGGATGTCCGCATCTCGGCCACGCTGAACGAGGACGACACGTTCTCGGATAAGGACGAGAAGAAGTATCAAAAGCTGCGCGCCGAGATCGTGGAGCTCGTCAACGAGCTGCACCTCCATAACAACCGGATCGAAGCGCTCATCGACCAGCTTTACGGCATTAATCGCCGGGTCATGACCATCGACAGCGCGATGGTGAAGCTCGCCGACCAGGCACGCATCAACCGCCGCGAATTCATCGACGAGTACCGGGGCCGTGAACTCGACCCGAACTGGCTCGATGACATGGCCGAAAAGTCCGGCCGT
>JBCCYG010000104.1:0-7342 GCA_039190145.1 Pseudomonadota bacterium | reverse complement strand
TCGTCATCGTCTCCATGGGGGTGATGTTTGTTCTCAATGGCATCACGCGAGTTGTGATTGGGGTCGATGACATCCGCTTTGCCGATGGCGAGCGGTTTATCATTCGCGCGCGGGATTTCCGCGATGCGACGGGGCTCGATGAGGGGCTGGCCTTTCGCACCTCTCAGGCGATTACTATCGTTGTGGCGCTCATTGCGGTGGCGGCGCTCTTTTACTTCCTCACGAAGACACGGACCGGGAAGAGCATGCGGGCGTTTTCGGACAATGAGGACCTGGCGCTTTTGAGTGGGATCAACCCGGAGCGCGTGGTGATGGTGACCTGGATCATCGTAGCGGCGCTGGCGACGACGGCGGGCGTGCTTTACGGGCTTGATAAGTCTTACAAGGCGTTCACCTATTTCCAGCTCTTGCTGCCGATTTTTGCGGCGGCGATTGTGGGCGGGCTGGGCTCGCCCATCGGTGCCATCGTGGGTGGGTTTGTCATCGCATTTGCCGAGATCGCGCTGACCTATCCGCTCAAGAAGGTCCTGGGCTACCTGATGCCTGAGAGCCTGGAGCCGGACGGCCTCGTGCAGCTTTTGACCACCGATTACAAATTTGCGGTGAGCTTTGGCATCCTGATCATCGTTCTCTTGTTCCGGCCCACCGGCATCATGAAGGGAAAGGCGCTATGAGCCTGACGACGCGGGATATGTCGCTCTTTGTTCTGGTGGCGCTGCTGATCATCGGTACGGGGTACTTTCAGGGCGTGAACACGGCGCTGACGCTTTTGAACTTCGGCCTGGTGAGCGCGATCATGTCGCTGGGGGTGAACCTGCAATGGGGCTTTGCGGGGCTCTTTAATATCGGGGTGATGGGTTTTGTGGCCCTTGGCGGTTTGGCCGCTGTGCTGATCGGCATGCCACCTACTACGGAGGCGATCCAGGCCGGTGGCGGGCGCATGGCGCTGGCCATGACCATGGGCGCGGTGACAATTGTCGGCGCTATTGTGGCCTACCGCCAGATTGCGCCGGGGCGGAGGCGAACACTCGCTGTCCTCGGTATTGTCGTTGTGGGTTTCCTGATCTACCGGCAGCTTTTTGACCCTGCGCGCGATGCCATTGAGGCGGTGAACCCGGCGGGCACGGGCTTCCTCGGCGGTATCGGAGCAGAAGGGCTCACCATGCTTTTGGCCTGGCCGGCGGGCGGGCTTATCGCGGCGGGGGCGGCGTGGATCATCGGGAAGACGGCTTTGGGCCTGCGCTCCGATTACCTAGCCATCGCGACGCTCGGCATTGCGGAGATCATCATTGCGATCCTGAAGGCGGAAGACTGGCTCTCGCGCGGGGTGAAGAACGTGGTGGGGATACCGCGGCCGGTTTCTTACGAAGTCGATCTGCAGGCGGACCCTGAGTTTCTTGAGCGCGCGGCGGGTTGGGGGCTCGACCCCGTCTTTGCCTCGACCGTGCAGGTGCGGGTGGAATGGGCGGTGCTCTTTACGCTGGTTCTGGTGATCCTGCTCGTTCTGGCGCAGCTCGCGCTGAATTCACCCTGGGGCCGGATGATGCGCGCGATCCGCGATAATGAGACGGCGGCGGAGGCCATGGGCAAGGACGTCACCGCGCGGCATCTCCAGATTTTCATCCTGGGGTCCGCCATTTTGGGCATGGCGGGGGCGATGATGACGACGCTCGACAGCCAGCTCACGCCCGCAGCTTACCAGCCGCTTCGTTTCACGTTCCTCATTTGGGTGATGGTGATCGTGGGCGGCTCGGGGAATAACTTCGGTGCTGTGCTCGGCGGCTTCGTGATTTGGTTTCTGTGGATTCAGGTGGAGCCTGCATCGCAGGTCCTGCTCGGGGCGATTACGGCGCCGCTGGCGGACGGATCATGGCTCAAGGATCACCTGCTTGATGCCTCAGCGCATATGCGGCTCATCACGATGGGGCTTGTGCTGCTCATTATGCTGCGGTTCTTCCCGAAGGGGCTCATACCCGAAAGGTAAAGGGCAGCGCTCTTTCTCGCGCTGCCCCATCGCTAAGCCACCATCCTAGGCGTTGCTTAGATGCTGTTAACCACTTGCCAAAATGCCGACCAGAGCTCGCGCTGATCATCAGGCACGCCGCCCTCATTGTCATTGCTGGCGAAGAGATCGGGGGTCGCCCACTCAACGCTAAGCGGCATGGCAACCGCGCACACATCGGAAGCCTGGGCGCTGGAGGCATCGATGCCTAACATCTCAGCCAGTGCGGCTTGGCCCGTTGTCAGTTCCTTCATTCCGTCAATGGTTGTCTGCAGTTCGGCGCTTGCGGCATCTTCAGGAAAGGCTGCGATGAGCGCGTCTAGGGCGGTAACGTCGTTGCTACTGCCGCCACCGCAGGCCCATTTGATTCCAATTGGTTGAAGGACGTACTCGAAGCCTGTGAAGATGTTTATGTTTTCTTCTTGGACTTCTTGCTCTTCTTGCGCCGACGCAACAGACGCCATCATGGCGACCGCTAACGCGAGTGTTTTTACTGTGTGTTTCATTGCTCGATTTCTCTTGTTGTTGTGCCCTCACGGTGCAGCGCGGGCTGAATTTTTTCAAGCCTGAGAAAGATTTCAATTTGCCTTAACTGGCTCTGCAAGCTTTCAGGCAAAGGTTTGGATGGCGCGGCTCGCTTGGTTAACAATTAAGAAAGCTATCGCGGGGTCGTTATGAAGAGACCTGATGAAGAGACCTGAGCAACCGATGCCGGAATACGTCCGCAGCGCCCTTGAAGACCAAGGGTTGATGGGGCGCCACGCGGCGCGCCCTTGGTACCAGCGTAATGACTATATGGGCTGGATTGCCCGCGCCAAGCGGGAAGAAACAAAATCAAAGCGGCTCAACCAGATGCTGGACGAGCTTAAAGCGGGCGATGTCTACATGAAGATGGCTTGGCGGCCGAAGGCGTAGCTGCTCTAGCCCGCCTCTCTTAGCCGCTTGATCAAGCTTGATGTGTCCCAGCGTCCGCCGCCGAGCTTTTGGACGTCTTTGTAGAATTGATCGACAAGCGCCACGACGGGGAGGCTTGCGCCGTTCTCATTGGCTGTCTGAAGGCAGATGGCGAGGTCTTTGCGCATCCAATCCACCGCGAAGCCAAAATCGTATTTGTCGTCGGCCATGGTTTCATAGCGGTTGGACATCTGCCAAGAGCCTGCCGCGCCCTGCGAGATGACAGAGACAACGTCACGGATGTCGAGGCCAGCTTTTTCGGCGAAATGCAGACCCTCGGAGAGGCCTTGGACGAGGCCCGCGATGCAGATTTGGTTGACCATCTTGGTGAGCTGCCCTGCCCCGCTTTCGCCCATGCGGCGGCAGGCCTTGGCGTAAACCTCCATGATCGGCTCGGCCTTGGCATAGGTCGCCTCATCGCCACCACACATGATGCCGAGCTGTGCATTCTCTGCGCCAGCTTGCCCGCCGGAGACCGGGGCATCAACAAAGCGGCCACCGGCGGCCTCGTAGAGCTCGCGCGTGACCTTGGCGGAGACGGTCGTGTGATCGACGAAGATCGCGCCTGCCTCCATGGCGGCGATCGCGCCGTTTTCCCCGAGGCAGACCGAGCGGAGGTCATCGTCGTTGCCGACGCAGGCCATGACGAAATCTTGCCCCTTGGCGGCCTCGGCAGGCGTCGCGGCCGAGGTGCCGCCGTGTTCGGCGACCCACGCCTCTGCTTTGGCGGCGGTGCGGTTGTAGACGGTAACGGCGTGGCCTGCCGCCTGGAGATGCCCGGCCATGGGGTAGCCCATGACGCCCAATCCTAGAAATGCGACCTTCGCCATGGCTTTATCCCCCTCGTGCGATGTGATTATTCTCGCGCGCAACGTAACGGCGGGGCATCCGCCGTCAACTTGGCACCCTCAGGAGAGAAAATGACCCTATTTCGCTGGCTCGTGCGCATTGCTTCGGCGGCTCTCGTGCTCGGCGTTGGGGCCTTTGCACTGGCCTATTACGTGCTGTCGCGGTCGGTGCCGGATTATGATCGGACGGTCACGGTGGATGGGCTTTCCGAGCAAGTGGAAATCCTGCGGGATACTGCGAGCGTGCCGCATATCTTTGGTGCCTCTGACACAGACGTCTTCTTTGGGTTGGGCTATGCCCATGCGCAGGACAGGCTTTGGCAGATGACGATGTTGCGCCGCACGGTGCAGGGGCGGTTGTCAGAGCTTTTTGGAGAGGCGACGCTGCCGGTGGATGTGCTGCTGAGGCGGCTCGATCTCTATTCCCTCGCGCAAGCGTCGGTATCGGCGCAGACGCCCTATGCGACGGCCGCTTTGGAGGCCTATTCGGCGGGGGTGAATGCGCGGCTCGCCGAAATCAATGAGGGGGCGCTGGGGCGCGGGGCACCGGAGTTTTTCCTCTTTCAGCCTGCCATTGCGCCCTGGACCCCGACGGATTCCATCGCGGTGCAAAAGCTTATGGGGCTGCAGCTGGCGGGGCACTTGGAAGAAGAGGTGTTGCGCGCGCGGGTCTCGCTCATGCTGCCCGAGGAGCGGATGCTCGACCTCCTCCCGGATGTGCCGGGAGAGGGTGTGGCCGCCCTGCCCGACTACGCGTCTCTTGTGCCTGGGATGGTGCCTGGGCTGCCTGATACGCGGGTGGCTGATGTCATGCTCATGCCAGCGGCGCCGCGTGGGCTCGGCGGGGCATCCAATGCCTGGGCGGCGGCGCCGACGCGGTCGGCCTCAGGCGGCACGCTCTTGGCCAATGATCCGCATCTGGGCTTTTCGGCGCCTTCGTTCTGGTACCTCGCTCGGCTGGAGCTCGAAACCGGCGGCCAGATCGGGGGCACGATCCCGGGCATGCCGCTTGTCCTTGTGGGACGCTCGGCAGAGCTCGGCTGGGGGCTGACTAGCGCCTATGTGGACGACCAGGATGTCTATATCGAAGAGCTCAACCCGGAGAATGCGGGCGAGTACCGCGTGGGGGACGGCTATGAACCGTTTCGGACGCGTCAGACAATCATTCGGGTTGCTGACAGCGCGCCGGTGACGATTGACCTGCGCTGGACGCGGAACGGGCCGGTGTTGGATGCCGACATGTTTGATCTGGGCACGGTGACACCGCCGGGGCACGCGGCGAGCCTTGCCTGGACGGTGCTTAGTCCCGAAGACACGAGCTTGTCGGCTGCGCTTGATATCACGCGGACGGATAATGTGCGGGACGCCGTGGCGGCGGCGGAGAGATACATCTCTCCTGCACAGAACCTGACGCTGGCGGATCGCGAAGAGATAGCCATGAAGACGATCGGCGCGATCCCGGCCCGAAATCTGCGCCACCAGTCGCAGGGGCGGCTCCCCACGCCCGGTTGGCGCGCGGAGAACCGGTGGCAAGGGCGGCTGCCCTATGCGGCGACTCCGGAATTCATGGATGCCGAGGGCGGCATAATCGGCAACACCAACAACAAGATCGTGGACCGGCCCTTCCCCGACCATGTGAGCTTTGCCTGGGGCGACACGCAGCGCGTGCTGCGCTGGGAACGGCTGATGCAGGCGCGCGAGGTCCATACGCGGGAGAGCTTTATCGAGGGGCAACTCGACACGGTGAGCCCTGCCGCGCGGAACCTGTTGCCGCTCATCGGCGCGGATCTGTGGTTTACCGGGGAGGCGGCGCCGGCAGGCACGCCGGAGCGGAAGCGGCAGGAAGCGCTCGGGCTCTTGGCGGAATGGTCGGGAGAGATGAACGAGCATCTGCCCGAGCCTCTGCTTTACGCTGCGTGGATGCGGGCGCTGCAGGCGCGGCTCATCCGTGATGAACTGGGACCGCTGGCAGAGGAATTCACCCATGTGGAGCCGCTCTTTCTGGAACGGGTGTACCGGGATGTCGATGGGGCGAGCGCGTGGTGCGACGTGGTGCAATCGGCACCGGTGGAGACCTGCAACGACATGGCGCGGGCGGCACTGGATGATGCGATCCTCTGGATCGAGGAGACCTATGGCGCGGCACGGCTTTCTTCCCTGCGCTGGGGGGATGCCCATGAGGCGACCCATGATCACCAGGTGCTGGGCTCGATCCGGGCGTTGGGCTGGCTCGTGAATATTCGGCAGTCCACGAGCGGCGGCGATAATACCCTGCAGCGCGGGAAGACCTCTGGCACCGGCGCGCATCCGTTCCGGAATGTGCATGGGGCGGGGTATCGGGGCGTCTATGATTTTGCAGACCCGGATTCCTCGGTCTTCATCATCTCCACGGGTCAGTCCGGGCACCCGCTGTCGCGGCATTACGACGATCTGGGAGAGCTCTGGCGGCGCGGCGAATACGTGCCCATGTCGCTTGATCCCGAGCTCGCCCGGGCAGCGGCGATCGGGGTGACGACGCTTGTGCCGCGGTGAGGACGGCCCTTAGTGGAGGCTGAGGATGACCTCGATATCGCGTTTCGAGAGCTTTTGAAGAAGCGCGCGGTCTTCGGGTGAGAGACGTCCGCCCTTTTTGATGTTGGCTTCAAGCAGCGCGGCGATGTCCGCCGTGGGCATGTAATAGACCGTGGGGCTCTGGTGGCTCAGGTCGCTCACCAGCCGCTGCAGCAGGCGTTTCTGCTTTTCGGAGTCGAGATCTTTGCGCTTTTCTTCCAGCATGGGGCGAGTTTTGCATGAAAAGGTGGCGAATTGGGCGCGACATTTCATCCGCCGCGCCCGGGGCTGGCATTGCGCCAGCCTCCGGCGGGAGTTTTTGGAGAAAGATGAAGGGGTGGATCAGAGCTTTGCGTAGCGGGCCGATTGGGTGGCGGTCCATTCTACCTGGAGCGCGGTGCCCTCCTCTGAGCCCTCTTCGCCGGTGACGACGCCCTGCTCATAGAGCCAGGCGCGACGACGGCCGTCGCTATGAGGGAGCGTGAGGGTTTCTGTCGTCTTGGGCGGTGTGAGCCGCTCTGAGGCTGCTTCCAGCAGGTCGGCCATGCCCGCGCCCGTGAGGGCGGAGGTGAGGTGGATGTCATCCTCCCGCGCGGCCTGATTTTGGCGGGTTGCAAGCGCGTCGGCGGGGAGTTGATCGAGCTTGTTCCAGACTTCTAGGACCGGCGTTTCCTCTGCGATGCCGAGCGAGGCCAGGATGTCGTCCACATCCTGCGCCTGCTCCTCGGTTTCCGGGTGAGAGATGTCGCGCACATGGAGGATGAGATCGGCGGCGGTGACCTCTTCGAGCGTAGCGCGGAAGGCGGCGACGAGTTCGGTGGGTAGATCGGAGATAAAGCCCACCGTGTCAGACAGGATGACCTCCATGCCATCTGGGAGCTCTATGGCGCGCATGGTGGGGTCGAGCGTGGCAAAGAGCATGTCCTTGGCCATCACTTTCGCCCCGGTCAAGCGGTTAAAAAGCGTGCTCTTGCCCGCGTTTGTGTAG
>JBCCYG010000103.1:0-7410 GCA_039190145.1 Pseudomonadota bacterium | reverse complement strand
GCTCGCCATGGAACCCAAGGCGCTCCTTTTCGACGAACCCACCTCCGCCCTCGACCCAGAGCTCGAGCAAGAGGTGATCAAGGTGATCCGCGGGCTGGCCGATGAGGGCCGCACGATGATCATCGTCACCCACGACATGGCGATGGCACGGGATGTGTCGAACCACGTTGTGTTCCTTCACCAGGGAAAGATCGAAGAGGAAGGCGATCCCGCCAGCCTCTTTGGCTCTCCGAAATCCGAGCGGCTCAAGCAGTTTTTGTCTGCGGTGGCCGCGTGAAACCAGCATCATCTACGGGAGAAACATGATGAAGCTTTTGATCCAAACCACCGCCGTCCTGGCACTCACCGCGAGCGCTGCTTTCGCAGATGTCGTCCGCCTCGGCACAGAAGGCGCCTACGCGCCTTGGAATTTCCTCGACGATAATGGCGAAGTTGCGGGCTTTGAGCGTGAACTGGGCGATGAGCTATGCGCACGGGCCGAGCTTGAATGCGAGTGGGTCACCAATGACTGGGATTCGATCATCCCCAATCTCGTGAGCGGCAACTACGACGCTATCATCGCAGGCATGTCCATCACCGCCGAGCGTGACGAGGTGATCGACTTCACCATGGGCTACACCCCGCCCGATCCCTCGGGCTACCTCGCAGCGTCTGAGGATGCCGACATCATGGGCGGCGTCGTGGCAGCGCAGGTTAACACGATCCAAGCCGCGTTCCTCGCCGAGGCTGGCGTGACCGTCCTCGAATTCGCGACACCCGAAGACACCATCGCAGCCGTGCGGAACGGCGAAGCCGACGCTGTACTGGCAGACTCAAGCTTCCTGGCGCCGATCGCAGCCGAAGACCCTGATCTCGTGCTCCTTGAAAAGGAAGAAATGATTGGCGGCGGTGTCGGCATGGGCATCCGCGAAAGCGATGGCGAGCTGCGCGAAACCTTCAACGCAGCGATCCAGTCAATGAAAGACGACGGCTCGCTCAATGCGCTGATCGAAAAGTGGGAAGTATCCTCCACGTTCTAAGGCCAGGTCCTTTCACCCCTCCCCATACGTGGGGAGGGGTAATCTGCCATGTTTGAATTCTGCTCAGACCCCTCTCAGCTTGAGACATTTCGCTGGTTTGCCTGCTACTTCACGACGGGCAAACACGCGCTGTTCTACTGGTCCTTTCTGACGGTTCTAATTCTATTGGCCATCACCGCGCCGGCGGCACTGGCATTTGGCTTTGGCGGGGCCATGGCCGCCCGCTCACACGTCCTACCGCTGAGCTGGCTGGGTCGCGCCTACATCGCCGTCGTGCGCGGCGTTCCCGACATCGCTTTTTTCTTGTTCTTCGTCATCGCCCTCGATCAAGGCTTTGAATGGCTGAGGCATCAGGCCCTCTGCCCCGGCTGGACGGATCCGATCCGACAGGGCAACGACTTCATTGTCTGCGATCAGGCAAAACTGCCGCTTTCGACAGCCCCGCAATGGATACATGAGGTCTACGGCTTCTTCCTCGCCGTGCTCACCTTTGCCATCGTCTTTGGCGCCTTTGCCGCCAACGTACTCTTCGGGGCCATGAACGCTGTACCACGCGGACAGATAGAGGCCGCGGAAGCCTACGGCATGACCCCGCGCCAGGCTTTTTGGCGCATCACCGTGCCGCAAATGTGGGTCTACGCGCTCCCGGGTCTGTCCAACCTCTGGATGGTGCTCATAAAGGCCACCCCGCTCCTCTTCCTCCTCGGTGTCGAAGACATCGTCTATTGGGCCCGTGAGCTTGGCGGCACGCAGCTCGCGCGGTTCTCGGACTACCCGCACGGCGATTGGCGTCTCTGGTACTTCCTCTTCCTGCTGGTGTTCTACCTCGCCTTCACCCGCGTATCAGAACGCGTACTCAATCGCATCAACCAGCGCCTCACCCGCGGCCAAGCGACGTTAGGCGCAACATGAGCCAAAAGAACTTTCGAAAACCCTTCGCAAATTTCTTCCAAGAAATTCGGCGCGCCTAGATGAGCTGCTGGGACACCATTCAGGCATATGCGTTTCGCAGCTTGGGCTACGGTGAGCGCCTCCTGCCCCGCGAGGATTTCACGCTGTGCCAGCACTTCACCCTCATCGGCTCGGGGCTGATCTGGAACATCTATTTCGGACTGCTCGCCCTCATGGCGGGCTTCCTCCTCGCCAACCTCCTGGCCGTCGGCAAAGCCTCTCCTAACCCGTGGTTCGCGAAACCCGCCGACTGGTTCATCCTCACCTTCCGGGGCTCGCCCCTCTTCATCCAGTTCTTCCTCGCCTACTTCATCTTCCTCGAGCTCAAAAACGCAGAGATCCTTCCCTGGCTCACCTCCGCCTGGGCCGGCGCGCTCATCGTGCTGTTCCTAAACACCGCCGCGTATTCGGGGGAGATCTTCTACGGTGCGCTCAAATCTGTGCCAAAAGGCGAAGTCGAAGCCGCAGACGCCTATGGAATGGCAGGCTTCACCCGATTTCGCCGCGTGATCTGGCCCACCCAGATGCGCCTCGCCTGGCCCGCCTACACGAATGAGGCGATCTTCCTCTTCCACGCGACGACGCTCGTCTTTCTCTCCGGCTTCCCGGCCCAGCGCCAACAAGGGGACGCGCTTTATTACGCGCAGTACTTCGCGGATAAGACCTTCAATCCTTTCGTGCCCTACCCGATCCTCGCGTTCTACTTCGTCCTCGTGACCCTCACACTGATCTTCCTCATGGGCCGAGTGAATAAACGCCTCAACAGGCACCTGCCGCAAGCCACGCGCACCAAGCTCCGCTTTCGCCCGACGATGATCCGATGACCGCCTCTGCCCGCATCGCGGCCGTTGACCTCAACGGCCAGCTCCGCGGCAAGCGCGTCCCGTTGGAAAAGCTTGGACAGCCCGTCCGCATGCCGTTCTCTGCCCTCAACGTCGATGTCTTTGGGCACGACATCGAGGGCAGCCCCCTCGTTTTCGCAACCGGCGATGCCGATGGCACCCTCCTGCCGAGTGAAAGAGACCCCGTCCCGCTCCCCTGGCTCGACCACAGCCCGCAGCTCCAGCTCTCGCAGATGTACCGCGAAGACGGTACGCCCTTTGAGGGCGATCCCCGCCGCGCCCTCGCACGGGTGCTAGAGGCCTACAGCGCCCACGGCTGGGCTCCGCACTGCGCGGTAGAGCTCGAGTTTTACCTTGTGGAGCTCGACGGCGCGCTGGCAGCACCCGTTAACCCGCGCTCCGGCCGCAGGCTTGCAGACCCGCAAGTGCTCGGTCTGCGTCAGCTCGACGGCTTCGAGGCATTCTTCAACGACGTCGAGATAGGCGCCGCCGCCATAGGCCTCGCCCCCTCCACGATAACCTCTGAATCCGGCCTCGGCCAATTCGAAGTGACGCTCGATCACGCCCCGGCCATGAAAGCCGCCGACGATGCGCTCTTCATGAAAGAGCTGATCAAAGGCACGGCAACGAACCACGGTCTCTCTGCGACTTTTCTGGCAAAACCTTTTTCCGACGATGCGGGCAGTGGGCTCCACCTCCATGCGTCCATCCTGGATACCAACGGTCACAACATATTCGACGACGGCACTGTCCAAGGCACAGACACGCTCCGACATGCCATTGCCGGCACGCTCCAAGCGCTCCCCGCCTCCACGATCTTCTTTGCGCCCAATTGGGGCAGCTATGCCCGCTTCGTCGAAAACGCCCACGCCCCGACCGGCGCCTGCTGGGGCTATGACAACCGAACCGTCGCGCTCCGCATCCCATCCGGCCCTAACAAAGCGCGCCGCTTTGAGCATCGTGTGGCGGGCGGCGACACCAACCCCTACCTGCTCTTTGCCGCCATCCTCGGCGCAGCTCTCACGGGGATGGAGGACGAAATCGCGCCACCAGCACAAACCAAAGGCAATGCCTACGGCCAAGACGCCCCCAAGCTCGCGGCAACGATGGACGCCGCCATCAGCGCCCTAGAGGACCCCCTTCTCACCCGTATCTTCGACCCGCTCCTTCTCGACAATCTGACCCGCACAAAGCGGCAGGACCTCGCCAAGTGCAGCCAACTCTCCGATACCGAACTCATCCTTGCGCTCCTGGAAACGGTCTAGCTTCCCTTCCCGCCTCCGCGCGCCTATCGTCGGCAAAAATCTTGGTGAACCATGCATATCGGCATCCTGCAATGTGGCCACACGCCCGCCGAAGTGGCTGAGGCGCATGGCGATTACGACGATCTCTTCCACGCGCTATTCGACGGCCACGGCCTCAACTTTGAGACCTGGAACGTCGTCGATATGCACTTCCCGGAAAGCATCGACGCGGCAGAAGGCTGGCTCATCACGGGCTCTCGCCACGGGGCCTACGACAGCCTCCCCTTCATCGCTCCGTTAGAGGATTTCATCCGCGCGGCCCACAGCGCCAAAAAGCCCATGATCGGCATCTGCTTCGGGCACCAGATCGTGGCCCAGGCCCTCGGCGGGCGCGTCGAGAAATTCTCAGGCGGCTGGCAGCTCGGGCCCAAGAGGTATCAAACGCCTGAAGGGCGCGAAGTCACGCTGAACGCTTGGCACCAGGATCAGGTCATCACCGCCCCGAAAGAGGCCCGTACCACGGCGCAGCATCCCGGCTGCACCCATGCCGCGCTGACCTATGGCGGCCACATCCATACGATCCAGCCGCATCCCGAAATCCCGGACCCGGTGCTGGCGACCTACCTGGCTGCAAGATGGGGGGATGCTGCCTACCCGCCCAACCTCTTTCCTGAGGTCAAAGCGCAAATGGGGGGCCGCACCCATGAGCCGGAAACAGCTGCGAGCCTCGCCGCCTTCCTAAAGCAGGCCCGCGAGGGGGCTCAGCTATGAATCCGTGGCTCAAACACTGCCCCGACATCACGCAGAAATACGTCGAAAATCACCGCCTCGATGAGGTCGAATGCATCATCGCCGACCTCCCTGGCATCGCGCGCGGCAAAGCCGTGCCCGCGCTCAAATTCGACCGTCAGTCGCAATTCTACCTGCCAAACTCGATCTATTTCCAGACAATCACCGGCGGCTGGGGAGAGGCTGCAGGCGCCGAGGGCTTCACTGAGCCGGACATGATCCTGAAACCCGATTTCTCCACCGCCACGGCCGCCCCCTGGACCGGGGACTGGACCCTCCAGGTCATCCACGATGCCTTCGACCGCGATGGCACACCAATCCCCTTCTCTCCCCGCAACGTGCTCAAACGCGTGTGCAACGCGTATCAGGAACGGGGGCTCAAGCCCGTCGTGGCGCCAGAGATGGAGTTCTTCCTTGTCGCGCCCAATCTCGACCCGGCCCGTGCCATCGAGCCCATGATGGGCCGCTCCGGCCGCCCCGCTGCGGCGCGACAGGCCTATTCCATGTCTGCGGTCGACGAATACGGCCCCGTGATCGATGACATCTACGATTTCGCCGAGCTTATGGGGCTAGAGATCGATGGCATCACCCAGGAAGGCGGCGCAGGCCAGGTGGAGATAAACCTCCGCCATGGCGACCCCGTGAAACTCGCCGACGAAGTGTTCTTCTACAAACGCATGATCCGCGAGGCCGCGCTTAAGCACAATTGCTACGCCACCTTCATGGCCAAGCCCATCGCGGGCGAGCCGGGAAGCGCCATGCATATCCACCACTCGTTCCTTGATGCCGACGGCCGCAACATCTTCGCGGGGCCCCAGGGCGGCGAAACCGATGCGTTCTACCATTTCATCGCTGGCCTCCAAAACCACCTGCCCGCCGCCATCGCCCTGCAAGCGCCTTACGTGAACAGCTATAGGCGCTACGTCAAAGACCACGCTGCCCCCATTAATCTGGAATGGGGCCGCGACAACCGCACGACGGGCATCCGCATCCCCGTTTCAGGCCCCGAAGCACGCCGCGTGGAAAACCGCCTCGCCGGGATGGATTGTAACCCCTATCTCGGCATCGCCGCCTCCCTTGCGGCGGGCCTCCTCGGCCTCCAGCAAGAGGAGCGCCCGAGCCGCCAGTTCCGCGGTGACGCCTATGAAGGCGAGGGTGACATCCCCCGCGACCTAGGCCGCGCGCTCGACCTCTTTGACGAGGCCACCGGCCTCCACGACATCCTCGGCCCCGAATTCGCCCGCGTCTATTCCATCGTCAAAAGGACCGAGTACGACGAGTTCCTCGAGGTGATCAGCCCCTGGGAGCGGGAGCATTTGCTGACCAATGTCTGAGGGCCGCGATTACCTTGGCAGCGAGGCCCAACGCGCCGTCCTGCGCCGTGGCCGCGCCGTCTATGAGCTGGTCAAGGACGATCCCCGCTGCACCTATTACGGTCGTGGCGTCGGCGTTTGCACATTTGCTGATGCTGACGATGCCTTGATGAGCTCACTTCTCACCCTTCAGGGCACGACCACCATCGCCAAAGTGACCGCCGACGAGCATGCCACCGTCACAGCGCAAATGAACGCCCAAGGCGTCTCCGTCACGCGCTATGATCGCTGGATCGGTTCCGACGACGCCCTGGCGAGAGCAAATGAAATCATCTCTGAAACCAAGCTCCCCAAAGGGCTTACACTCCACGAAATTTCCCCGGATACGACTCCAGAAACACTCGAGGCTTTCCAGCAGCTCGCGGCAAGCTGCGGCGTGATGATCCCCAACCTGGCGCTGCTCCGCAATGACCTCCGTCCAGGTACTTGTTTCGTCGCCATGACTGAAACGGGTGAGGCCGTGAGCTGCGGCGCAGGGGCCGCATTTGCCCATCACGGCCATCCCACGATGGGCCGTGAGGCGTGGTGGGGTATGCTCGCCACAGCAGAGGCGTGGCGCGGGCACCGCCTCGCGCTCTTCCTCGGCGCCCATGCCATCGTCTCCCTCCGCGCGCGCCTGCCCGGCTGCACGATCATGACCGGCGTTCAGCCCGGCAATGCGCCCTCCGAGGCCGTCTGCAGCAAGCTCGGGCTCGCCCCCGATGGCGCGCAGGTTGCCACTATCGTCGACCCCGCCGCCCTCCCGGGTGGAAAGCTGACGAGCTGAAGGTCCCATGAACCCGCTCTTCCGTAACGACCGCCCGGGCGAGTTTCCAGCTTCCTGGT
This sequence comes from Pseudomonadota bacterium, assembly GCA_039190145.1. GTDB lineage: Bacteria > Pseudomonadota > Alphaproteobacteria > Rhodobacterales > Rhodobacteraceae > Shimia_B. The sequence goes on along the minus strand of JBCCYG010000103.1, from coordinate 367 downwards.
ATGCTGCCACCGCCGACATCCCCCCGGCCCGCCCCGCGCTCGAAGGGCAGGTCGACGTCGACGTCGCTCTCCTTGGCGCTGGCTTCACCGGCCTCACCTGCGCGCTAGAACTTGCGCGCAAGGGGCTCAAAGTGGCTGTGATCGAGGCCCACCGCGCGGGCTTCGGCGCATCCGGGCGCAATGGCGGCCAGGTCGGCTCCGGCTTCAATATCGACCAGCGAACGCTCGAAAAGGAACTGGGGCACGACACCGCCCATCTCCTCTGGGACCTTTCCATGGAAGCCAAAGCCATGGTCCGCGATTTCTGCGCCTCCCATGCCCCAGAGGCCCGCTTCACCCCTGGCGTTGCCCACGGCGCTTGGGCCGC
>JBCCYG010000102.1:0-7452 GCA_039190145.1 Pseudomonadota bacterium | reverse complement strand
GCGGGGACGTCGCTCCATGCGATCAGCGTTTTATCTATTAATGGCAATGTCATAGGGGTGAGCCGCGAGCTGGCGAAGGCGATCCGCGAGACAGGGCATGATTTCTCATTCTCGGATGCGCAGGCGGCGGGGGCCGCGCTCATTGAAGCGAAGCCGAAGGGGCTCAGGATCGGGGTGCCGTTCCCGTTTTCGATGCATGCGGAGCTTGTCTATTATTGGCTGACGGCTTTGGGCCTTCCAGCGCCAGAGCTCGTGGAGATCATCACGGTGCCGCCGCCGCTCATGGCCGATGCGCTCAAAGTGGGTGAGATCGACGCGTTTTGCGTGGGCGAGCCCTGGGGGTCGCGGTCGGTTGATAATGGCGTGGGTGAGTTGCTTTTGCCCGGGGCGGCGATCTGGGCCTTTGCGCCGGAGAAGGTCATCGCGGTGCGCGCGGAATGGGTGGACCGAAACGTAGAGACGGCCATGGCGCTTATCCGCGCCACGTGGCGGGCGGCGCGCTGGATGTCGGACCCGAGTTCGCGGGGGCTTGTCACGGAGTTCCTGAGCCAGCCGCGCTATCTCGACCTGCCGGCCGAGCTTTTGGAGCATGCGCTGGAAGGGCATTTTCTGATTAATCCAGCGGGCGAGGCGAGGCGCTGCGAAGGGTTCCTGGAGTTCTTTGATGGAGCGGCGGGTTTCCCGTGGAAGAGCCAGGCGGAATGGATCGCGCGCCAGCTTGCGGTGCGTGCAAAGACCAACCCGACGAAGGCCGCGGAGGCCGCGCGGGACACGTTCCGATCCGACCTTTATCGTGCGGCCATGGCGGGGCTTGCCCATGATCTGCCCTCTGCCTCGGCGAAAGTTGAGGGCGCATTGGCGGAGCCGACGGCGGTGGGTTCGATGGGCGGGCGGCTGATCCTTGCGAAGGACCGGTTTTTCGATGGGCGCATTTTTGAACCCTCAAGTCAGCAGTGACTAAGGATTAGGCAACGGCACGCTGTCGTATGCTGCAAGTGCAGAAATTCCAGGGTGAATCGAAACTTTTCTCTTTTTTCGACGCCGTTTTTTCGGTCTTTTGTGAGGCAGAGCATCGACGCTCGACAGATTCTCGCCCGAATGACCGGGCTTTCACCAAAGCGAAGCCGCTTGTGACCTTGGAAAGCTTCCAGGGAGCACATGCGGTTTTTTTGTTGTTGGGTCCTGCCAGGCCCGCAAGAGGGCGCACCCTCCCGCGCCCGACCATGAAAGGAAGACTAATGATCGCCAGGAAACTCCTCGCTGTCGCGGCCACGGCCCTCATGGCAGGCTCAGCCTCCGCGCAGCTTTTGGACCTAGAAAAGGACGAGCTGACTTTCGGCTTTATCAAGCTGACGGATATGGCGCCGCTCGCGGTGGCCTATGAGAATGGCTACTTCCTTGATGAAGGGCTCTTCGTGACGCTTGAGGCCCAGGCAAACTGGAAAGTGCTGCTCGACGGTGTGATCGATGGGACGCTTGACGGCGCGCACATGCTCGCCGGTCAGCCGCTTGCGGCGACGATCGGCTACGGGACCGAGGCCCACATCATCACCCCCTTTTCCATGGACCTGAACGGCAACGGCATCACCGTGTCGAACGAGGTTTGGGAGATGATGCGCCCGAACATCCCGTCGATGGATGATGGTCGCCCGCAGCACCCGATCTCTGCTGCCGCTTTGGCGCCGGTGGTCGAGGAGTTCAACTCCCGTGGTGAGCCCTTCAACATGGGCATGGTTTTCCCGGTCTCCACTCACAACTACGAACTGCGCTACTGGCTTGCTGCCGGTGGTCTTGAGCCGGGCTATTACTCGCCTGAGAACATCTCCGGCCAGATTGGCGCTGATGTGTTCCTTTCCGTGACGCCTCCGCCGCAGATGCCGGCGACGCTCGAAGCGGGCACGATCCACGGCTATTGCGTGGGTGAGCCCTGGAACCAGCAGGCCGTGTTTAAAGGCATCGGCGTACCGGTGATCACCGACTACCAGATGTGGAAGAACAACCCGGAGAAGGTTTTCGGCATCACCAAGGAGTTTGCTGACGAAAATCCGAACACCACGAAGGCAATCGTCAAAGCGCTGATCCGCGCGGCGATCTGGCTCGACGAGAACAACAATGAAAACCGCCCTGCCGCGGTGGAGATGCTCTCCCAGCCGAACTATGTGGGCGCGGATTATGACGTGATCGCGAATTCCATGACGGGCTTCTTTGAGTTCGAAAAGGGCGACCGCCGCGACATCCCGGATTTCAACGTGTTCTTCCGCTACAACGCGACTTACCCGTTTTACTCCGACGCCATCTGGTACCTGACGCAGATGCGCCGCTGGGGTCAGATCGCCGACACCAAGGATGATCAATGGTATTTCGATGTGGCCGAGAGCGTGTATCGCCCGGACATCTATCTCGAAGCCGCGCGTCTGCTCGTCGATGAGGGTCTGGCCAATGAAGCGGACTTCCCCTGGGACAGCGACGGCTTCAAGGAGCCGACCCCGGCAGCCGATATCATCGATGGCATTCCCTACGATGGTCGTCAGCCTAACGCCTACCTGGAAAGCCTCCCGATCGGCCTGAAGACCGGCCAGACCGTCGTGGGCTCCGAAGTCCAGGGCTAATCTCCCGAGGGACGGCGGGTGTCGCTCGCGCTAACGCGCAACGCCCCACTCGCCGTCCCTTTTTACCCGATCCTATTCGACCCATGCGCGATCCGAGGACACTGCTATGACCGCCATCGATCCAGACAGCTTGAGCCCCGAGGAAGCGCGTGAGGCGCGCAAGGAGCGGCTTTTTACGAAGATTAACTCCGCCGACAAATGGTTTCAGGTTCTAGGGCTTTCGTGGCTCACGCCGATCCTGAAGGCGGCCGCTGGAGACAACCCCAAAGCTCAGATGGGCGAGATTTGGCGCCTTCTTGGTGTGCCGCTTTTGGCCATCGCGGGCTTTTTGTCGCTCTGGGCCATGCTCGCGCCCACGGTTCAGACCTCGCTCGGCGCAATTCCGGGCCCTGTGCAGGTCTGGGAGCAGGCGATCAACCTTCACGAGGATGCGCAGGCCAAGGCGGAAAGCCGGGCCAAGTTTGAAGCTCAAGTTGCGCAGCTCAATGAGCGCCGCGCAGAGCAAGGCCGCGAGCCGGTGGAGCGGGCTTACACAGGCGCGCCGAGCTACTATCAGCAGATTGGCACCTCCATCCTCACGGTGTTCTTTGGGTTCCTGATCGCCTCGATTATTGCGATCCCCCTCGGGATCATGGCGGGCCTGTCGCCCACGGCGAATGCGGCGCTCAACCCGATCATTCAGATCTTTAAGCCGGTATCGCCGCTCGCGTGGCTGCCCATCGTGACGATGGTCGTCTCTGCGGTCTACGTCACGAATGACGGGTGGTTTGCGAAGTCCTTCCTGAACTCCGCCATCACGGTGACGCTGTGTTCGCTTTGGCCCACGCTGATCAACACGGCGCTCGGGGTGAGCTCCATCGACAAGGACCTCGTGAACGTCTCGAAGGTGCTGAAGATGAGCACCTGGACGAAGATCACGAAGCTGGTGCTTCCCTCCGCTCTCCCGCTCATCTTTACTGGTTTGCGCCTGTCGCTCGGTGTTGGCTGGATGGTTCTGATCGCGGCGGAGATGCTCGCGCAGAACCCCGGCCTCGGGAAGTTTGTCTGGGATGAATTCCAGAACGGCTCCTCCCAGTCGCTCGCGCGGATCATGGTCGCGGTCTTTACCATCGGCATCATCGGCTTCCTGCTCGACCGCCTGATGTACGCGATCCAATCCCTCTTTACCTTCTCCAACCACAGGTAATCCCATGGCTCTGTTGAACCTGACGAATGTCTCCAAGAGCTACGGGGAAGGTGCTGGCCGGACCGATGTGCTCAAAGACATCAACCTGAAAGTTGAGGAGGGCGAGTTCCTCGTCCTCCTCGGGTTCTCCGGCACGGGGAAGACGACGCTGATCAACCTCTTGGCGGGGCTTGAGATGCCTTCGAAGGGGTCGGTGGAGTTCAAGGGCGCGCCGATCACCGGGCCCTCGCCCGAGCGCGGTGTGATCTTTCAGAGCTACTCGCTCATGCCGTGGCTCACGGTGAACGGGAACGTGCAGCTCGCGGTCGATGCGATGTTTCCGTCGCTGTCGAAGGCGGAGAAGGCTGAGAAGGTGGCGCATTACGTGAAGATGGTGGGCCTCGGCCACGCCACGGGTAGGCGCCCGGCGGAGCTTTCCGGCGGTATGCGGCAGCGGGTGAATGTGGCCCGCGCGCTGGCGATGAACCCGGAGGTCTTGTTGCTGGACGAGCCTTTGAGCGCCCTGGATGCGCTGACGCGGGCGAACCTTGCCGACGAGATCGAACAGATCTGGGAAGCGGATAAGAAGACCTGCGTCCTCATCACCAATGATGTGGACGAGGCCATCGTTCTCGCCGACCGTATCATTGCGCTCAACCCCGATGGGACGCTGGGCGAAGAGTTTAAGGTCGACATCCCTCGCCCACGGGAGCGGACGGCGATGAACAACCACGAGGGCTTTAAAAAGCTTCGGGCGGACGTGACGTCCTACCTCATGGATGTGGGCATTGCGGCCAAGGTGGAGGGGACGAAGACGCTTCCCAATGTGACGCCGATCCATGGCGTGCCAAGCGCAGTGGTGAAGGCCCAGGAAGGGATGATCGACCAGCGCTTCCTCGACTTCTCCCAGCTCCACAAGGTCTATCCGACGCCCAAGGGGCCGCTCACGGTCGTTGAGGATTTCGATCTCAAGATCAACAAGGGCGAGTTCATCTCGCTCATCGGTCACTCGGGCTGTGGTAAGTCCACGGTGCTCACGATGGCGGCGGGTCTCAACGAGATCTCCAAGGGCGCGATCAAGCTCGATGGTCGCCATGTGGAAGGTGCGGACCCGGAGCGGGCGGTGGTGTTCCAGGCACCGTCGCTCTTCCCCTGGCTCTCGGCCAAGGAGAATGTAGCCATCGGGGCGGACCGGGTTTACCCGAAAGCGTCCCAGGCCGAGCGGCAGGATGTGGTTGAGTATTATTTGGAGCGCGTGGGCCTCGCGGATGCGATGGATAAGCCTGCCTCGTCCCTAAGTAACGGGATGCAGCAGCGTGTGGGGATCGCGCGGGCCTTTGCACTCTCGCCCAAGCTCCTTCTTCTCGACGAACCTTTCGGAATGCTCGACTCGCTCACGCGGTGGGAGCTGCAGGAAGTGCTCATGGAAGTGTGGTCGCGCACGAAGGTCACGGCGATCTGCGTGACCCATGACGTGGATGAGGCGATCCTGCTGGCGGACCGGGTGGTCATGATGACGAACGGGCCCCAGGCGACGATTGGGAAGATCACCAATGTGGACCTGCCGCGCCCGCGCACGCGTAAGGCGCTGCTCGAGCACCCGGATTACTACGCCTACCGGCAGGAGGTTCTCGACTTCCTGGAGGAGTACGAGCACGGGGCGAAGCCAAAGCCGAAAGTGGTGGAGGAAGAGCCAGAGCCCGAGAAGCCGGCGGTCGCTGCGGAGTAGCTCACGTGACGCGCGAGAGGCTCATAGTGATCGGGGCGGGCATGGGCTCGGGCCGGATGCTGGAGCATCTGACCGAGAACGGGTCGGACTATGACATCACGCTCATCAACGCGGAGCCGCGTGGGAATTACAACCGGCTCATGCTCTCCCCGGTGCTGGCGGGGGAGAAGAGTTATGCGCAGATCGTGACCCATAGCGACGATTGGTATGCCGAGCGTGGGATCGCCACGCGGTTTGGTGAGCGGGTCAGCGAAATCGACCCTGTGGCGCGGACAGTGACGGGCACGTTGGGTTCCCTTCCATACGACAAGCTCGTTATCGCCACGGGGTCGACCCCCTTCATGATCCCTCTCCCAGGTCACGACCTCGAGGGCGTGATCGCCTATCGCGATCTGGAAGATACAGAACGGATGATCGGCCTGCCAAAGGGCGCGCGGGCCGTCGTGATCGGCGGCGGGCTATTGGGCCTTGAGGCCGCGGCAGGGATGGCGGCGAGGGGGATCGACGTTACCGTCGTGCATATCATGGGCCACCTGATGGAACGCCAGCTCGACCCCGAGGCGGCGGGGCTTTTGCAGGCGTCGCTGGAAGCGAAGGGCATCGAGGTCCTATGTGAGGCGCATTCCGCCGAGATCTTGGGGGACGAAGGCCATGTGACCGGGCTCGCGCTCAAGGATGGGCGTGTTTTGCCCTGTGATTTGCTGGTTATGGCGGTTGGCATCCGGCCCGCGATTACCCTGGCACAGAAGGCTGGCATCGCCTGCGACAAGGCGATTTTGGTCGATGACCAGATGCGGACATCCGTGCCGGGCATCTATGCCATGGGCGAATGCGTTGAGCACCGCGGGAGCCTTTTTGGCCTCGTCGCGCCGATCTATGACCAGGCGGCAGTGCTGGCTGATGAGCTCAGCGGTCGTGCGGCGTGCTTTGTGCAAAAGAGCCTGTCGACGAAGCTCAAGGTGACGGGTTGTGACCTCTTTTCCGCCGGTGATTTTGCCGAAGGCGACGAGCGCGAGAACCTCATTTATCGAGACCCGTCGGCAAGCGTTTACAAGCGGCTTATCCTCGAGGGCGGCAAGCTTATCGGCGCGGTTATGTATGGCGATACAAGCGATGGCACCTGGTTTTTCGATCTGATCCAGAGCGGCGAGGACGTCTCGCCCTTGCGCGATAGCCTGATCTTTGGCCCGGCCTATGCGGAGGCCGTGGCGGCGCCGCGCTGCTCCCTAGCTGCCTGACATGGACGGCACCCCCCTCCCCACGACGCAGTCGACCTGCCCTTATTGCGGGGTCGGATGTGGCGTGCTGCTGACACCGGATGGTGTGGGCGGGCTGACGGTGCGGGGCGACACAGAGCACCCGGCGAACTTTGGAAAGCTCTGCTCGAAGGGCTCGAACCTAGGGGAGACGGTGGGCGAGGCGCTCAATCGCGGGTACCGGCTGCGCGCGCCGATGGTTTATGGCGAGGAAGCGTCTTGGGACACCGCGCTGCAGCTTGTGGCGGATAAGTTTCGCGAGACGGCCGCAGAGCACGGGCCCGATGCCTGCGCCTTTTACGTCTCGGGTCAGCTTTTGACCGAGGATTACTACGTCGCCAATAAGCTGATCAAAGGCTATATCGGAACGGCAAATATCGACACGAATTCAAGGCTTTGCATGGCTTCCACGGTGGCCGGGCACAAGCGCGCCTTTGGCACCGATACTGTCCCGCAGACCTATGAAGACCTCGATGAGGCGGACCTCATCGTGCTGGTGGGGTCGAACCTCGCCTGGTGTCACCCGATCCTGATGCAGCGCGTGCTCAGGGCCCGGGCGGAGCGGGGAACAAAGCTCATCGTGGTGGACCCACGCCGCACGGCGAGCTGCGATGCGGCGGACCTGCATCTCAAGCTTGAGAGCGGGAGCGATGTGGCGCTCTTTAACTACCTCTTGGCTGAGATCGCGGCGCG
>JBCCYG010000101.1:0-7460 GCA_039190145.1 Pseudomonadota bacterium | reverse complement strand
TGACAGCGCCCGCGCCGCAGCCGCAAAAGCAGCCTCATCTCCGAAATCTCCCACGGCACGCGCCATGTCTTCTGCGTAGCCAAGCGGAACCCGTGCGCCCCGCGCAGCCCTGAGCAACAACGCGAAGAGTTCAGAACGGGCGAGCGTCAGAGGCTGGGAAGCCACCGGCCCTCATCCCCGACTTCGTCAAAGAGCGGCAGGCCTTGAGCCAGCGTCACCCGCGTCCACAGCCTCGACTTTGGGTCAAAGCGCGTAGCGCCAAAGAAAGACAGCTTAGCCCTGAGCAGATGTATCGGGGCCGCCTCCTCTGCGAGGAGGTTAGCGCGGACTTCCGCATAGGGATGCCGCGGCAATGCCTGCACCCGTCGCGCCGCCGCGCGGTGGTCAGGATGTTCGGCCAGAAACAGCCAGAGGGGTGTATCATCAGCTGGAAGCGCTTCGTTCAAAGCGCAAACCTGCCGCGCGGTATCGAGCGGCGTCTCTCTTTCGGACCCGGGCTCAATGGCGCGGTCGCCCAGGCGCGGCTCAAGTTTTTCTTCCGAGACGTACCAGAATTGAGCGGTCGCTTCCGCAGTGCTGAAATCCGACGCCAGGGCCCACGCGCAGTGGCGCCCGACGAGCATCTTTAGCTCAGCGCAGATCATTGACGGGTCCAGGGCCGGTTCCAGAGGCGTCGCCTGGAAATCCGCCAGATCATCCACCAGTTCCCCGAACGGCTCGAGGAGCCAAGCAGCGGCGAGCTCCTGAAGCGCCACGCTCGACGCCTCAGCAAACTTCTCTGCGAGCGCGCCCGGGGTCGTAAGAGCCTGAACCGTTACACCGTCCGTAAAAGCCGCCCAGTCCTCGCGAAGCTCGAGGATGTCTGCCATGGCCCCCGCGTCATCAACATTCCATGTCTCAAGGTAGCGCGAGGCGGCCTGGGCCAGATCGACCAACTCCTGCGCCTTTTCTTCGCCGATGATGTCCTGCGCCAACACTCGAGCAAGAGCGGTCTCTCGTACGGCGAACCACGCGTTAAGGAGGAGCGGATGCGACACGAGAAACGGAGCCATCCCGAGCCCAGTCGCGTTCCCAATCCCCAGATGACGCTTGATCTCCCGGTCCATGGGCGCGCCGCCCAGATGCTCGGCAAGATCGTGGGTAAAGCCCCGGATCAGCCAGACGGTCAGCATCTCTGCCGCAAATGGGCCGGACAAACCGGGGCGCCCCGCGTAGGCCGCGCGGTCGGAGAGCCCAAACTTGCCGTTTCCGTAGACAGCCGTCGTCCGCATCAGATAGCCCGTTTGAGCGATGAGCGCTGGGTCCGGATGGCGCCCGGCGCGCAAGGCATCAACGACATGGGCAAAAAGACGGAGAGACTTGTTTGCGCGAGAAAGAACGAGCTCTCGTGGCCCCAGCCTACCAGCTTCCTGCAGCGGGACCTGAGCCGCAAGGCGCTCAATATCTCCCGCATCTGGCACGCCGTCAAAAAGCACAAAAGCCGCGTCCCAGGCCGTGGCAATCACGCGATCCGTCCGCGCTTCATCCGGCAGTGCCTGTGAAAACGCGATCAGCGAGTAACGGTGCTCGCCTAGCGCCACCGTGTAAACCGCGTGACCGTGGCCCTCAGTATCTATCTCCCAGACGGGCCGGGTAACCGTGTCTCCCATCGTCGCCAAATTGCGCATAAGCACACGAAGAAAAGAGAGCCGCGTCGGTTGCATCACCCCGAGCCGAGCGAGGGTCATCACCTCGTCGGCAGGCCTCAAGGGCCTCGCGGTAAAGGGTGCGGCGCCATCCATCATCGGGGCTCAAAACTCTCCTTGAAAAAGCGGTACCAGTTCGCCCCAAGAATGGCATGAACTTCGCCTTCGTCAAAGCCCACCTCGCGCAGGCCCTGCGCTATGCCCGGGAAGTCCGCATTCGTACGGAAGAATTCAGGCTGATCCGGGAATGCCTCCACCGGCGTGCGCTCTTTCCGCCAACGACCATCGCGCATCCAGGCGAGTGCACTTGCAGGCTGCCCCTGGCAAAGGTCGGATCCGATCCCAAGAGCGGCCACACCCACCTCTTCAGCCGTGCGCGCGACCATGGTGCAAAAAGCCTCAAGCGTGCAGTCTGACCCATCGGAGAGGTGGAGCGGGTAGAGCGAAAAACCAAGCATCCCGCCACTCTCGGCCAGCGCCTTGATCGTGTCTGGTTGCACATTGCGCGGCACGTTATGCCAGTTTGCGGGGTTGGCATGGGTAATGGCAATGGGCCTCTCTGATGCCTCGATAGCCTCGCGACGGGAGCGGTCACCCGAATGGCTCATATCGATCACGAGCCCCACGCGGTTCATCTCCGCGACCACCTTGTGGCCCATATTGGTGAGGCCGCTATCTTCCCATTCGTAGCACCCGGCGCAAAGGAGCGACTGATTGTTGTAGCTGAGCTGCATAAAGCGCAGGCCCATCTGGTGAACGACCTCAACAAGGCCAATGTCGTCGCCAATAGGTGCGGGATTCTGTGCGCCAAAAAAGATCGCTGTTCGTGATGTCTCCCGCGCGCGGTCGATATCTTGCGCATTTGTGCCGCGCAGGATGAGATCGCCATGGGCCTCGAATTCACGGTTCCACACGCTCAGCGCCTCGGCGGTGGCCCGAAACCCTTCGTGGTAGGAAACGGTCATGTGCGCAGCCACAACGCCGCCTGCACGCATCTCCTCGAATACCGCACGGCTCGGCCGGACGAATTGCAGGGCATCTATGACAAAGGGGGTACTCATCGTAGGCGACCGTCGCCCAGCGCCAGCCCAGTGGCAAGCTTTTTGCCTTACACGCTCACCCGCTCGCAAACTCCGCTTTCAGCGCCTCGATCAGCGCCCAACCTTGATCCCATGCGCGTGCCGAGTTCTGCAGCGAGGCCCAAAGCCCTGTACCCGGCCAAACATGGCGGCGGGACACGGGTTTTAGACCGTCATGTCCATAAGCGAGATTCGCGATGCCGATGGCCTCACCGGTGTGGATGAGCTTGGCAGCTTCCTCCCGCGTAGCGCGGACAAGGCGCTTTGGTCGCTCTCCCTCCAAAAGCGCATCCCACGCCTCATGCTCCTCGGGCGTTGAAGCGACCAGCATGCGCTCCACCAACTCGCCCGTTTCCAATCGTTCAGAAACCGACCAGTTTGAACCAGCAACGGCGGCCCATTGATCAGCGCATAGAAACGCGTTCTCGCAGTCGCCAACACCCTGTGATGGCCGCAAAGCCAGACACGCATTTGACCATGCGGGGACAACGCAGATCGGTCCGGGATTGGCCGCCTCAAACGCTTTTAGCACGCGACCCGCGCGCACACCCGCTCGTCCAGCAGGCAGAGCAACAGTGAGGGCAGGTTGTGTTACGCGAAGGTTTTCCAAACTTGCGGCAAGCGGGATGAGGTAAGTCTCAAGCGCAGCAAGCACCTCCCGCCCGGGGTTTGTAAGCGGTTCCGGCCCGCTGCGCGCAGCGAGCGGGACGCCGAGGGATCTCTCTAATGCGCGAATTCGTTTCGAAATCGCAGGCTGACCGAGATTGAGGGAGGCAGCCGCCCCCGAGAACGAACCTTCGCGCCCAAGGGCAAAGAGCGCGGCGAGCTGCCCTACATGCGGAAGCCGGACCGCAGGCGCAGCCATGCTTGCGCTATCCATTGTCGCCTCAACGACCTTCAAGTGTGCTTTGGCCATGCGCCGCCGCCCTCAGCTTTCATACACGTTAACCATGGCCTTTGAGGGCTAAGGAAAGATGAATAGGCACTGCGAGAAGAAGCCTTAGCGCCAGGAAAATTCTCGGATAAGGTTCTGGAAAGACGGGACCGCATCCATGGACACAAAACGCCTCCGCCTGACCGGGCCCTGGATGGGGCGCTATAACTACGTATCACGCCCGCTACCGCCGGTTGCCTTTAATGCGGTACTTGAGGACGATGGTGGCGACATCAGTGGTGAGACCATCGAGCCCAATTCCTTCGCGGACCAACCTCTCGATAGCCTGATGGCGGGGATTATCGGCGTACGCGAGGGCACTCTCGTCCGATTTTGCAAGACCTACTCGGATTTCGACGCGCCTAAGATCGACTATGAGGGCCGTATCGACGCCAAGTTCACGCGGGTTGATGGCAAGTGGAGCTTCCCAAATGCTCCGTGGCAGCATGGGACATTCGTTCTCATCCGCGACGCGGTCGGCGCGGATGCGCTCGTGCGACGCACCCGGGTTGCGGGTGAGGCTATCGCTGCTCCCAAGGGCCGCGACCTCGGCTAAAGGGACCGAAATATCTTCTCTTCGTTCACCCCCAAACTGCTGATCACTCTAGGCTGGCACCTTTCCTTAGGTGCCGTGGGCGGGCTAGCAGCAAGCGCCATTGGGTTGCCTATGCCCTTCCTGCTTGGATCTCTTTTGGCGGTCGCGCCCGTAGTCATCTGGCAAAGCGCCTCAGGTCGGGAGACTCTGCGCTTTCCTCGGCCTTTACGCTTCTTCTTTGTCGGCGTGATCGGCATGCTAATCGGCTCGCGGTTCTCTCCCGAACTCGTAGCCAAGCTCCCCACAATTTGGATTTCGCTCATCGCCGTCGCCGTCTTCGTCGTCCTGGCACACCTCCTTGGTTACACGGTTTATCGTCGGCTGGGTGGCTATGATCGCGTGACGGCGCTTTACGGTTCTATGCCAGGAGGCCTCATTGAGGGCGTGGCGCTGGGTGAGAAGGCAGGCGGCGATCTGGTGCTGCTGACAGTTCATCACTTCGCACGCATCGTGATCGTCGTCTTCGCCGTGCCGTTTCTCTTTCTGGTCGTCTCCGGCGATGTCGTGGGGAGCGCCAGCGGCCTTACGCTCGCCGCTTCCGCAAGCTCCCTGTTCGATGTCGCCCTGATCGCCGCAATTGCGCTTGTGGGTGCAGGGGTCGGGATCAAGATCAACCTACCGGCTGGGCACCTTATGGGCCCTCTGATCTTAGCCGGCGCTCTCCATGCCACAGGTGCGATCGCCGTGGAAAGCCCCGGTTGGCTCGTCGCGCTTGCGCAGCTCATCGTTGGCACCGCCCTCGCCACACAATTCGCCGGAGCGTCCATCCCTGTTTTGACCCGCGCCTTTGGTCTGACGCTCATCGCGGTCCTTGGAATGTTTGTGATTGCGAGCGCCACGGCGTGGCTCATGGCCGAATATACGGTACTTGATTTCCCTGCGGCCTTTGTGAGTTTTGCGCCCGGAGGCGTAGCCGAAATGGGCCTCATTGCGCTCTCGCTCGACGCAAGCCCCGTGATCGTGGCGGCGCATCATCTGGTGCGTATCGTTCTCACTGTGATTTTTGTCCGCGCGGTCGCGGCACGCTTGGCGCGCTAAGCGAGTTCTGCCAGTGTCGGCGGCTGGCACCCTGCGCGTGTGCAGTTGATCGCAGCCGCCCGCGACGCGGTCTCTAAAAGCTTCGTCAAAGCGGCAGCATCAAAGCTAAGATCACCTGCCCGCTCGGCCACCTGCCGCACGAGCGTCGCCATAAAGGTGTCGCCTGCCCCAACGGTATCTATGAGGGGCTCTACGGGAGCGGCGTCAATCTCAGCAATTGCGCCACCCGTACGCCCCAACGCGCCCTTTTCCCCGCGAGTGAGCACGACGATGGGCGCCCCGGAGAGTGCGACAAGCCGATCAAAGGAATCCGCTTCAGTCATATCGGGATAGAGCCAGTGGAGGTCCTCGTCAGAGAGCTTTAATACTGTGGTGTGCGTTGCGATCCGCTCCATCCGCGCTATGAAGCCGTCCCGATCAGGCGTGAGCGAAGGACGCACATTAGGGTCATAACTCGTCAACAAGCCCCGCTCGAAGCAGCGCTTGTGGAAAGCCTCATATGCCAGCGCATCATCGCCACCTGTCATCGCGATAGAACCGATGTGAAAGGCCGTAAGCCCCTTAGGCGATGCTGCTTCCAGCTGTGCCTCGTTTACCTGTCGCTCGGCGGTGCCGTCGCGGTAAAACTCATAGGTTGCCGCCCCGTTCTCCAATGACACCACCGCCAAAGACGTCGGCTCGGGCCGACGCGGCGTGGCGAGGTGGACGCGGTCCGCCTCTAGCCGTGCCGCGATGAGGGCGCCTAAGCTGTCCTGGCTCACAGGGGTGAGGTAATGTACCTCCATCTCCTGGCGCGCAGCGGCCATGGCGACATTCATCGGAGAGCCACCCGGATATGCAACGTAGGCGGGCGGATTGCGACCGTCCTCCTCCTGCACGAAGTCGATGAGGTTTTCGCCGCCGACGGCCAGGCTCATGGCAAGTCTCCCTTTCGCGCCTTGCTACGGATGATTGCGCTAACGGACAAGCCGGGATGCCTCCCGCGAGAGTTATTTTGGAAAGATGAGGCTGGGCTTCAACGCTGTTCGGTTTGCCAGTTCGGGTGCATCCAAGGCTCTGCATTAGAGGGAGACAAGCGTTTCCCTAGGATGTGGTCCGCGACCTTCTCTCCAACCATAATCGAAGGCGCATTGAGGTTGCCGTTTGTTATGCGAGGGAAGATTGAGCTATCGGCAACGCGCAGGCCATCCACACCAATGACACGGCACTCAGGATCAACGACGGAGGTTACATCATCCGCCGCGCCCATTTTGCATGTGCCACAGGGGTGATACGCGCTCTCCGCATGTTCCCGTATAAAGGCATCTAGCGCCTCGTCTGACCGCGCATCCTCGCCGGGCTGGATCTCATGAAGGGTCAAAGGTGCGAAAGCCGGCTGTGCAAAGACTTCGCGCGTGAGGCGAATAGCGCGTCGGAATTCCTCCCAGTCTTGGTCGTGCGACATGTAGTTGAAGAGGATCCTTGGCGCCGCTTGAGGATCAGAGGACGTCAGCGTTACCGATCCCCGGGACGGTGAACGCATTGGGCCGACATGGGCCTGGAAGCCATGACCTTCAGCCGCAGCCTTTCCGTCATAGCGCACAGCCATGGGCAGGAAATGGAACTGAATGTCTGGGTAATCGACACCGGCTCCGGAGCGTATGAAAGCTGCCGCTTCAAAACCATTCGACGCACCAGGACCCGACCGATTAAGCAGCCAACGCGCGCCGACATAGGCTTTCCCGAGGAGGTTCCAGTACTTGTATAGGCTCACAGGCTGGCTCGCGGCCACTTGAACATAGAGCTCCAGATGATCCTGTAGATTTTGGCCCACGCCGGGCCGGTCCGCGATCACGTCAATGCCATGCTCGCGCAGGTGAGCGGCCGGGCCGATGCCTGAGAGCATGAGGAGTTTGGGCGAGTTGATGGCCGAGGCCGCGACAATCACCTCGCGGGACGCTTTGATCGTGTAGCCTCCCATATCAACGCCCGTGGCGCGACCCTCGCTGATCACGATCTTTCGCGCGAGGCCGTGGGCAAGCAGGCATCGCCCGGTCTCTTGCGCAGGCCTGAGATAGGCTTTCGCTGCAGACCAACGCGCCCCTTCCCAGACTGTTCGGTCAAAGGGAGCAAAGCCCTCTTGCTGCGCG
>JBCCYG010000100.1:0-7513 GCA_039190145.1 Pseudomonadota bacterium | reverse complement strand
GGGCGACCAGGCGGATACCGACGCTGCCGTGGCCGCTGCGCGCAGCGCTTTCGAAAGCTGGTCCCGGACCGCACCGAGCGAACGCAAGGACCTGATCGAAACGATCCTTGAGGTCTACAAGAAGCGCTCCGAGGACATGTCGCAGGCGATCTCGATGGAAATGGGCGCGCCGATTACCATGGCCCGCAACTCCCAAACCACCTCTGGCGACTGGCACATCGAGGGCTTCCTCGAAGCCTTCGACGAAATCGAGTGGGAATCGGTCGTCAACGATAAGACTGGCGAACGGATCCACCGTGACCCGATCGGTGTGGTCGGCATGATCACGCCGTGGAATTGGCCGATGAACCAAGTCGCGCTCAAGGTCATCCCGGCCCTCGCCGCGGGCTGCACCATGATCCTCAAGCCTTCCGAAATCGCGCCGCTTTCCTCCATCGTCTGGACAGAGGTCATGCACGAGGCGGGCACCCCTGCCGGCGTTTTCAACATGGTCAATGGCGACGGCGCAGGCGTCGGCACGCAGCTCTCCGAGCACATGGATGTCGACATGATCTCCTTCACCGGCTCGACCCGCGCCGGCCGCTTGATCACCGCCGCCTCGGTATCAAACCTAAAGCGCGTCTCCCTCGAACTTGGCGGGAAAGGTGCAAACATTGTCTTCGCCGATGCCGATGAAAAGGCCGTCATCCGCGGCGCGCGCCACTGCTTCAACAATACCGGTCAAAGCTGTAACGCACCGACCCGCATGCTCGTCGAACGCTCCCGCTATGACGAGGCCGTCGAACAGGCCGCCGAGACCGCTGAGAAAACCAGCGTCGCCCCCTCGGCCGAAGAAGGCCGCCATATCGGCCCCGTGGTCTCCGAGGTCCAGTTCAACAAGATCCAGGATCTGATCCAGAAGGGCATGGATGAAGGCGCCCGCCTCGTCGCCGGCGGCCTGGGTCGCCCGGAAGGCCTGAACAGAGGCTACTTTGTCCGCCCAACGGTCTTTGCAGACGTAAACAACCAGATGACCATCGCACGGGAAGAAATCTTCGGCCCGGTCCTCTCTATCATCCCCTTCGACAGTGAAGAAGAAGCGCTCACCATTGCCAACGACACGCCTTACGGGCTTACCAACTATGTGCAGTCAGGCGACGACGCAAAACGTCTCCGCCTCGCACGCGGCCTTAGATCCGGTATGGTCGAGATGAACGGCAAGGGCCGAGGCCAAGGCGCACCTTTCGGCGGAATGAAGCAATCCGGCAATGGCAGGGAAGGCGGGATCTTTGGGATTGAGGAATTCCAGGAAGTGAAGTCGATTAGCGGCGCCTAATCAGGACTTCTCCTTCGCGGTCTGCGCGCGCTTTCCGTATGTGAGGGCCCGGATGTAAATGGGAGCATCGTCCAGTACGTAAACGCTCTCGGCTATTTTCCAGGCGCCGTCCTGGTGCACGTATTTTGAGAAAATCACGTAGGGCGCCTGCTGTAGTTGAGCGCCCGCCAAAACGCGCGCTTCGACCGTTGCGCGGATCGTGCTTGGATCCACAAATTCAGCAGCCACCACGTGGCGGACCAGGTCAGTCGTGCCTTGCGTCTTATAGTGGCGGCACACTTCTTCGAACGTGGTTCTCATTTCACCAAGGGTCGACAACACGCGTCGTCCCTCAAAGGTCTCAACCGTCGTCGGGACGGTAAAAAGCGCCGCAAACGCCTCAAAGTCATTCGTGAGAAGCGCGTCGCCGCTCTTTTGCAAAATTGAGTCTGCGATCTCACGAGCGGAGTCAAAATCCGCAGTCATAGTCTCTGCCACCCTTTAGCCAAGCCACTAGGGTGCCCCATCACCTCTTGACCTTAACGTAACAGCACGGCGCCATGCGTGACAGGCATAACAATCAATTCAACCACATCGCGCGGCGTTTCGCAGGGTAAATGCAATCAAAACGGCAGCTTAGCCCGAAGATCGAGCCATTCTCCTCCGTCGGGATGACGAAACGAAAGCTTCCAAGCATGCAGCATGAGCCGCGACGCAGCAGCACGCGCCTGCGGTGGGGCGTAAAAGGGATCACCCAAAATCGGGTGCCCAAGCTCCGCCATATGCACTCTTAGCTGATGCGAGCGACCTGTCTGTGGCCTAAGCTCAACGCGGCTAGTCTCACCACTTCGCTTGGCTCGCCACTCCGTCATCGCCGCACGTCCGTTTTCATGGTCGACCATCTGCCGAGGTCGGTTAGGCCAGTCGACACCAAGCGGCAAATCAACAGTACCTCTACCCTCTAGTCGCCCCCAAACCTCTGCAAGATAAATCTTTTTGAGCTGCCTCTTCTCGAACTGAAGCCCCAAATGGCGTTGCGCATGCGGGCTCAAGGCAAAGATCATCACGCCCGACGTGTCCCGATCCAACCGATGTACAAGAAGTGCTGGTGGAAACTCGTTTTGAACCCGGCTCAGCAAACAATCCGCAAGCTCGGGTCCTTTCCCTGGCACCGAAAGCAGCCCGTGCGGTTTATCGATTGCGAGCACTTCGTGATCTTGATGAATGATCCTAAGCGGCCCGACTGGCGGGTCATACTGTTCCACGCCGCACCTGCCGGAAAAGGGATACAGAGTAGAGAGCCAGCGCCGCCCAGATCATCGGAAACGCAATGGCGCGCGCGCGGCCAAAGGGCTCCTGAAAAAGAAAAACGGCAATGAGCAAAATCATCGTCGGCGCAATGTACTGAAGGATACCGATGGTCGAGAGTTTCAGCCGTTTCGCCCCATTCGCATAAAGCATGAGCGGGACTGCCGTCACGATCCCGCACCCCAAAAGCAGCCAGGGTGAAAGGCTAAAAGACCCGCTCCCGGTCGCCTCAACCCACCCGATATAAGCCAGGGCCGGGACGGCAAGGATCATAACTTCGAGAAGAAACCCTTGGTTTGGCCCAATAGGCAGCTGCTTCTTTGCAAGCGCGTAAAATCCAAAACTCAGCATCAGAATAAGCGCGATCAGCGGCAGCTCCCCCGCCTCAATGGTGAGCACCAAGACCGCGCAAAACGCCAACGCAATGGCAAACCACTGCAAAGCATCAAGACGCTCCCTCAGAAAGATGGCGCCCATCAACACGGAAAAGAGCGGGTTGATGTAATAACCTAAAGCTGCCTGAACGGTCTGTTCGGAGGCGATGGCATAAACGTAAACGCCCCAATTGACCGAGATGAGCGCTGCCGTCACCGTCGCCCAGCCAAGCGCTCGCGGATCCTTCAGCGCGGCGCGCAACGTATCGGTGCGCCTTAAAGCCACCAGCACTGCGCCAGCTACGGGCACGGACCAAATCACGCGATGAGCCACAACTTCTACGGGGGCGACATGGTCAACCAGCTTCAGATAAAGCGGCAGAAAGCCCCACAGGATATAGGCGCCAATGGCAAAAGCGAGCCCTTCTGGCGTGTCACGATCCTCGTTCATAGGTGCCGCGTATCTCAGCGTAACAACACGCGCCAGCCCCACTTATCGCTTAGACATCGCTACCGGTTGGCTGAAGCGGTGGGGGTGGGCGCATGGGGCGCTGCCCCGGCCCGCCTAGACCTTCACCCGCTCTGATGTCGGGTCATAAAACGGCTTGAGCGACGCTTCCGCTTTTACACGCGTGCCCATCACGTCGATCTCGTAAGAAGACGCGAGCACCTCTGCTGCGCTTTCACCCTCACAGGGCACGTAGCCCATCCCAACGGCCGCTCCGAGCGTATGACCGTAGGCGCCCGAGCTCAGGTACCCCACGATCTGCCCATCCCTGATGACAGGTTCGTTGTGGTAAAGGAGCGGCTCAGGATCGTTCAGCTTGAACTGCAAGAGCCGGTTCGCCAGTCCCTCTTCCCTTTTGCGAAGCACAGCCTCGCGCCCGATGAAATCTGGCTTGTCGCGCTTCACCGCAAACCCCAGCCCCGCCTCAAGGACATGGTCCTCGCAGGTGATGTCATGGCCAAAATGTCGGAAGCCTTTCTCGATCCGGCATGTATCCATCATATGCATGCCGCAAAGCTTTAGCCCAACGTCCTCTCCCGCGTTAGCCAGCGTCTCAAAAACATGACCCGCCATGTCGGAGGAAACATAAACCTCCCAACCGAGCTCGCCCACATAAGTAACGCGGTGCACCCGAGCGAGCCCCATGCCGATTTCGATCTCTTGAGCGGTCCCAAACGGATTCACCGCGTTAGAGAAATCTGCTGGCGAGACGGCTTGCAGCAATTCGCGAGAGCGCGGACCCATAACAGCCAGCACACCTTCCGCCGCAGTTAAATCAGTAATCGTCACAAGAAAGTCGCCACGATGACGCTCAAGCCATGTCTGATCCGCCAACCGGGTCGCCGCGGGCGTGACCACAAGGTACGCCGTCTCGCTAATCCGCGTGATCGTCACATCCGCTTCAATACCGCCAAGTGCGTTGAGGAACTGAGAGTAGACGATTTTGCCAATCGGCACGTCATACTGCCCACCCGCCACATAGTTGAGGAAGGCGGTCGCGTCCGGGCCCTCCACACGGAGCTTACCAAAGGAAGACATGTCATACATGCCCACGCCCTCGCGGACGGCAATGTGCTCCTCGCGGACGTTTTCAAAGAAGTTCTGGCGTCGCCAGGAATACTCATACTGCGCTTCCTGTGAGCCCCGGGCAAACCAGTTCGCCCTCTCCCAGCCAGCAAGCTCACCAAAGACCGCCCCGCGTTCCGCCAGCTGCGCGTGGAAAGGTGTCCTGCGCACCCCCCGCGCCGTCCGCTTCTGAAGAAACGGGAAATGGTCCGCGTATAGAAGACCGAGCGTCTCCTTCGATCGCTCAAAGAGGTAGGTTTTGTTACCCTGAAAGGGCTGCATCCGCGTGATGTCTACATCGCCGAGGTCAAAGGGCCGCGCGCCATCGTCCATCCATTGCGCGAGCGCCATCCCGGCCCCGCCCGCCGACTGGATACCGATAGAGTTAAATCCTGCCGCGACCCAGACATTGTCCATCTCGGGGCAAAGGCCTAGGTGATACGCATCATCTGGCGTGAAGCTCTCGGGCCCATTGAAGAACGTGTGAATGCCAGCCTCTTCTAGCATCGGCATCCGGGCACAGGCATTTTCCAGGATCGGCTCAAAATGATCAAAATCGTCCGGTAGCTGATCGAATTCGAAGCTATCGGGAATTCCACCCATCGCCCACGGCTTGGAATTCGGTTCAAAGGCGCCGAGCAGCATCTTACCCGCATCTTCTTTGTAGTAAGCGCACTCATCTGGCACCCGCAGCACCGGCATCTGAGTCAGGCCCTCGATGGCCTCCGTTACGATATAAAAGTGCTCGCAGGCATGGAGCGGCACATTCGTGCCCAGCATGGCGCCCACGTCACGACCCCACATGCCACCGCAATTCACCACGTGATCGCAGGTGATCTCTCCCGCATCACCCGCTTCATTGGCCCAGTGAACCGCCGTGATGCGGCGGCCTTTGCGCGTCACGCCAGTGGCTTTGGTCCGCTCAATCACCCGCGCGCCACGCATCTTTGCCCCTTTCGCCAGGGCATGCGCGATGTTGGCCGGGTCACCTTGCCCATCCAGCGGCAGGTAAACGCCACCGGTTACACCATCAATATTCAGATGCTCATATTGCGCCTTCACCTCTGCCGGTGAAATCTCCTCCACCTCGACACCAAAGGCACGCGCCATGGCCGCCTGGCGATAAATCTCCTCGCGACGCTCATCGGTGAGCGCGACAGTAATTGAGCCACAGCGCTTAAAGCCCGTGGCAACGCCCGTTTCCGCCTCAAGCGCGCCATAGAGCTCTTGGCTGTACTTGGCGAGCTTCGTCATATTCGCCGTCGCGCGCAGTTGCGCAATGAGGCCCGCGGCATGCCAGGTTGTCCCCGAGGTCAGCGCCTTCCGCTCCAGAAGAACCACATCTTTCCAGCCCAGTTTTGTAAGGTGATATGCCACCGAGCATCCGATGACCCCGCCGCCGATAACGACGACGCGCGCGTGAGAAGGAACGGTCATGCTGCCTCCTTGAAATGCTTGTGAAGCGCCGCGATGTGGTCGGGGCCCACCTCACAGCAACCGCCGATTAAGGTCGCGCCCTGCTCGGCCCAGTCCTTGGCATGAGACAGATACTCTGCCGGCCCCAAATCCGTTCGTGCGGTGAGCAGGTCGACCGTGGCGTCATCATTGTCAAAATCATCCGCAATGCCGGTAAACCCGTTGGCGTAGGCGCCACAAGGAACCGCAGCGCGCCCCAAGATAGGCACGGTCTGGGTCACGGCTTCTGGCCGTGAGCAGTTCACCATCACCACATCGACATTAAATTCGTCAACTAGCGGAATTATATCCGCCACCTCTTCGCCTGACCGCAGTTTTGTGCCATCGGCATCAGATGCCGTGACCGCGAGCCAAACCGGCTTCCCATGACCGCTCGTGCCCATGAGCGCACCGCGCGCTTCATCCACGGAACCCATAGTCTCCAGGATGAAACCATCCACATAAGGCAGCTGCATCCGCGCAAGTTGGTCGAAGACCTCCGCGGCACGCTCCGATGGCGGGGCCTGCTCCGGCCGGTAGGAGTAGCCAAGCGGCGACATACCCCCGAGCACGAGTCCGGAACCATGCGCATCGCGCGCATCCACCGCAATCTGACACGCGAGATGCTGGAGCTCCTCCAATCGATGCCCGATCCCGTGATGGTTCATCCGATCCGGCCGCACGGAGTAGGTGTTGGTCGTGGCAATCTCCGCCCCGGCAGCAAAGAAATCATCGTGCACAGCGCGAACGATCTCGGGTTCGTCGATCAGCGCCTGCACGGACCAAAGCGGCGTCGCCTTCCCAGCCCGCCGGATCAATTCCTGACCCAAGCCGCCATCCAGGATCGTCACGCTCACTGGTACATCCCCGCGAGCTTCGCTTTGTACATCGCAACCATCTCTTCTTCGGTAGCGCCATCATCATAGGGCGGCGTTTTGTAGTGGCTCACCGCATCTACATCGATAACGACAAAGGCGCGCATACGGTGCGCGAGGTCCGGCCAAGTGCCTTCCCAGTGCGGCATCAGCTCTTCAAAGCGCGCTTCTTGCTTCTTCACGATCCGCGCCTTGCCGCTCACCCGCGCGCCTTTGCGCTTGAGGATGTCGATGAAGTTCACCTCGCAATATGCCTCATGGGCCAGATTCTTCAGCGTCCCCGGCGAGCGAATATCGGCAAACCCGATCGTGGTTTCATCAAGCACGACAAAAGTCCCCTTGGGTGCCACGGCTGGGCGGCCATCGGCGCGCACCGTGGCGGTAAACCCCAGGGGAAAAGCTGAGATCAGCTCTTTCGTAGCGGCGTCGATCACGCACGCAGCCTTTCGTTAGCAGGGTCCCAAATCGGGCCATCCGGCTGCACGATCGCGCCGCGACGAAAGAGCTGATCTCAGCTTTTCCCCTGGGGTTTACCGCCACGGTGCGCGCCGATGGCCGCCCAGCCGTGGCGCCCAAGGGGACTTTTGTCGTGCTTGACGAAACCACGATTGGATTTGCCGATATTCGTTCGCCG
>JBCCYG010000099.1:0-7634 GCA_039190145.1 Pseudomonadota bacterium | reverse complement strand
GGCGTAAGCCCTGCGGCCCCCTGATGGAGACACTGAGATGAAGCGTACGTTTCAACCCTCGAACCTGGTCCGCAAGCGCCGCCACGGCTTCCGTGCGCGCATGGCAACAAAGGGGGGCCGTAAGATCCTGAACGCCCGCCGTGCCCGTGGCCGGAAGTCGCTCAGCGCGTAACGCCCATGTTTGACTTGGGCCAGTCAGGCCCTGTGAGGAGGCCCTGCAGATGCGGGGCCTTTTGTCATGTCTAGCGTCTCAATTCTGAAAAGCCGTGCCGACTACCTCAGCGCCGCCCGCGCGCATAGCGCTGGCGCAAAGGGCTTTCACCTGCAAGCGCGAGAGCGGGAGGCCGGCGAGAGGGCGCAAACGCCCATTCGAATGGGCGTTACCTGCTCCAAGAAGGTCGGCAACGCCGTCGCGCGAAACCGCGCCAAACGCCGCCTGCGCGAGGCCGGACGCCTCATCCTCCCCGACCATGGCCGCTCCGGCTGGGACTACGTCCTCATCGGCCGCCGCGACGCAACCGCCGCGCGCCCTTGGGAAGAGCTCCTCGCTGACCTGCGAGCGGCGCTCAAAAAGGTGCATGGCGGCTGACGCGAGCGAAAAGGATTTTCGAAAATCCTTGAAAGGGCGTTCGAATGCCCTTTCGCGCTCCCGATCCAACCCCTTATCTTTATGTCCATGACCTTCGCCGCCCGCATCGTCGCGCTCCCCGTCCGCGCCTACAGGCTGCTCTTTTCGCCCTGGGTCGGCTTCAACTGCCGGTACCACCCCACCTGCTCCGCCTACGCGCTCGAGGCGCTCGAGACCCATGGCGCGCTCAAAGGCACCTGGCTCGCCGCCAAGCGGATCGCCCGCTGCCACCCGTTCGGCGGCTCCGGCATCGACAACGTCCCACCCAAAAAATGACGAACACGCTCGGCGTGTGTTAGGCTCTTTGCATTACCGCTAGGAGTTTCTTTTGGCCCATTATTTCTTCAGCCGCCGCGCGCGCCACAAAAAGCGCTTTACCCATAACCCGTCCACCATGACTCGCTACTGCCGCGTCGAGAGCTTCGCGACAGTTAACACCGTCGCTCTCTTCACCCATGCGCACCAATGGGTGGACAGCGTCATGGCTCAAGCCAATGGGGGCGACATCCTCTGCTTCGTCCATGGCTACAACACCGAGCACCCCGAGATGATCGAGCGGCTGGAAAAGATAAAGAAGGGCCTGAAAGCAACGGGCCAGTTCAACGGCACTGTCATTGGCTACGACTGGCCGAGCGACGGCCGGACGGTGCTCGCACTCGCGACACCCGACAAGCAAAAGCGCCTCTCCTACAACGCCGACCGGGAGGAATCGAAGAAAGCCTCGCCCTTTCTGATCTCTGAGGGCATCGCGATGTTCCTTGATCGCCTCGGCCCTGGCCAGCGCCTCCACTTGCTTGGCCATTCCATGGGCGCGCGCGTTGTCACCCGCGGCCTGGAGCGGAGCTCGGACGTCTTCGGCATCGACTGGAGGCTCGGCGAAATGGTGTTCACCGCCGCTGATATCGACGCAGCTGAAATGGAACGCGGCAACTCCTACGCGCTGACCGTTGAAAGGCGCAGCGACCGCGTCACGAATTACCACTCGCTCTTCGACGACACGCTCGACCTCGGCAAACAATTCGTCAACGGCGGACGGGACAGGCTTGGCCGCGCTGGTCTGCCTCTGCTCCGCACCGATCACCTGCATGACGTCAATTGCACCGATTTTTATAGCGACAATTACCGCACCTTCGCGGACATCGTTAAATCGCACACCTGGTATTTTGACGATGACGCTTTCTATGCGGACCTCGTGAAAGTCCTCACTGGAAGGGCGCAGACAACGGAACGGGCGCTGAGGAGCTAGCTCTTCTCAAAGGTGATGATCACCTGCCCGATATCGAGCCCAAAGCGCTTCATATAGGCGATGTTGAGGAGCCGGTCCTCGCTCAAAAGCCACATCCAGTCATCAAAGGTCACGCGCAGCGTTTCGGTCTCGGCATCGGCACTCACGATGGGCAGGTCGATCGTATAGACCCAGTTAAAGGTATCCCCGCGTTCCTCGCCAAAGGCCACGCCGTCGACGCCCGGTGCCGTGCCTTCCCAGGTCTCGGCCCCTGTCTTCTTGAGCGTCCAGATACGCTGCTCCGTCGCGCCGTCCTCATAGACAAAATCCTCGACAAGGCGCAGCGTCTCGCCGTCCCATGTCCCATCAATCGTCACCTCAAACCGGCGGCGCACGGTGCCGAGAACGTCCTGAAACTGGCCATAGGCCACCGTCTCCCCCTCAAAGAACTCCTCGAGGTTGAACTCCAGGTCCGAAAGCTTCGGGTCATCGAGCGAGGGCTTCCCGGTGCAAGCAGCGAGAAAGGCGAAGGCGGCAAGAAGGAGGTATCGCATGGTCCTACTACGCGCCACGCGCCCCATTGGATTGCGCGTAGGCCTCTGCCATACCTCGCCCATGCTCGATACGAGTGATGAGATCCACAAGCTCTTCGAGGGCGCGCCCAAGACGACGGAGTTCAAAAAGCTCCGCAAACGGATTGTGCGCGATACCCGCGAGGCCATTGAGCAGTACGGCATGGTGGAGCCCGCCGCGAAATGGCTCGTTTGCCTCTCTGGCGGCAAAGACAGCTATACGCTCCTCGCCGTTCTGACCGAGCTGCAATGGCGCGGGCTTTTGCCCGTCGAGATCCTCGCCTGTAATCTCGACCAGGGTCAGCCCGGCTTCCCAGCCACCGTGCTCCCTGAATTTCTCGGACGCATGGGCGTGCCCCACCGTATCGAATATCAAGACACCTACTCCATCGTCATGGACAAGGTCCCGGCCGGCCGCACCTATTGCGCGCTTTGCTCCCGGCTCCGCCGCGGCAACCTTTACCGCATCGCGCGGGAAGAGGGCTGCACGGCCGTCGTGCTCGGGCATCACCGCGATGACATCCTCGAGACGTTCTTCATGAACCTCTTTCACGGTTCGCGCCTCGCAACGATGCCGCCAAAACTTCTGAATGAAGAAGGTGACCTCTTCGTCTACCGCCCCCTTGCGCACGTGGCGGAGGCAGATTGCGAGGCCTTTGCCAAAGCGATGAGATACCCGATCATCCCTTGTGACCTCTGCGGGTCTCAGGACGGGCTACAACGGCAGCAGGTCAAACAGCTCCTCGACGGGTGGGAGAAAAATCACCCAGGCCGTCGGCAAAAGATGTTTCGCGCGCTGATGAATACGCGGCCGTCGCATCTCCTCGACCCCGCGATCTTTGACTTCGCGGGGCTCGAACGCACCGCGTCGGAGCCACCTGCGACGCCGGACATTCCCAAGCTCAAAGACTAAGCGCGGCGGATCCAGTAGGCCGCCAGCCCGGCGCCGAGACCCACGCAGATCATCGCCGCCACATGCGTCACCGCAGGTGCTGCCATGTAAGTGGCAGGTCCCGCCAACGGGCCAATGATGTATCCGGCCGCCATCGCTGCCGCGACAAAGCCGCCTGCCGCACCCTGTTCATCAGGCCCTACAGCCACAGAGGCGCCCCCTTGCAGCCCGGGGATGAGCGCGCCAAAACCCACGCCCATGATCGCGCTCGAGGCCGCTAGCGCCGGCATCGTGATCGGCGCGAAAAGCAAAAGCGAAACCCCTACCGTCGCAAGCGCCCCGCCCATGGCCACGGCTTTTGCAGGCGCGGGCCGGGCGCGTGCCACGGCGATCACTGCCGCCAGATTGGCTGCCGCAAAGAGCGCAAAGTAGGCCCCCGTGCGCTGCGCCGTCTCCGCCACGCCGAGCCCACCGAGATCCTGCACAAAGAAAGCCAGCGTCTGCTGCACCATGGCCACGGCCACAAAGACTCCAAGCACGCCCAGTAGGATCGGCCAAATGCGCCTATCAAGGAGCCTAAGCGCCGGCTTATCCGCATCCGCGTCGCGCAGCCGCGGGCTCTCGGGCAGGAAGAAAATGCACAGAAGCGCAATCACCCCGCCCACAAAGGCCACCGCGAAAAGCGGCACCAGCACGCCCGCAGGCGCGAGCATAAAGGCAAGACCCGGGCCCAGGATCGAGCCCACCCCAAAGGCACCGCCCACAAGCGCCATCGCGCCCGCCCTGTCCTCGGGCGCCGTCGTATCCGCGATAAAGCCCGCCGCCGAAGGCTGCCCACCCGCGATCACAAGCGCATAAAGCACGCGCCCCGCAACGAGCACCGCAAACGCCGCCCAGCCGACATAGAACCCGGCGAGCCCAAGCCCCAGAAGCGCGCTGAAAAGGAGCGTCGTAACACTAAAGCCGATGACCGAGCTCACAAAAACGGGCTTGCGCCCCACCCTGTCTGACCGCCGGCCCCACCAAGGCGAGACGAGCACGACAGTGAGCGCCGACACCGCGATGATCGCGCCCACCTGCAGCTCGCTAAGCGCTAGCTCCCGCCCCAACGGCCCGAGGATCGAGAACAGCACGGTCTGACCCATGGAAGTCGCCATGAGACCCGCGAAAATGAGCGCCTTTGCCGAGCCGCTCAGCGCGGTGAAGCCACTCCCGTCATTGTCAGTCGATGTTTGAAACTCAGCGCGCGTTTCTGCCATGGCACACCTCTCGCCACAGCGTGGCGCAAATCACCCGCGAGATGCAATCCCCACCCGTAGAGAAGAAATCGTGAACATTTGCATCACTTGTCTGAAAGCGGCGAACCATTTGTTTACCCCCAACCGCGATGGTGCCCCTAACGCGGATGTGAAAGCGACTCGGGTCTTGGCCACATGCGCAGAGTTTAAGGAGACCTCGGGTCATGATTGCGCGCGCCAAGGGCGGGTTTCGAACCATCCAATCGCACTTCTTCTCACTGCCAAAGCTACTTACGGGCCCGCAAGCGCTCGCATTTCTCCCCGCTATCTCGCTGGCTAGCTTTTGGTTTGGCGGTGAGACATCGCTCGTGATATCCGCCCTCGCCGTACCACTGGTGATCGGGATCCTCGGCGTCTTTGACCCGGAAAACCGCGCGCCACGCAGCGGCGCCGACATCCTCAATGACGTCAACATGCGCGACCGCCTCATCCAATCGCTCGATGCCTCGCTCGGGTCGGGTGCCTCAAAAACGCGCAGCTCGGTCTGCTTCACCGTCGAGATCGACGAGTTCAAGAGCATCGAAGAACGCTACGGACGCAAAGCCGGCGACGAGATTTTAGCCAAAACAGCCGAACGCATCGCCGACAGCCTGCGGGAATATGACGTTATCGCACGCGTCGACCCCGCGACCTTTGCAGTCGCCATGGCACCCATGCGCCACTGCGACCTCGAGGTGGCGATCCAGCTTGCCGGGCGCTTGCAAAAAGCGGTCGAAGAACCCGTCTCCGTCGACGCGACAACCGTTTATATCGGCTCATCCATCGGCTTTTGTCTCTCGGGCCGGGCACCTTCCGAACGCGGTGAAGGAATGCTGGATGCAGCCCTCGTGGCCATGGTGGAGGCGCGGCGGAATGGTCCCTCCGCAATTCGCGCCTTCACGCCCGAAATGCGCGCCCGCATTGAGGCGCGCCACTCGCTCATCGAAGAGGTCGCCAATGCCCTCGATTCAGGCGACATTCATCCCTGGTTTCAGCCCCAAGTCTCGACAGAGACAGGCCGCGTCACGGGGTTTGAGGCGCTTGCGCGGTGGAAACACGCCCAGCGCGGTCTGGTGTCACCGGCAGAGTTCCTCCCGGCAATCGAACAGGCCGGCCTCATGGAACGCCTGGGCGAAGCCATGCTTTACCACGCGCTCACTGCGATGAAGGCCTGGGATGAGGCGGGGGTCGCCGTACCGACGGTTGGTGTGAATTTTTCGCCCGATGAGCTCCGCAACCCGAAGCTCGTGGAAAAGGTGAAGTGGGAACTCGACCGCTTCGAAATCGAGCCCGGGCGGCTGAGCGTCGAGGTCCTTGAGAGCGTCGTAGCTAACTCCGACGATGATGTGGTGACCCGCAACATCGCCGGCCTCTCACAGCTCGGTTGCCTCATCGACCTCGACGATTTCGGCACCGGGCATGCCTCGATCTCCTCGATCCGCCGCTTCTCGGTGAGCCGCATCAAGATCGACCGCTCCTTTGTAATGAAAGTCGATGAGGATCCGGAACAACAGCGTATGATCGCCGCGATCCTGATGATGGCAGAGCGACTGGGCCTAGAGACGCTCGCCGAGGGAGTGGAAAGCCTGGGCGAGCACGCGGTGCTATCGCAACTGGGCTGCGGCCATGTCCAAGGCTACGGGCTCGCCAGACCGATGCCTTTCGAGGACACGATCGGCTGGATCGATCGCCACGAGCAAAAACTCGCAGGTGCAAACACTGCCGCCCGCCGCGCCGCGATCTGAGCCGCGACATACCGGCCTAGCCCCCTTGCGCGCCCGGCGATGCTCTTTGCGCAGCAAGGCACTGCCCTGACTGCTGAGACCCGCCAAGGCATCGCAAGCATCGGCACTTCGAGCAAGCAGCGACAGGCTTTCTACTTGACCTCAAGCGCCCTGCGATGTTGAACCAGCCGGAACTTTTCGGGGGTTCTGAAGGGCCGCTTGTGCCCCTACATTCCCCATATTCGACCGATAACCGAGGGTGGAACGGCCGGCATGGACGAGCAGAATAAGAACCTTCTTCTGGCCACGGGCCTGAGCTTCCTGGTCCTCCTCATCTGGATGGCTTTCTTTGCCCCCGAGCCGCCCGAGCAAGGCCCCGCTCTCCCCGAAACTGCCAGCGTCACAGAGGACGGTAACCCCGCCCTCCCCGCTGCCACCGCAACAGACGCCCCCGCGGCCCCTGGCTCGGTTGCCACTCCCGCCGAAACCCGCACCGCCGCCCTCGAAGCAGCGCCCCGTGTCGCCATCGACACCCCGCGCCTCGAAGGCTCGATCTCGCTCTTTGGCGGTCGCATCGACGACCTCAAGCTCCGCGATTACCGCGAAACGCTCGACGAAGGCGCTCCCATCGTCACGCTCCTCTCCCCCGAGGGCGCCGATGACCCCTATTACGCCGCCCATGGCTGGGCCCAGGGCGCAGGTCTTGAACCGAGCGACGTGCCTGGCCCCGACACGACCTGGGCGCTCACGAGCGGCGAGACCCTCACCGTCGACACGCCCGTGACCCTCACCTGGGACAGCCCCGCCGGCCTCACCTTTCAAAAGACCATCGCTATCGATGAGAACTACATGTTCACCATCGAGCAAAGCGTTGCGAACGGCACGGACGAGGCCAAGCGCCTCGCGCCTTACGGCCTCATCCGCCGCCACGGCATCCCTGACGACCTCATGGGCTTTTTCATCCTCCACGAGGGCCTCATCCGCATGACCGACGGCGAGTTGGGCGAAGTCAATTATGACGACATCGTTGACCTCGACGCGAGCGCCGACAACACCTCAAGCTCGCGCACCATGCGCGTGGACGAAAACGGCTGGATCGGTTTCACAGACCATTACTGGATGACGACCCTCGTCCCCGCCCCGGGCACGGAGTTCACCTCCACCGCCCAGATGTCCGCCAACACCGGCATCATGCAGGCGCTGACCCTCTACCCGACGCTCGACCTCGCGCCGGGCCAGACCCAAACCGCCTCCGCGCAGTTCTTCGCCGGCGCCAAGGAATGGGAAGCGATCCGCAACTACGAGCGCATCGACGG
>JBCCYG010000098.1:0-7643 GCA_039190145.1 Pseudomonadota bacterium | reverse complement strand
GAACGCATGTTATCCTCCCTATGCTTCCATGAAACCCGGCAGTGTGTTCCACTATTTGAAACCGAGTTTTATATATTGAAATAGTAACCGCGACTCGCCTAGGCTTGTCAACCATGGAGCCAGGACGCTCGAAACGGCGGCGATGATTGCCGGAGCCCTGGCTGGGAGGAAATATGAGGGACGCGCAAGCGAGCGCTGGCACCGTGGGCAAGGCCCTGGAAGTGCTTGATCAGGTGGCCACGTTTGGCCGCCCGGTTCGTTTTGGCGAGCTGCTTGCGGTGTCTCGCTTTCCCAAAGCTACGCTTTACCGTTTCGTGCAGACGCTCACCGCGGAAGGGATGCTAACCTACGACCCGGAGCGCCAGACCTATGCGCTTGGCGTCCGTTTGGTGCGTCTCGCTCATGCTGCTTGGGAGACGTCGTCGCTCGCGCCCGTCGCGCGTCGTCATATCGAGGCGCTCTCATCGCGCGTGGGAGAGACGGTGCATCTCGCGCAGCTGGACCATGCCAGCGTGCTTTACGTCGACAAGGTGAACTCTCGCGATCCGCTGGAGATGTTTTCCCAAGCCGGGAAGGTTGGCCCCGCCTATTGCACCGGGGTCGGCAAGGCGATGATGGCGTTCTTACCCGATAGAGAGCTTGACCGGGTGATCTCGCAGCAGAGCTTTCACCGCTTTACGCCAGGTACACTGACTAGTGAGAGCGATCTGCGTCATGAACTCGAGGCGATTGTAAGCCGTGGCTACGGCTTTGACCGCGAGGAGCATGAGCCAGGGATCATTTGCATTGCGATGCCGATCCTCACGGAGCGGGGGCGCATGCTTGGCGCGCTTTCTGTCACCTCCAGCACGGCGCGCACGTCGCTTGATGCGCTGGAAGCCCACGTTCCGACCATGGCCTCAACGGCCCGCAGCATTTCCGAGGAAGCCGTCCAGTGGCGCTTCCCAGATACCGTCCCGATCTAAGAGAGGATTTCCATGACAGGCGTAACGCTCAACCAGGTCATTAAGCGCTATGGCGATGTTCAAGTGATCCATGGCGTCGATCTAGACATTAAGGACGGCGAATTCTGTGTCTTTGTGGGGCCTTCAGGCTGCGGAAAGTCTACATTGCTCCGCATGGTAGCGGGTCTTGAGGAGACAACGGAAGGCAAGATCGCCATCGGCGAGCGGGATGTGACCCATCTCGACCCGGCAGAACGCGGTGTGGCGATGGTGTTTCAGACTTACGCGCTCTACCCGCACATGACCGTCGAGGAAAACATGGGCTTCGGGCTCAAGATGAATGGGCATCCGAAGGACGCGATTTCTGAGAAAGTTTCCGGTGCCTCAAAGATTTTGCGGCTCGACGAGTACCTAAAGCGCAAGCCGGCGGCGTTGTCAGGCGGCCAGCGCCAGCGCGTGGCGATCGGGCGAGCTATCGTGCGGGGCCCTGAAGTTTTCCTGTTCGATGAACCGCTGTCGAATCTTGATGCGGAACTCCGTGTGGAAATGCGCGTGGAGATTGCGCGGCTACATTCGGAGATTGGGGCGACGATGATTTACGTCACCCACGATCAGGTGGAAGCGATGACGCTCGCTGACAAAATCGTCGTGCTTCGCGCAGGGGTGATCGAACAAGTGGGCGCGCCGATGGACCTCTATCGCGATCCAGACAACAAGTTTGTGGCGGGCTTTATCGGGTCGCCGTCGATGAACTTTGCCGCTGGTGAAGTAAAGGGTGGGGCGGTTGCTGTGCCGTCGCTCAAGACCGATGTGACGCTCGATGTCTCCATGCCGTCAGACGGTTCATCTGTGGAGCTGGGCCTCCGGCCTGAACATCTCAAGATAGAGCGTGGGGGCAACACCCATCGCGTAGACCTGACCGAGGCTTTGGGCGGCGTGTCTTACGCTTACCTTGTTGCCGATAATGGCGAGCGACTCATCGTCGAGGAACGGGGCGAGGACCGGGTGAAAGCCGGGGAGACCGTGGGTGTGAGCTTTGATGTCGCTCAAGCACGCCTCTTTGATGCGGCCACAGAGCAGCGGATCAGATAGGCCGCGCTTTAGGGCAGGGCGTTTGCTTCGGCGATAATATCGCGCCCTGCCTGGAGAAACAGCTCGGTCAGATCGATGAAGACCCAGTTCTCCGCGAGGCGACCTCCTTCGATGCGGTAGAAATCCATCACCCGCATGGTTATTGGCCCGCTTGTTGCTTTCACTCCGAGGTAGTCGGCGACCCACGTGGCGTGGATCGACGGCCAGCCGCCCATGGCGGCGAAGTTGCTATCCCCAAAGCGGCAGAAGTGGTGACCGCCTTTCCGATCTGGGAAGGCGATGAGGAACGGCTTGCGGTGGTCCTGAACAAACCCGCTCCAACGGTAATTGGTGCCGATGCCGCCGGGGCCGTACCAGAGCATGTTGTCTGTCCAAACCCCGCCCTCGCCATGCTGGCCCTCTGAGTCGAACGTCTCCGGATCGTAGATGCCGAGCGTCTGTGCCATGCGCTCGACAATGTCGAAGGCGTCGCCGTCGTAAGGCGCGGTCGGGCATAGGCCATCCTGGGTGACCGGCGGCATGAACGTCACCTCGTCGCCGAGCGACGGCACCGGCATGCGGCGCGTCTGTCGCATGAGGTCGATCATGTCGAAAATAACTTTGGATTCGGTGATCCGGCCGTCGTCATCGAGGCGGTAGAACTCGCCCGAGCGGAAAAAAACCATTGAGCCCGATGGCGCGAGGCCAAATAGAGGTGCCACGAAGTTGCCGATGTAGTGGGTGATGCAGGCTACCCAGCGGCCCCCGCTTTCGAGCCTGTTATTGCCACCCAGGAAAAGAATGTCGCGCCGTTCGAGCCCGTTTAGTGCTGCCTGAAGCGGCTCTAAGAAACCCTCGATCACTGCTTCTGGGCCGATGAGGCGATTCACCGGATGTGCGGCATCCCAGACGCAATCTGGCGCGAGATGCTCTTTCGCTGCCGCTGGGTTTTGGGTGATCTCATCCAGAACCTGCCGGATTTGCAGGCGAAAATCGGTTTGCGGAGCGTCGCGGTCGTGATCAAGCATGTGAGTCTGCGCCTTACATTCACAAAAGGGTTGGCAAAAGGCAGCAGTCGCGTCTAGCCTTTTTGCATACCTGTGCAATCATGCCCTAAACTGGGTGTCACCTTGCAGCCACGGGCGAGACGGGCCAGCGTTAGGCCAAGACTGGGGAGGACACAGCCAAATGGCTGAAATACGACTTGAAAACGTGTCGAAGCGCTGGGGCTCTTTCGTCGGAGTGCAGGATTTTG
Source organism: Pseudomonadota bacterium (assembly GCA_039190145.1). Classification (GTDB taxonomy): domain Bacteria; phylum Pseudomonadota; class Alphaproteobacteria; order Rhodobacterales; family Rhodobacteraceae; genus Shimia_B. Next base: position 4,373 of record JBCCYG010000098.1, on the reverse strand, counting down.
ACCTGACGATCGCTGACCAGGAATTTCTCGTATTGCTCGGCCCGTCGGGCTGCGGGAAGACGACGACGATGCGGATGATCGCCGGTCTCGAAGATCCATCGGGCGGTGACATCATGATCGACGGCAAGCGCGTGAACGACCTTGAGCCGAAGGACCGTGACATCTCCATGGTGTTCCAGTCCTACGGTCTTTACCCGAATATGAACGTGTACGAGAACATCCGCTTTCCGCTTAGAGTGCGGAAAGTGCCGCCCGCAGAGCATGAGGAGCGTGTGATGCGTGCCTCGGCCATGGTGGAGCTTGATGACTTCCTGCACCGAAAGCCCGCCGCGCTTTCCGGCGGTCAGCGGCAACGCGTGGCGCTTGCCCGCGCGATTGTGCGGGAGCCGAATGTCTTTCTTATGGACGAACCGCTGTCGAATCTCGACGCAAAGCTGCGTGTGTCGACGCGTGCTCAGATCAAGAATTTGAGCCACGAGCTCAAAGTCACGACGATTTATGTCACCCATGACCAGATTGAGGCGATGACGCTGGCAGACCGCGTGGTGGTTATGAACAAAGGTGTCGTGCAGCAGGTAGGCACGCCGACGGAAATCTATGACAATCCGGCAAATACATTCGTGGCGAGCTTTATCGGCAACCCGGCAATGAACCTCGTCGAAGGGAAGCTTAAAGACGGAGTCTTCACGGCGGAGGGTTTGACCGTGCCAGGCTTTAAAGCCCCCGACGGCTCGGTGACGCTGGGCTTCCGTGCTGAGGATGCGGAGGTCATTGCCGCAGACGGGCAGCTAAACGCGCCAGTATACTCGATGGAGCTTCTCGGTGATGCAACGATGGTGAGCGTTCGCTCTGGTGGGGCACTGCTGAGCGTTAAAGCAAACAAAGATTACCGCACAGAGATCGGGGAGCCTGTCTCCGTTTCTATTCCAGCAGACATTTGCCACCTCTTTGATGCCAAAGACGGTGCGAGAATAGGGGCCTGAGACCCCTTTAAGCAGGTGACCCGAGCTCGTCTCGGGAGCCAAAACGGAGCGGGCGCGGGAGGCACCTTCTCCGAACAACGGAAACAGGGAGAGATATATGTTTCTGAAAAAAATAGCAGTTGCAGGTGCGGTTGCCTTTATGGGCACCACGGCGCTTGCCGGTGGTCACGCCGCATGCCCGACCGAAGGGCGCGTTTCTATCGTTGGCAACGAGTTTCCAGCCATCCAAACGGTGGGTGCAGGGGCCATGTCTTGCGCTGGGGACGCGGTGGACGTTTCCACGAACCTTACCGCTGATCACCAAACGATCAACGTGCCTGGTATGCAGGGCAACCCTGCTGAGTATACCTCCGCGATTATCGCGAACTCATCCATTGTGGCGCTCATGAATGAGGACGTTATCCGCCCGCTGGATGATCTCGTCGCGGAGTACGGTGATGGCCTCAAGCCAAATCAGCTCATTACGATCAACGGTCAGGTGATGGCGGTGGCGTTTATGGCGAACGCTCAGCACCTTGTGTACCGCTCAGACATTCTTGAGCAGGTTGGCGCGGAACCGCCCACAACCTACGAAGAGATGCTTGAGACTGCGGAAGCGATCCGTGCTGCGGGTATTTTGGAAAACCCTGTGGGTGGCGCCTATGCTGCGGGCTGGAACCTGGCCCAGGAGTTCAACAACATGCTCCTTGGCTATGGCGGCTCGCATTTCAAGCCCGGCTCTGCCGAGCCCAACGTGAACAGCGAAGCGGGTGTCAACGCGCTCAACATGATGAAGGCACTGTCGGAGTACATGAACCCCGACTTCCTGACGCATGACTCCAATGCGACGAACGCCGAGTATCGCGCTGGCAATACCGCGCTCATGAACATGTGGGGCTCTCGCGCCGCAACGCTCGTGACCGCAGAGGGCGTTCCGCAAGAGGTGATCGATGGCTTTGCAATTGCGGGCCCAATGACCGTGGGCGGCGGTGACACGCCTGCGACGACACTTTGGTGGGACGGCTTTACGGTGGCTAAGAACATCTCTGATGAGGACGCTGCTGCCACCTTTATCGCGCTCAAGAATGCGATCGATCCGGCGATCCTTGAGGACCCCGAAGTGCCAACCCAGGCGGTTTGGCTGATCGACGGATATGAGCCGACACCGGCAGCCGTTGGCGTTTTTGCTGCTGCTAATGCAGGCTCAATCCCCTATCCGATGCTGCCCTTTATGGGGCTGATGCATACGGCACTCGGTAACGAGCTTGCTGACTTTATGCAGGGCAACGAGTCCGCTGAGCAGGCGCTTGCGGACGTGGAAGCAGCGTACATCACTGCAGCTCGCGAACAGGGCTTTTTGAACTAAAGGTGCGGCAGTGCGCGGAGCGCACCTTACCGCTTAAATCATCGGCGGGGCGTCGTGTCGGCCCGCCACCTTCTTCTGACATTTGGGGACAGTCATGAAGCACCGTACTTTCTTTTGGTTCTTCTTTCCGACGGCGGCGGCGATGCTTCTTTTCATCGCGTTCCCCATCGTATCGGTTCTTACACAATCGGTTTTCACCCCTATCGAGGCGGTGCTGATTGAGGTCGAGAACTGCGGCCCGTTTGGGTGCACGACCGAGACATCTATCGACCAGGAAGCCACCCAAGCGTTGCGTGACGCTGCGCCCTTCGGCCGGTTCGTGGGCTTTCAGCTTTATGCCGACCGCAACCACTTGGCCTTTGCAGAGGTCGGCGAGCTGTGGCGTACCTCTGACAGCGTCGGGGCGTTCTTCGGCGCCGTTATGAACCTGCCGTTCTATGACGCACTGGCCTTCACGCTTACCTATACCTTCATCTGCACGCCCTTCTTAATTGCGCTGGGCTTTGCCATCGCGGTTGCCGTGAACTCGCTCCATCGCCGGCTTAAGGGGCTGATGATCTTCTTTTCGCTCCTACCCATGATCGTGACACCACTTATTGGCGCGCTGGTCCTGTCTTGGATGGTGGATAGCCGGGGTATTCTCGGCAACTTCCTCTCTTGGCTGGTCAATGATCCGGATCTGTCGGTGAAGGCCTCGACGCCGCTCATGTGGATCTGTCTCATCGTCTATGGCATCTGGTCATCCGCACCGTTCGCCTTTGTCGTCTTCTATGCAGGCCTCCAGACAGTGCCCGAGGACACGCTTGAGAGCGCGCAGATCGACGGGGCAACGCGCTGGCAGCAAATCCGCTACGTGATCATTCCGCATCTGGCGCCGCTTGTGACCTTCGTGGCTCTGATCCAGCTCATGGATAACTTCCGCGTCCTCGAGCCGATCCTTGGCTTTGGCGCCCAAGCGCATGCGCAGTCGCTCAGTACTTTCATCCTAAGCGACCTCAGCGGCGAAACACGGCAGCTATCCTCGGCTGCCACCACCTCGGTCCTCACGATCATCGGGATCGCCATCCTTCTCACGCCGGTGCTGATCCGCACCTGGCGCGACTTCAACGCAAAGAGCCACTGAGATGTCGTCAGCCGCACAACGCCGCCCGCTTTCGCTCAAGATCGGCCTTTGGGCCTTCGTGGGCCTCTGGTTCATCATGGCCGCTTTCCCATTTTTCTGGACGCTTTGGGGATCGTTCAAGGTGGAGCTCGACTTCTTCTCCATCGCTGACTGGACGAACGCCTTAGTGGGGCGGAACACCGAAGCCACCCATGGCAGCTCCTTTACCGGCGCGGGCTATGAAGGCGCGTTCGTCGATAACGGTTTTGCGGGCAACATGCTCAACACGCTTATCGTCTGCGTCTGCGTTGTATCGATCTCGCTGACCATCGGGACGTTGGGCGGCTACGCGCTGTCTCGCTCGGGCTTCAAATACGTTTTCTGGCTGCTCATTATCGCTTTGATGTTCCGCGCGCTGCCGCAGATCACGCTGGTCTCGGGCTACCTGCCGGTCTTCTTTGACTGGAACATATGGGGCTACCTGCCCACCGCGATCCTCGTGCTCGTGGCGATCAACCAGCCCTTTACCCTCTGGATGCTGCACTCGTTCTTTGAGTCGATCCCGAAAGACCTCGATGAGGCGGCAAAGGTGGATGGCTGTACGCAATTCCAGGCTTTCCGACATGTGATTATCCCGGTCATGTGGCCTGGTGTGATCACGACGGGCCTTTTCTCGTTTCTCCTGGCGTATAACGACTTTGTCGTGACGGCGCTGATCCTTAACGAGGGCAACCGAACCATGATCCCACAGATCAATGCGTTTCTCGGTACCACCCAGACCGAGGGGAATGTGATGTTCGCAGTGGCCTCTGTGGTCTCGGCCACGGCACCGCTTTTCGTGCTGGTCATGTTCTTCCAGCGACAGATCGTTTCGGGCCTTACTGCGGGGGCTGTGAAAGGGTAGGGGCAAGGGGCCAGCACGACGCCAGCCTGATCCAGCTAT
>JBCCYG010000097.1:0-7742 GCA_039190145.1 Pseudomonadota bacterium | reverse complement strand
TGCAAAGGCCACCGACCACCAGACCTGACGGGACAACCGGTTTGTCATCAGCCGAGCCGCGGCGGGCGGGCAGATAAACATCGCGATCACGATGATCGATCCCACCGCGTCAAAAGCGGCAACGGCGGCGAGCGCGGCGGTCACAACGAGGCCAAAACCCAAAGCCGTGGCAGGTATCCCAAGTGCCTGGGCAAAGCTCTCATCAAACGTCGCGATCTTGAGCCAGCGCCAGAAGGCGAGCGTCAGCGCGACAATGACGGCGCAGACTATGGCGATGCGCAAAAGCTCATCGGGCAGCGAAGCCAAAGCCGCCGGGTCAAGGAGGGAGTGCCAGCCCTCGGCCCGGAGCCAAATGAGCGATTCCAGATTGCCCATGAGCGCGTGCTCCACATCGATATGGACCTGGCTCGTATCCGTCTGCTCCAGGATGAGTACGCCCGCGGCAAACATCGTGGTAAAGACCACGCCCATCGCCGCCCCCGGCTCAATACCGCCAAGCCGCTTGATCGCCTCGATGAGGAAAACCGCGACGATGGCGGCGGCGGCCGCGCCGAGCATCATGTTGAGCGTGGTAATCGCGCCCGTGAGCACGAAGGCCACGACGATCCCAGGCAGCGCGACATGGCTGATCGCGTCTCCAATGAGCGCTTGCCGCCGCAGAATCAGGAAGTTCCCGGGCAGGGCGCAGGCGATGGAGGCCAGCACGCCGATCAGGATCGGGGTCAGCGAGAATTGGACGAAATCCGCGCCCATCACGTGCCTCCGAGCGCCACGGGCGGGCCTAGGCGACGGTCAAACTCCGCAATCTCATCGGCGGTGAAAACCCTCTCGATGGGCGTGAGCCCATCATAGCGGCCCGTGAGCCCCGCATCCTGATGGATTTCGCGCGCGATGTCCCAGCGACGCTCATCACGCGCGATCTTTGCCGCCTGGGCACGTCCGGCGTCGGTCGGTACGCCATCGGGCCGCACGAGCCCTTCCCGCCGCAAGAGCCGTAGCGTGTACGCCTCCCGGATTGGATGCTGCGAGGCTAGGGCCAAAAGACCCTGCCGCCGATGCACCCGCGCCTGAAACCGCCGGTGCCTGATCGCCGCTGCAAGCACCCCGCGCGCAGGGGCAAAGAAAAGCGACAGCGCAAAGAGCCCCGCGGCAACAAGGACTATGATCGGCCCCGTGGGCAAAGACGGCGCAGAGGCCGAAAGGACCGCGCCGAGATAGCCGGAAATGCCGCCAACGGCCCCCGCGATCCAAATCACGCGGTTCGAACGATCTGTCCAAAACCGGGCCGTGACGGCGGGGATGATCAGCATCGCGACGATGAGGATGAGCCCCACCAGCTTCATCCCGATGACGGTCACCGCCAACACAAGCCCCATCATCAGGATATCGAGCCGCCGCACATCGTAGCCCAGCGAGGCCGCATAGGCGCTGTCAAAGGCCACGAGCGTCATCGGTCGGCGCAAAAGCCAGGTCACCAGCACGGTGAGCGAGCCGCCAACGGCGATGATGACAGTGTCTTGAAAGAGCATCCCCGCCGTGGAGCCGAGCAGAAAGCTCTCAAGCCCCGCCTGACGCCCCGCGCTCATGGTCTGGATCACCGTAAGGAGCACAATACCCAGACCAAAAAAGACGCCCAGAACCGCCCCGATCGCAGCATCCTCGGAGAGCCGCGTGCGCCGCGACATGAACTCGATGAGCAGCAGCCCGATCCAGGCCGTCACCGCCGAGCCAGCGAGCAGACCCAGCAGGCTCCGCCCGTCTCCGCCAAGGGACACCATTAGGATAAAGGCGATCCCAACGCCGGGCAGCGTCGCATGCGCGACCGCGTCTGATACCAACGCGCGCTTCCGCAAGAACAGGAAGGTGCCCGAAGATCCCGCCGCGAAGCCAAGAAGCGCGGCCCCAATGGCCACAAGCGCCGCGTTATAGCCTGCTTGGAGGAAAAGCGCCTCAAAGAAGGGTGTCACGTCGCGCCTTCAGCCATTGCAAGCCGGTCGAGATGGGTCGCCGCCAGCCGCCCGCCATAGGTCGCGTGGAGGTTCTCCGGGCTAAATGCCTGCCCCACCGGCCCTTCGGCCATGCGACGTACATTGATCAGAAACACATGATCGAAATAGTCGCGCACCGTCGCAAGATCGTGGTGCACGGCCACGATGGCCTTCCCCTCCGCCTTCAGCAGCTTCAGCACGTCCATGATCGCCCGCTCCGTTGCTGCATCCACGCCCGCCAAAGGTTCGTCGAGCAGGTAAAGGTCAGCCTCCTGAGCAAGCGCGCGCGCCAGAAAGACGCGTTGCTGCTGCCCGCCGGAGAGCTGACCGATCTGCCGATCTGCAAAATCGGCCATCCCCACCCGCTCCAGACACTCCCTGGCGCGCGCGGCCATGCGCCAGGAAAGCCGCCCGAGCAGACCCACCTGCCGGTAGAGCCCCATCTGGACGACGTCGATCACAGTCGTGGGGAAGTCCCAGTCGACGCTGGCGCGCTGGGGCACATAAGCTATCCGCTCGCGGGCCGTTTCAATGGGCTCCCCAAAGACAGAAACCTCCCCCGCCAAGCGCGGTATGACGCCAAGTGCCGCCTTGAGCAGCGTCGACTTACCCGCCCCGTTTGGTCCGATAATCGCCGACATCGCCTCTGCCGGAAAAGACGCGTCCACTGAAAACACCGCGGGCTTTTCACCGTAGGAGACGGTGAGCCCCCGTGTTGCAAGCGCGACGGCCGCAGTGGGTGCAGCCGGGCGCATGGCCCGGCCGTGCTCCGCGACCACCGCTGGCTGCGTTGCGTTGGGTGAGCCCGCTGTCATCAGTTGAGCATACCTTGCATACCGCTTTCCGGGGCTTGCCCGCCGAGCGCCGTGGCGATGGTCGTCGCATTGTGGTCGATCATGCCGATATAGGTGCCCTCATAGGTTCCGGGCTCCCCCATCGCGTCGGAGAATAGCTCGCCGCCGATGATGACCTCGTGCCCCTCCGCCGCCGCGCCTTCGATTAGGGCCTGCACGTTCCGGTCCGAGACGGACGTCTCGACAAATACCGCGCCGATGTCGCGGGAAACGAGCATATCGACCAGCTCGCCGATGCGCTGAAGCCCGGCCTCGGATTCCGTTGAGATCCCCTGGATACCGACCACTTCAAATCCGTAGGCATTCCCGAAGTAATTAAACGCATCGTGCGCCGAAAGGACGACCCGGCTTTCCACCGGCACTGTCGACAACACCTCATTGGTATAGCGCGCCAGGCCGTTCAGCTGATCGAGATAGGCGTCAGCATTGGCTGAAAACGTCTCTTCGCCCTCAGGGTACACATCAATCATCGCATCGCGAATATTGACCACAACGCGCGCCCAGAGGTTTGGGTTCATCCAGAGATGAGGGTCAAAGCGCCCCTCATAGTCCTCTGAGCCGAGAAGGAGGTTTTCAGGCACCGCCTCGGCCACGGGGATGACGGCGGCATCCTCGCCTAAATCAAGCAAGAACTCCTCCATCTGCGCTTCCAAATAAAGCCCATTCCATAGAACGAGGTCGGCATTGGCGAGTGCAACGATGTCGGTGCGGGTCTGGCGATAGGCGTGCGGATCAACGCCCGCACCCATGAGCGACTGAACCTCCACTAGATCTACGCCAACGTTTTCGGCGACGTCGGCAATCATGCCAGTTGTTGCCACAACATCCAGCCGCTCCTCTGCGGATGCCCAGCCCACAGGCAGTGCCAGCGCCAGCGCGGCTGCTAGAAACGTCCGTTTGGTCAAACCCATCGATCAGCTCCTGTTTCATTGGGCCAGCAAAGGCCGCACCATATCACGGTGGAAGTTAGTGCGAACCGTTCGCAACGTCAATGCAATTGAGAAGCATTCGCAAATTAAGGCAAGCTGTTGCTGAAAAGTTAGTCGCTTGCGTTTGGTGCGGAGGCTGATCCTGCCGAGAAAACAAATCTCGCGACCTGCCGGAACATCTGTAGCGATAAGTTTGCCCCGATTTGTCAGCAATGGAATGCGATTTTGGAGACCGCGCCGAGTTATAGTGTTGGCCGCCATCTCGCAGGGCTCTGCCTCCCCATGATAACACTTCATTCTAGGTTCCTCAGACCTCACGTGACGGACGCCAGAATACGATGCTCCTAAAAACACTGTCACTTGCGCCAATCATAATTCCGCAGGCTCTATGGACGGTTGCCCGTGCCGAACGCTTGCTAGAAGCGCCGGGAAATCGCTCAGGGGTTCTGGGAAACGGGCCGGTCAGGCGGCTTCTAATCCTAGGTGACAGTTCAGCAGCTGGAGTAGGGGCGGCCCACCAGTCGGAGGCGCTTTCTGGTCGCTTGGCTGCAGAGCTGGCGCAGCACTTTACGACGCACTGGAAGCTTGCGGCGAGATCTGGCGCGACTGTGTCCAGCACTTTGAAACTGCTTGAGGCGATACCACCCGAAAAGATCGACTTCGTGATCATCGCCTTAGGCGTCAACGACACAAAGAATGCGGTGAGCCTCAAGCGATGGCAGCGGGGATATCGCACGCTTCTCACAACCATCGCCAACAAGTTCGACACGCCGGCCGTCTGTGTGTCCGGGGTGCCGCCCCTTGGTGAATTTCCAGTCCTGCCGACGCCGCTGAATTCCATTATTGGTGACCGCGCTGCGCTCTTTGATGCGCACCTGGGCGAAATCTCTCGAGAGTTTTCCAATGCGACCCATCTACCGATGGACTTCCCACCTGATCCCGAGTCGCTTGCATCGGACGGATTTCATCCTGGCCCAGCGATCTGTGCTGAGTGGGCACGGCGGGCTGCCGCAGAGTTCCTTAAACCGGCAAATTGGGTGAGGGCCGACGATGGCGAGTAATAAGCACGTACCGTTAAATTCAGGGGCTCTGCACGATGGCGTCTTCCCACTCCTTAAGGAAGGCTTGGCGTTTGAGCTGATCTAGAAAGACGAGGAGGCCAGGGCCAATTTGAATTCTGTTCAAAGCAGTTTCTGAGCTTTGTGATCCTAAAAGAGGGTCGGTAAGTGGGGTAGCTTCCGGGCCATGAGACACTTGCAACAGGTGGTCGATGAACTCGCCAGATAAATCTGGACTCGGCGCATTGGCCGGGATGAGCGCGGTGCGGAGCATCATCGTTGTGAAATCGCTTGGTAGGATGATCTCGAAATCCGACCTGTCAGGGCGGTTGGCTACGTAGCTCCCAAGGGCATTATACGCGATTAAAAGCTCGCCCGTGCGCACAGCTTCAATCATATCACTCGAGCAGCAGTAGAGTCTTGCATCGAGGCTTCCCATCACCTGCGCAAGTCGCCAGAAAGTATCCGAGGCTCGGGTATCTTGGGTTGCAAAAAGATAGCCAAGCCCGGACTGGCGCACATCATAAGTTCCCACCCGCCCTCGGAAGCGCTCAGGGTCCTGCCGGAGCAACTCGATGAGGTCCTGCCGCGTGCGGGGCACTTCATCTGGGGGAAAAGCCGCTCTGGAGACTACGACTGCCGCAGGCTCCTGCGTGAAGGCGAAAAGCATGTCATTCCAAGTGGCCCACTCCGGAAGGTTTTGGGTCGCAGATGAGATGTGTCGCCGAGCAAAGCCGTCATTGGCGAGCTTCATCTGCAAATCCATGGCGCTGGAAATCGCCACGTCGAAAGCTTCGTTCTCGGCTTCCATGGCACGTATGAGCTCAGTTGAGCTCACGACGATATAGTCAATTTTGGTGCCTGGGTTGATCGCCAAAAATGAATCGATAAGCGGCGTGAAAAACGCAATGTCTGCAGTTGAAATGATGCGAATAACGCGGTCGTCGCTTCCCGCGCCAAAGCGGGCGCGATCTTCGTACTCGAAGCTTGTTGCGACTGTGGCCAATGGGATGAAGAGGAGGCCTAGGAAAGCGGAAAGGACAGTTCTACACATGCGCCGCCTCCTGATGCACTTCCAATGCTCATCTCGCCCCCATGAGCTTCCATAACTTCGCGGACGATCGTCAACCCGAGGCCGGAGCCCACGATACCCTCCGCGTTTTCGCCTCTTTTGAAACGCTCAGTTAGTCCGTCGAGCTCATGGTCCGGAAATCCGGGGCCCGTATCCTGCACCCGAAGCGTTCCTTGATCAGAATGGGAAACGACTTCAATTTTAACTGAAGCGCCCGATGGCGAGTACTTTATCGCGTTATCGAGGAGGTTTTGGATGGCGTTCTGAAGCAAGATCACATCGGCTTGGACCGGCACAGCGAGTTCCGCGTTAACGCTCAATTCAATTCCTTTGAGCTCTGAGAGGGGGCGCATTTGATCAACGACGCTTCTGGCGGCTTGAGCCAAATCTATTCGCTCCATCGTCAGATGATCGAGACGAAAGGTGACCATCGCGTGGTCCAAAAGCTGGCCCGCTGTACGGGAGCTCTCGTCAATCGCGTGAATCATCTCTCCGATGGTTTTTCGCGTATCTGCGTCATCGGATTTACGCTCGATGATTTCTGCTTTTGTGCGAACGACGGCTAGTGGCGTGCGCACCCGGTGGGCGGCCTCCGCGATAAAGTCCTCCGAGCGGGTAAGCGAGGTCTGCAACCGCGCCATAAGTCTGTTTAGGGACGCGACCAGCGGGACCATTTCATTGGGCACCTTGGAGGTTACCGGCCTCAAGTCCTCAGGCCCACGTCGTGAAACCGAGGCCGTTAATGTATCCAGCGGGCGCACCGTGTTTTGCGCGATTGTGCTCGCAAGAAGGACCAGCAAGACAAACACGCAGATTCCGATCGCTATGGCTGTCTGAGTAATCCCGGCAATGATCTGGGATTGTCCTGACAAGGTCTGAGCAACCGAAACCTGAAGCGATTGCTGGCCGACATCGGTGGAGAGAGATCGGCTATGCGTCGCGACCCGCACTTCCTCCCCTAGAAACTCAAGTGACCTGAAGCCGGTTTCGTCGGCCGCTTCAGGCGCCCAGACAGGTAGCTCTGGGTAGCCGGACAAAAACTCACCCTCGAGCCGGATTGCGTAAAACACTCGTTCGTCGGACACGCTTCCCAACATCGAGAAGGCCGAGTAAGGCAGGTCGACTGTGATCTCTCCGCCTGAGTAGCGAGCGCTGTCGAGAATGGAAATCGCGGAGGCCGTCAGGATGTTGTCCTGGCTTTCTTGGGCGACTTGCCTGGCCACGGACAAGACCATGAAGAACACGCTGACCGTTAGGACGGCCGCCCCTGCCAAAAGAGAAAACAAGAGTTTTCGTCGGAGCGATCCTTGCCCGAGCGGGAGAGAAGCCACCCCAAGCATCATCCCACCTCGAGTTTGTAGCCGAGACCGCGGACTGTGGTGATGCGCACATCGCTAGCGTTCAGGTGCCGGCGCAAGCGCCCGACATAGACCTCGATCGCGTTTTCTGTGACTTCCTCGTCAAAGGAAAAGAGGCGGTCCACCAGGCTCGACTTTGAAAATACGATGCCGGGGGCATTGGCGAAGACCTCAAAAAGCCTGAGTTCTCGGGGCCGTAGTTGCGTCTCGCGGTCGCCAAACCGCAAGCTTCCGGAGAGGGCGTCGAAACTTACGCTACCCAACGTGACGGTGTTTCTTGATTCGCCGCCGCGACGGCGGAGCACCGCCCGGCAGCGCGCTTCGAGTTCGGCGAAATCGATAGGTTTGACCATGTAATCGTCCGCGCCGAGGTCAAGAATGCTGACCCGGTCGGAAACCTCGGACCGTGCGGTCAGGACGATCACAGGTGTCTGGGAACTGCCTTCGCGGTGCTGCGACAGAAACTCTCGCCCGTCCCCGTCC
>JBCCYG010000096.1:0-7779 GCA_039190145.1 Pseudomonadota bacterium | reverse complement strand
GGGCGATCTGGTTCATCCGGTCGGGGTCATAATTTCCAAAGATCGGCAGATGGTTCACGATCATCTGAATTGTCACCAATTCAGAGGTGCGCACCTCTTCATCAGAGGCCGACACCGCGATCATCGTGGCCACGAGGCAGTCTTGCGGGGTGAGCGGGTGGGGCATGTCAGTCATAGTGCGCGGCTTTCGGGGATTGAGGTTCGGTGCGTTTTATGGCCCATGGGCGCGCGCGAGCCAAGCGCCGCTTGAGAGGATAAATTATGACAGCGTTTAGGGATGCAGCGATGACGTCGAAGGCGTGGCCGTTCGAAGAGGCCCGGCGCATCCTAAAGCGTTACGAAAAGGCCCCGCCTGAAAAGGGCTATGTGCTCTTTGAGACGGGCTATGGCCCCTCTGGCCTGCCGCATATCGGGACCTTTGGCGAGGTGGCGCGCACGACGATGATCCAGCGCGCGTTTGAGGTAATCTCGGACATCCCGACGAAGCTGATCTGTTTCTCGGACGATCTGGACGGGATGCGGAAGGTGCCGGGCAATGTACCAAACCCGGAGGCTCTCGAGCCCTATCTCCAACAACCATTGACGAAGGTGCCGGATCCGTTTGGCACCGATGAGAGCTTTGGCCACCACAACAATGCGATGCTGCGGCGGTTCCTCGATACCTTTGGCTTTGAGTACGAGTTCATCTCGGCCACGGATTTCTATGGATCCGGCCGGTTTGACGAGACGCTTCTTAAAGCCTGTGAGCGCTACGACGACATCATGAAGGTGATGCTAAAGTCACTCCGCGAGGAGCGGCAGCAGACCTATTCGATCTTTCTGCCCATGCACCCCGAGACGGGGCGCGTGCTCTATGTGCCGATGAAGCATGTGGATGCGGCGGAGGGCACGATCACCTTTGACGACGACGATGGCCGAGAATGGACGATCCCGGTCACTGGCGGCAACGTGAAGCTTCAGTGGAAGCCCGACTTTGGCGCGCGCTGGGCGGCGCTCGACGTCGATTTCGAGATGTATGGCAAGGACCACTCCACCAACACGCCGATCTATGACCGAATTTGTGAACTTCTTGGCGGAAAGAAGCCCGAGCACTTCACCTACGAGCTTTTTCTCGACGATAAAGGCCAGAAGATTTCGAAGTCGTCGGGCAACGGCATCTCGATTGATGAGTGGCTGACCTATGCCGCTGACACTTCGCTCAGCTATTTCATGTATCAGAAGCCCAAGACGGCGAAGCGGCTCTTTTTCGACGTGATCCCGCGGGCGGTGGATGAATATCACCAGCAGCTGCGTGCCTATGAGGGGCAGGACGATTCCGCGCGGGCCAATAACCCTGTCTTCCACATTCATGGGGCGGATGTGCCAGCCTCCACCATGGTCGTGCCGTTTGGGATGCTCCTTAACGTGGCCTCGGTATCGAACGCCGAGGATGCCGAGACGATGTGGGGGTTCATTAAGCAGTACGCGCCGGAGGCCTCTCCCGAAACCCATCCGGACCTCGACCAGGCGGCGGGGTTTGCGGTGCGATACTTCCATGATTTCGTGAAGCCGACCCAGGTTAACCGTGCGCCGACCGACGCGGAGGCGGAGGCCCTGCGGGCGTTGGCGGCGGCGTTTCAGGATGGCGCGGTGGCGCTGGACCTCATTGCCAAGAAGCAGGAGATCAAGGGCCAGCAGGACCCGCTCCCGGAAGTCGATTTCACGGATGGCGAGTTCTTGCAATCGGTGGCGGTTTCAGTGGGCACCGTGCAGGGCTATGGCAACCTGCGCGAGTGGTTCAAGGTACTCTATGAGGTGCTTTTGGGCACGTCTCAGGGCCCCCGGATCGGCTCCTTTGCAAAGCTCTATGGGCTCGAAAACACAGTGGCGCTGATCGAGAAGGGCGCAGCGGGAGAGCTCGTTTAGTTGACCCGCTAGGCCCCCGGCTTAGGCTTCTTGGAAAGGGGAGCTTTTGAATGGCACGTTTCTTTGGGATTTTTCTACTGCTCGTCGGGCTAGCCGGGCCTGTGGCCGCACAGTCGGATGGTATTCGGTCGACCATTTCGGGCCAGATGGAGGCGTTTCGTGCCGATGATTTCGAGCGGGCATTCACATTTGCTGCGCCTAACATCAAGCGGATGTTCGGCACCTCGGAGCGGTTTGGGACCATGGTGCGCAACGGCTACCCGATGGTCTGGAAGAATGCCGAGATCCGCTATCTGGAGCTGCGTGAGATCGCGGGGAACCTCTGGCAGATGGTGCAGGTGGAGGATGAAAACGGCGGCTTCCATTACCTCGATTACATGATGGTCGAGACGCCCGAGGGTTGGCAAATCGCGGCGGTGCAGTTCCTGCCGGAGCCGGGCGTGGGGGCGTGATGGTGGGGTGAAACCCCACCCTACAGCTTTGACCTGACTTTCTCGCTCGTAAGTTCCCGAGCGCATTTGCGCCCGACTTTGGCTTTGTTTTTATCTGATGAGTTGGCTAGCTCCTCCGCCAGGTCGGTGGCGGCTTTGTTGAGGGCGGCGTTACGCTTTCCGATGGCCCTGAGCGCCATATCGACAGCTTTGGAGACGAGCGGGCGCGGGTCAGAGGCGGCGTCCTCGATCAGCGGGAAAGTGTCGGTGAAGGAGCTGTCGGACGCGCCTTTGTCATGGCGGGTGAGGGCCCAGATCAGCGCAAAGCTGGTGCGTTTCACGAATTCCTCATCGCGACCCGCATAGGCATGGACCTTTTCCCAGCGCGGGCGGGTTTTTGCGAAGAGCTGATAGCAGCAGGTGTCGCAGATCGCCCAATTGTCGAAGTCAGCGGTCCAGGCATCCATGGTGGCACCGTCGAGGAGGGCGGGATCGGCCAAGTGGGCGGCCATGGTTCGGGCCTCGTAGCTGCCGTCTTTCCAGAGCTCTAGCGCGCAGGGGTGATCGTAACCCCATGCTTTCGCGTTATTTTTCATGACGCCCATGGGGACGCCGAGCGACCCTTCGAGGGGAATGCCGTAGCGGGCGAGGCTCGCGCGGTGGTCTTCAGACGCCTCCGCGCGGAGCCATGTCAGGACGTCATCCGGGCTCATTTCGCCTGCATTTTGTCGACCATTTTGAGCACCGAGCGGCGGGGGAGAAGCGGGGTGACCCAGTTGAGAAGGAAGGAGAGCATCTTTTCGTTGACGACGACGAGCTCGCCCCGGCGCATGGCGTCGTAGCCGAATTTGGCGACGCTCTTGGCCGATTTTCCGCCGCCCTTTACCAGGTTGGTGTCTTCGAGGTTGGCCACTTTTGCGAATTCGGTTTCCACATAGCCGGGGGCCAGGACGGTGCAGGTGACGCCCTTTGACCGAAGCTCCTGGTCCACCGCTTGTGAGAAGGAATTCACGAAGGCTTTCGTCGCAAAGTACGTCGCTTGGCCGGGGCCGGGCATGAAGCCTGCTGTCGAGCCCACATTAAGGATGCGGCCCTTACCGCGCTCGGCCATTTTAGCGCCGAAATGGTGGGTCAGGGCGACGAGCGTTTGAACGTTGAGATCGATCATCGCGCGGTCTGAGGCGGCGTCGCGGTCGAGGATCGTACCGTGGCCGCCAAAGCCGGCATTGTTGATGAGGATGTCAACGTCGACGCCGAGCGCGTCGACATCGGCGATGAGTTTTTCGGCGCCTGCCTGCGTGCCGAGATCGGCGGGGACGACATGGACGGTAACATCCCCATGCGCTGCCTCGATTTCCTTCTTCAGCTCCTCAAGAGCCTCTGCGCGGCGGGCTGCGATGATGAGGTCGCCGCCATGGCGAGCGTGGTAGCGGGCGAATTCGGTGCCGATGCCAGCGGAGGCGCCGGTGATGAGAGCGGTATTGGCCATGGGGAGGGTCCTTTCTGCAGCGAGTCAACGAGTGTTGACGTCGTAATTAAGAAGTTCTGAGCGCGGCGTCAACAGCTGTTGACTAAATTCTCGGATCGCATATGTCTGCGGCCATGGATCAGCCTGTTTTGACCACAAAAGAAGCGCTTCTCACCCATGGCAAGCGGCTCTTTTGGCTTGAGGGCTATGGCAATGTCTCAGTGCGCGACATCACGGGAGCGGCGGGCGTCGATGCGGCCCTCGTCTCCCGCTATTTCGGCGGGAAGCTGGGGCTCTTTGAGGCCACGCTCGCCGGGATGGATACGCTTGATCTCTCCGCGATCCCCGACGCGGAGGCGCTGATAGATGCGCTTGTGAGGATCTTTGACGAGGCGGAGCGCCATTCGGACGTCCCCACGGCGATTTCGCTTGCGCTCTCAAATGCGCGGGACCCCGAAGCGGGACCTCTCGTGATGGCGCAGCTCACGGCCTGTTGGACGGAACCTATGGCGCAGCTGCTCGGCTCAAAGGAGCTGGCGGCCATGGTGACCTGCGTCGTCTTCGGGCTCAGCGTGGGGGAGAAGATGCTCCACATCGAAGGCATCCATGCGCCGGGTACGCCGGAGTACCGTGCGCAGGTGGAACACATGCTGCGTGCCGCGCTGGCAACCCCCACCGTCACGGTGCCCCAAGGCCCCGTTAACGACTGAGCGATACCCCTTTCGCCGCATCGCGGGCCGCGTGGCCCGTCAGGTTTTAGCGACAATAGAGAGCCCTGCGGACCCAGCAGGGGCCGTTTTGGCCTCACCTGCGAAAGGGGTTCGAATGAACAAGGCGATTACCGATGGCGTGAACTTCCAGCCGCCAAGCTTTGCCAATGGTCTCGATGTGTGGTCGAGCGGGGACGGCACGCCGGGCTCTGATACCTACGACAACGCGGTCAATGCAGCTTTCGTGCCCGCAGATCAGGACTTTGGCGGCGCTCTGGAAATTCAAAAGACCGAAAGCGTCACAAAGCTCCGCTACATGGGTGAGACGCCGATCCTGCCGGGCTGTTATCTGCAGGTTCGCGCGCGGGTGAAGTGCCTGTCGGGTATCTTCCCCTCGGTACGCATAGCGGCCTGGGCCGGTGGCGCGGGCGGTGCCCATGTGCCTGGTGTGGTGCAGGTGGGTCCGACGACGGTGCTGTCCTCCTACGGGTCGATTGTTGAAGTGGCGGCCATCGTGGGCACAGGCTCCCGCAATGGGGTCGACATGCCCTGGGGCACCGAGACGCTCTATGGCCATTTCGGGCTGGACCTGACCGGTGCCAATGGCGGCATCGTGCGCATCGATGACATCGAAATCGAAGACGTCTCGAACGTATTCATCGATGACCGTTTGGGCAGCGTGGATGTCGTTGACTACGGCGCTGTCGGCGATGGGACAACAGATGACAGCGCTGCCTTTGAAGCAGCGGACGCCGCAGCCCAGGGGCGCGACGTGTTTGTGCCCTCGGGAACGTATCACCTTGCGAGCGATGTGACGTTTGAAAACCGGGTCCGTTTTGAGGGCACGGTGACGATGCCTGATGACAAGAAGCTTTTGCTCCTTAAGAACTACGACTTCGCCAATTACGAAGACGCGTTCGGCGACGAGGTGCTGGCCTTCAAAAAGGCGTTTCAGGTGCTCATCGACTTCTCGGACCATGACAGCCTCGACCTCAACGGTCGCCGCATTCGCCTGACCGAGCCGATTGACATGCAAGCCGCGGTGGGAGACCGGACTTCCTTTGCGTCCCGCAGGGTCATTCGCAACGGCCAGATCCAGCTCGATGCGTCAGCGAACTGGGACGCTGATGTGGTAACCTCGCAAGGCACCTATGACCCAAGCAATCCAAAGACGCTCACCAATGTCACCAATGCGGCGAACATCCAGGTAGGATCGCTTGTGAGCGGTACGGGCATCGGTCGGGAGGTCTATGTGAACGCGGTCAACGTTGCCGCGAGCACGGTGACGCTCACGCAGGCGCTATATGGCGGTGCCGGGACGCAGAACTTTACCTTCACCCGCTTCAAGTACGCGTTTGATTTCAGTGGTTTCCAGAGCCTTTCACGGTTTGTGATCGCCGATATCGAGTTTAACTGCGCGGGCAATGGCAACTGTGTGATGCTGCCGCTGGACGGGCTGATCTTTCACATTCGTGACTGCCATTTCACGCGCCCAAAAGAGCGCGGGATCACCTCGGCGGGTTTGGGATGTTCCGGCATGATGATCGACCGGAATAACTTCTATTCCGACGAGGTTTCCCTGCCGGTGCAGCAGCGCGAGTCGATCGTGTTTAACACCAACGGCAACGACGTGAAGATCCGCGACAACCGTGTCGTGAATTTCAAGCATTTCTGCGTGCTCGGCGGCGGCGGCAACTCAGTCACCGGCAACCATTGGTGGCACTCGGACAATGAGCCTGACGGCGTGCGCCGCGCCGGGATCATCTTTGCCAAGAACAATGTGAAGTCATTCGTGACCGGCAATTACATCGACAACAACTTTATCGAGTGGACGAATGAGTACGAGGCCGACCCGGACTTCTCCAACCAGTTGCCGTTTGGCGGGCTCACAATCACCGGCAACATCTTTACCGCCAATGACGTGGCCAGCTGGTTCCGCTTTATCCAAGTCACGCCCTACGGCGAGGGTTTCTACATCAAGGGCCTGGCCGTGATTGGCAATGTGTTTAAGGCGCTCAACGGTGACATCGATCGGGTCGATGCCGTTGATACGTCTTTTGCCGATCTCGATTACGGGATCATGCGCAACATTGTTTTTGAGGCCAATACCTTCGACGGGGTCGACGTGATGACGCAGAACCCGCTCAAGATCACCCATGACGAGAATTCAGCGAGCGACACCTGGGTCATCGATATGGCGCCGCGTTTGCCCTTTGGGGGGCGCTCCCGCTTTGTCGAGGGGATCGTGCCGCAAGGGATGATCACGACCGATGCCGGGGACCGCGTGGAGGCGCAGCCCTTTGTCATCGTCGGACAGGGCACGAATGGGAGCCAAGTCTACGTGAAATGGCCCACCGCGGCGAAGGGCCGGGTGCTGATTTCCGCGCGCATGGACCGGCCCGACTAGGGTCCACGGCATTTAGCCGAGGCGCGCCGCTGGGGGAGACCCTGGCGGCGCGTTTTACGTTGGGAGATCCGCGGGAGTAACTTTGAAGGCCTTGCCGAAGCCCGCATTGAAGAGGCCGCTTGAGATGTCGAAGCGGAAGAGCCCGAAATCGGTGAAGTCGTAGTAGAGCTTGGTCTTGGGGCGGGCGGCGAGATAGCGGTCGCGCCAGGCTGCTTTGTCGTCGCGGATCGCCTGGGCGTCGAGGCTCAGGCGCGGATGCGTCAGCGGATCGCCCTTAGCCGGGGCGGTGCCTACCATGAGCCCGCAAGCGGGGTTGGCGTCGAGCGCAGCCGTGTGGGGCGAGAGCGTGGACACGATGGTGAAGGCCTGCCCTTCGAGCCAGGTAAAGCCGATCCTCGTGACCGACGGCGCGCCGGTTGCGGGGTCTATGACGGCAAGCGCGGCGTGGCTTTCCCGCAAGAGCTCGGCCATGGTGGCGCGGGCGTCGTCGTCGAGCGGGCGGAACGGGTCTTTTTTCACGTCATCGGCCATAGAAGCGAAGGTGGCAGGCTGGCGGCCTAAGTCAATTCGGTTCCGGGTATAGGCTTCTGCTACACGGCCGCCGCGGGCTCGCAACGTGCGTAATCATCTGTCGGGCCCGCAGCGCCCTCCAGCGAGAACTGCTCGATCACCTCTCCCACGCGCGCGGTGGCGAAGGGGCTAGTGGCCAGCCCCGCGATGACATTTCCAAAGCCCCGGTCCGCCACGGTGAGCGCGCGGCCCCCGTCGCTCAGGGTCTGTCTGTCGGTCGAAATCGTGGCACCGCCGGCGAAGCTGATCGAAAAGACGCCGCCTTCGGGCCAGGGCTCTGCGCGGCGC
>JBCCYG010000095.1:0-7854 GCA_039190145.1 Pseudomonadota bacterium | reverse complement strand
CCGTAAGGTCAAGAAAGTGCGCCCACTTGTGGACCGGATAAATGCGCTCGAGGCGGAGTTCGAAGCGCTGTCCGATGAGGGCCTCAAGGAAAAGACGGAAGAGCTCGCCAAGCGCGCTATGGGGGGCGAGAGCCTCGACGATCTTTTGGTCGAGGCATTTGCCAATTGCCGGGAGGGCGCGAAGCGCGCGCTGGGCCTCCGCGCCTTCGATGTGCAGCTCATGGGGGGCATCTTCCTCCATCAAGGCAACATTGCTGAGATGAAAACCGGCGAGGGCAAGACGCTTGTTGCGACCTTCCCCGCTTATCTCAATGCGCTGTCGGGCAAGGGCGTGCACATTGTGACGGTCAACGATTACTTGGTGCGCCGCGATGCGGAGTGGATGGGTAAGGTCTTTGCCGCGCTGGGGCTCAAGACCGGTGCTGTCTACCCCGACCAGCCGCCGCAAGAGAAGGTAGAGGCGTATCAGGCTGACGTGACCTATGCGACGAATAACGAGCTCGGCTTCGACTATCTGCGCGACAACATGGAAACCGACGTCAAAAACATGCGTCAGCGCGGGCATAACTTTGCCATCGTGGATGAGGTGGATTCGATCCTGATCGACGAGGCGCGGACACCGCTTGTGATCTCGGGCCCGGCGGAGGACCGCAGCGAGCTTTACACCACAATCGACCGGATCATCCCGGACATCGTGGAGGAGCACTTCACACTCGATGAGAAGTCCCGCCAGGTGACATTCACCGATGAGGGCAATGAATGGCTTGAGGAGAACCTGTCGGCACGGGGTATCCTGCCCGAGGGCCAGTCACTCTACGACCCGGAATCGACCACCATCGTTCACCACGTGAACCAGGGCCTGCGTGCCCATAAGCTCTTTACCAAGGACAAAGACTACATCGTGCGCGGCGATGACGTCGTGCTCATCGACGAATTCACCGGGCGCATGATGACGGGGCGGCGGCTCTCAGACGGGTTGCATCAGGCCATCGAGGCCAAGGAAAGTGTCTCGATCAAGCCCGAGAACGTGACACTCGCGAGCGTCACCTTCCAGAACTACTTCCGCCTTTACGGCAAGCTCGCGGGCATGACCGGCACGGCGAAGACCGAAGAAGAAGAGTTTGGCCAGATCTACGGGCTTGGCGTTGTCGAAGTGCCGACCAACCGCCCTGTGGCGCGTGAGGACGAAAACGACCAGATCTTCAGATCGACGGATGAAAAATACAAAGCCATCGCCGATGCGATCAAGAAGGCCAATGAAAAGGGCCAGCCCGTGCTCGTCGGGACCACATCCATCGAGAAATCGGAGAAGCTTTCCCAGCTGCTGACGGCCGAAAGTGTGACGCACAACGTGCTGAATGCGCGCCAGCACGAGCAGGAGGCGCAGATCGTCGCCGATGCCGGGAAAACCGGCGCTGTCACCATTGCGACGAACATGGCGGGTCGCGGGACGGACATTAAGCTCGGTGGCAATGTCGAATTCCGTGTGATGGAAGCCATCGCGGCGGACCCGGAGGGCGATCCCGAGGCGATCCGCGCCAAGATCGAAGCCGACCAGAAAGCCGATGAGGAAGCCGTGCGCGCGGCGGGCGGGCTTTTCGTGCTCGCCACCGAGCGGCACGAGAGCCGCAGGATCGATAACCAGCTGCGCGGTCGTTCGGGCCGTCAGGGGGACCCGGGACGTTCGTCGTTTTTCCTATCGCTCGATGACGACCTCATGCGCATCTTTGGGTCAGACAGGCTCGAGAAAGTGCTGAGTGGGCTCGGGATGAAAGAGGGGGAGGCGATCGTCCACCCCTGGGTGAACAAGTCTCTTGAGCGGGCGCAGGCAAAGGTCGAAGGCCGCAACTTCGACATCCGCAAGCAGCTGCTCAAGTTTGACGACGTGATGAATGACCAGCGGAAGGTCATCTTTGGCCAACGGCTGGAGATCATGGAGGCCGAGGACCTTTCTGAGATCACCACCGACATGCGGTACCAAGTGATCGAAGACATGGTGGCCGAGCACATGCCGCCCCAGAGCTATGCCGATCAGTGGGAGATGGAAAAGCTCTACGCCGAGGTTATCGAAAAGCTCGGCATCGACGAGCCTATCCTAGCGTGGGGCGAAGAAGATGGCGTCGACGATAGCGTGGTTCAGGAACGGCTGGAAAAGGCTTCTGATGAGTTCATGGCCAAAAAGGCCGTGGATTTTGGGCCAGAGAATATGCGTACTGTCGAAAAACAGGTGCTCTTGAACACGATCGACCGGAAGTGGCGTGAGCATCTTTTGACACTTGAACATTTGCGCTCCGTGATCGGCTTCCGCGGCTATGCGCAGCGCGACCCGCTTAACGAGTACAAATCCGAGGCGTTCCAGCTCTTTGAGGGGCTTTTGGATAGCTTACGGGAAGAGGTGACGCGCCAGCTTTCCCTTGTTCGACCGATGACCGAGGAAGAACAGGCTGCTCTCATTGAACAATTTAAGCAGCGTCAGGCAGAGCTGTCTGGCGCCCAAAAGAAGCTCCGTGACCAAATGGCGGCGGCCGGTCAGCCGGCGCTTGCAGGCGCGTCGGCCGCGGCTGGTGCCGCAGCCGCTGAACCAGCACCGGCGGCTGGATTTGATGAGACGGACCCCACGAGCTGGGGCAGTCCGGGCCGTAACGAACAGTGCCCCTGTGGCTCTGGGAAGAAGTTCAAACACTGCCACGGCAGCTTCTAATGCCTAAAATTTGACAGAATTCTGGCGGTTTTCCGCCAGCGCTTCGGCGCAAAGACTCCGCTTGTTTGCCGTTCTGTTGACCTTCGTATGCCCGAATCGCACCCCAAAGATGACGGCGCAATGCAGGGGCAAGGAGCTGCGATATGGCGCTCAATACATCTCTTCCAGGAGCCAACACGGGACGTAAAATGGGCATGGTCTGCGGGACATTTGCAGTGGCCATGGGCTTTGGTTTCTTTATGCAGCAGCAGGACGCCAGTGCGTCGCGCAATGCCAGCGCGCCGCTCGAGACGCCAGTTGACGCCGACATCGCTGTCGCGTCCGCATTTCAGATTCCTGAGGTCGCTGCAGAGCAGGAAAAGGTGGCGGCGGCAACGCCCCAGCTTGATGCGATACCGGCGGTCATGCCTAAGGCACAGCTTCCTGCGGTGCAGGTTCAGGACACGCCTCCACCAGCTCCTGAAATTTTACCTGTGGCAACCGACCCTAAGGTTGACGCAGAGATCGATCCCGCAGGGTCGGATAAAGCGCTGGCTGACGCAGCCTCGTGCGATCCCATGCTGTCTGCACGCGTCCGCGATGCAGCCCTAGTGGAGCTGAGCATTGCGGCGGCGTGTACTGGCGAGGCCGACTTTACAATTCACCATGAGGGCATGATGTTCTCCGGTCGCACCTCTACGACAGGGGAAGCGACGATCATTGCACCAGCGCTTTCCGAGAAAGCAGCTTTTATATTGGCCTTCGATGACGGCTTCGGTGCCGTGGTCGAAGCAGATGTTCCTGCAGTTGGAGAGTTCGACCGTGTCGTGCTCCAGTGGCGCGGTGCCGGTGGCTTTGAGATTCACGCCATGGAGTATGGCGCGAGCTACGGCGAGCCGGGTCATGTCTGGCATGATGCACCGCGCAACGCTTCCACGGCGGTCACGGGTGAAGGAGGATTTTTGATGATGCTCGGCGATGGTCGCGTTGACGCGCCGCGCTTCGCGCAGGTCTATACCTTCCCCACTAACTCTGCCCCTAAATCGGGACGCGTGTCTCTCAGCGTTGAAGCTGAAATCACGGCGGCGAACTGTTCCACTGATGTCGAGGCACAGACGCTTGAGCGTCATGCCGCTGGTACGGGCGTCAAGATAGTCGATCTCATGCTGTCGGTGCCGACATGCGAAGCGGTCGGTGATTTTCTGGTGTTGAAAAACATCCTCGGGGACCTGACACTCTCAAACAGCTAGGGCGTTTGAATGGGGCGCCCTCGAGGAGGGCGCTCTTGAACCCATGGACAGTGTTGAAGAAGGCGGCGGTCTGCGCCGCCTTTTGCGTCTCGTCATCGCTCGTCGCGGCGCAGGAGGTCACGCTTCGATTTGCGGACGGCTCTTTCGAGGTGACCGGGCCGCTTATGGGCTTTGACGGATTGGCCTACCGGGTCGACACCCGATTTGGCGTTCTGACGATCGCGGCGGCGGCTGTGATCTGTGAGGGTGACTGTCCAACGCGGGCGGATGCGCCGATCATCCGGCTTTCCGGGGCGGCCTCCATGGGCGAGGTCCTAGTACCTGCCCTTGTGGATGCGTTTGCCCGGTCCTTGGGTGTCGTGGCGCGGCCCGTGGCTGCCCCATCGCCCGGCGCGGTTTCCCTGGCAATCCAAGGGGCCGGGGGCGAAACGCTCGCTGTTTTCGAGATTGCGAGCGGAACGACGGCTCAGGGCTTCCAAGCGCTGAGCTCGGGGCGCGCGGATATCGTGATGGCGGATCGGGCGGCCACTGCGGCGGAACGCGAGGCCGCGCTTGCCGCGGAGATCGGAGATCTGGCGGAGCCGCTTCGGCGGCGGCTCGTGGCGCGGCGACCGCTTGGGCTCGTGGCTGCGCGGGACGTGGGCCCGGTTGAGGCAAATGTAGAAGAGTTGATTGGCCTCCTGACGGGCGAAGTGGAGAGCTGGGCGGCGCTTGGCGGGGTGGATCGCCCCCCGCGCGTGGCCGTGGCGAAAGAGGATGTTTCCGCCCTTGCATTCCGCCTGGCGTCTCTGGGGCGCCTTTCCGGTGTGGAGCCGGGCAGTCTGAATGTTGAGGCCGTGGAGGGACCGGAGGCCCTTGCCGCGTTCTTGCAGGAGGTGCCGGGCGCGGTCGTCTTGAGCCCGGAGCCGATCTTTGCGGGCCGCTCCGTGCAGCTTTCGCATGGATGCGTGGCTGGCTCCGCGGAAGGGGCGGAAGGGGATGCCTACCCGTTGATGGTCGATTTGTGGTTCTATACGGCGGCGCCCCGGCTCCCCGATATGGCTCGGGCATTTTTGTCTTTTGCGACCGGCACGGAGGCGCAGCGCGTAGTTGATCGGGCCGGGTTCATCGACAAAAGGCCGCGGCCTGTACCGCTCGACGCGCAGGGGGAGCGGGTGTCGCGCGCGCTGCTGGCCGTCGAGGGGCGGGAGGGGTTGGAGCAGCTCCAGACCCTGATGGCGGAATTGCGCGGGTTTGAGCGGCTGGCGCTCGCCTTTCGCTTTGAACCGGATGGCGCGAAGCTGACCCCCACCAGCGCGAGCGAAGCGCAGGGGCTCGCGGCGATCCTTGATAGCGGGCGTCTCGATGGGCGGCGGTTGCTCTTTCTGGGCTTCACCGACGGAGAGGGGGCAGACGAGGTCAATCGGCGCTTGGCCGAGACCCGCGCGGGTAAGGCTATCGCCGCGGTTGAGGCTGCCATGGCCACGCGGGTGGACCGTGCCGTGATGGAGGCGCGGGGTTTGGGATCGCTAATGCCGCTGGCCTGCGAAGTGAGCCCGTGGGGGCGCCACGTGAACCGGCGCGTGGAGGTGTGGGTCGGGCCCGCCCTGCCCTAAAGATAGCCCTCGGCGCGGAAGCTGAGCTCCCGGTTTTGGCCGATGATCAGATGGTCGTGGACAACGAGGCCGAGCGCCTGGGCGGCGAGCTCGATTTGCTGGGTCATGGAGATGTCGGCCTCTGATGGAGTCGGGTCGCCGGACGGGTGGTTATGCACGAGGATGATCGCCGAGGCGTTGAGCTCGAGGGCGCGTTTGACGACCTCACGGGGATAGACCGGAACGTGGTCCACCGTGCCCTGGGCCTGGGGCTCATCAGCGACAAGGATGTTCTTTCGGTCGAGATAGAGAACGCGAAACTGCTCAGTGGCACGGTGCGCCATGGCTGTATGGCAGTAGTCGATGAGTTGGTCCCAGGAGGACAGGACCGGGCGCTGCATGACGCGGGCGCGGGCGAGTCGGTGGGCGGCAGCTTCGACGATTTTGAGCTCGGTGATGACGGCGGGGCCTGTGCCTTTGATCTTGGCAAGGCGTTCTGGGTCCGCGGAGACAACCCGGTTGAAATCGCCGAATGCGTCTAGGAGCGCGCGGGCGAGCGGTTTCACGTCCTGACGGGGGATGGCGCGGAAGAGCACGAGCTCGAGGAGCTCGTAGTCGGGGAGTGCCGCTGGGCCGCCAGCCATGAAACGCTCCCGCAGGCGGGCGCGGTGGTCGCGGATGTAGGAGGGCTGCTTGCCGGGTTTTGCGGGGACCTCGTCACCCGCAAAGAGTGGCATTGGAGCTTCGTTGAACTGGCCCATGGGCCAAGTCTGCGCGAGTCTGGTTAAGGCATGCTTAATGCCTGCCATGGGCCCGTCCGCCTCCCACTCACCCTGTCGGGTTCGGCTCTTGGTGGCGCGCTGCGCGCGGTATCCTCCCCCGGATCGACCGCTAGCGGATGCCTCCGGCGGCCCTCCGGAGGGAGTATTTTTGGAACAAAGAAGAGGGGCGATGCTGTGTTAGCCGCGCATTTTTTCCCAGAAATTCTTTACGGATTTCAGGAAGCTGGAGGATTCTGGATTGTTATCCTCGCTCAGCTCTTCGAATTCGCGCAGGAGTTCCTTCTGGCGGCTTGTGAGGTTTACTGGGGTTTCCACCGCGAGCTCTATGAACATGTCGCCCGCGCCGCCCCCGCGGAGGGCGGGCATGCCTTTCCCTCGTAAGCGCATTTGGCGCCCGGATTGGGAGCCAGACGGGATTTTTACGCGCGAGCGGCCCCCGTCGATGGTCGGGACCTCAATGTCGCCGCCCATGGCCGCGGAGGCCATGGAGACCGGCACGCGGCAGAAAAGGTTAGTGCTCTCACGTTCGAAGATGGGATGATCTTCTACTTCAATGAAAATGTAGAGGTCGCCCGATGGGCCGCCGCGCATGCCGGCCTCGCCTTCGCCGGAGAGGCGGATGCGGGTGCCGGTTTCAACGCCCGGCGGGATGTTGACGGAAAGCGCACGGTCTTTCTCAACGCGTCCGGCGCCGCCGCAGGTGCGGCAGGGGTTTTGGATAATCTGGCCCATGCCATTGCAGGTGGGGCAGGTGCGTTCGACGGTGAAGAAGCCCTGCTGCGCGCGGACTTTGCCCATGCCAGAGCAGGTCGGGCATGTTGTGGGCTCGCTATTTCCTTCCGCGCCGGAGCCGTTGCAAGACGCGCAGGCGACCGACGTCGGGACATTTATCGTCTTGGAGAGACCGCGATAAGCGTCTTCTAGGTCAACCCGGAGGTTGTAGCGCAGATCAGAGCCGCGTGAGGCGCGTCTGCCGCCACCGCGTTGACCACCCATGAAATCGCCAAAGAGATCGTCGAAGACGTCCGAAAAAGCGCTGGCAAAGTCCCCCTGGCCACCCATGCCGCCACCGGCACGGCTGCCGCCCATTCCGCCCTCAAAGGCTGCGTGGCCAAAGCGGTCATAGGCGGCCTTTTTATCCCCATCTTTGAGGACGTCGTAGGCTTCGTTGACCTCTTTGAACTGCGCTTCAGCGTTGGGGTTGTCGGAATTCCTATCCGGGTGAAGCTCTTTGGCCTTGCGACGGTAGGCTTTCTTGATCTCGTCGGCGGCAGCGCCTTTCGAGATGCCCAGAGTTTCGTAGTAATCGCGCTTGCTCATATGAGGGCTCCTTTGAAGGAACATGGGGCGGCCCGATCAGCCGCCCCAGTGGTTCCTGACGCCGTGCGCGTTAGCGCTTGTCGTCGCCCAGATCTTCGAAGTCGGCATCGACGATGTCTTCGTCCACGCCGCGGTCGCCATCCTCCGGCTCTTCGCCGTCACCGGCATCCGCGCCCTCCTGGGAGGCTTTGTAGATCGCTTCGCCGAGCTTCATGGCCGCCTCGGTGACGTTCTGAATGCCGCCTTTG
>JBCCYG010000094.1:0-7977 GCA_039190145.1 Pseudomonadota bacterium | reverse complement strand
GCAAATCTTGTCGCTTTTGGGAGGCGGTCCAATGTGCAAGCCAACGAAAGCACGGAGACCGCTAAAGATGGCACAGCTCAAACGCATCCTTCTGATCGATGATGACGAAGACCTGCGCGAGGCGTTGGGTGAACAGCTGCTGATGACGGACGAATTTGACGTCTTTGAGGGCGGCTCGGGCGCCGAGGCCATGGAGAAGATCAAGGAAGGCATCTACGACCTGATCATCCTTGATGTCGGGCTCCCAGACACGGACGGGCGGGAGCTCTGCCGCCTGATGCGCAAGCAAAACGTGAAGAGCCCGATCGTCATGCTCACCGGCCATGACACGGATGCCGACACGATCCTCGGCCTCGATGCTGGCGCGAATGACTATGTCACCAAGCCATTCAAGTTCCCGGTCCTGCTTGCTCGCATCCGCGCACAACTACGCCAGCATGAGCAGAGCGAAGACGCGATTTTCCAGCTTGGGCCGTACACCTTTAAGCCGTCGATGAAGATGCTCATCACCGAAGATGAAAAGAAGGTGCGCCTGACCGAGAAAGAGACGAACATCCTCAAGTTCCTCTATCGTTCAACCGAAGGCGTGGTGCCGCGTGACGTGCTGCTGCACGAAGTATGGGGCTATAATGCCGGCGTGACGACGCACACGCTTGAGACGCATATCTATCGCCTGCGACAGAAGATTGAGCCCGATCCCTCCAACGCGCGGCTCCTTGTGACGGAAAGCGGCGGTTACCGGCTCGTCGCATGATCCAATCGCTGCGACGCGGCGTATGACGAACACCCTCGTGGGTCGGGTTAAGATCCACACCCTCCCTGTTGGACTCGGCCGGGCCAGTGTGCCCGGCCTTTTTTCTTACAAATACCTCTGCATCGGCATGTAGTCGCCGCGACGATGCCCACTTCATCCACCAATTCTTAACCATCGCGCGTTAGCTTGCGTGATAGGATGAAATCCCGTGCTGGTCCGGGTTATGGCCAGTTTCCTCCCTGTTGGACTTGCCCGGGCACACTTCGCCCGGGCCTTTTTTTGCCCGCGCAATGCGCGCGCCCCTGATTTGCGACTGCGTGGTTTTTGGATAGATGTGCGCCGATGGCCGACACAGGCCAAGCATCTAGACGGGGCTGTTAAGTGATTGATCTGAGCGGTGCGACGATCCTCGGAGAGGGCGCGCAAAGGCGCACATATATTCACCCCACGGATGAGAGCCTGCTTCTCAAGGTCCAGGTCCGCCCGTTTGTGGCGCGGAAGCACTGGTATGATCGGCCCATGAAAGTGCCGAGCTCCAATGAACGCGAGCTGATCGGGTGGGCCGATGTGATCGCGCGATTGGACGGCAATGAACCGTTTCTGAGCCAGGTCCACGGGCTTGAGGATACGTCCGAGGGGTCAGCACTTCTTGTTGAGAATGCTGCCTTGGGAGCGGAAGCCTCTATGAGTTTGCGCAATATCGTCCAAAGCGCGGTTGAGAACGTGCCGTTCACCGCGGCTGAGCTGCGCTGGGCCCATGGAGAGTACCTCCGCATCGCGGCGATCTTTGATGCCAAGAGCATCTATAACCATTCTCTGCGTCTCGAGAGCATGCTGCTTTGCCGCTTTCCTAAGGGTCTCAGCCTGAAGCTCATGGACTATAAATCGATGGTCTATCGCCAATTCATTTCGCCACGCCTTTTGCCCGGTGCACAGCGCATCATTCAGCGAAAGGCCGTAGACGGGATGGCCCAGAAGCTCGACCGCTACATCGCAAAGATGGAGGCGAGCGATTGACCGCCACGCGCCCGCCGATAGCTTACCGCCCATGAAATTGACGCTGCATCACGTGAATCTGTCCACCGATAAAGTGGATGAAATGGATACGTTTTATCGCGAGGTGCTGGGCCTCGCGCGGGAGGAAAGCGGGCTGCCGACGTTGGACAAAACCAAGGGTTACGCAGGTGACGTTGCCTTTGTCACAGATGGCCATGTTCAGACTCATCTGGCGCAGCGGGACGTGCTTGCAGCCTTCAAAACCGGTGCCTCGCTCAATCCGCTCTCGCGAGGCCATATCGCGTACCGCACGGATGATTTGGCGAGCTTTAAGGCGCATTTAGAGGATCAGGGGATACCCTATACCGATTGGGGTCATACTGCTGTCAAAGGCTGGGCGCAGATCTTCTTTTACGACCCCGATGGCAATGTGATTGAGGTCCACCAGGTGATGGAATAGGCGGGGTCCATGTTTACCCTCGCCACCTGGAACATCAATTCGGTCCGCCTGCGCGCCGAGCTTGTCGTTGACCTAATGAAAGCGGAGGCGCCGGATGTGTTGTGCCTCCAGGAATGCAAAAGCCCGGTTGAGAAAATCCCTTTCGAGCTCTTTGAGGCGCAAGGGTATGGCCACATGGTCGCGCGGGGTCAGAAGGGTTACAATGGCGTCGCGATCCTCTCAAAGCTGCCGATTGAGGATGCCGGATCGCTTGACCTCGCGAGCCTCGGACATGCGCGCCACGTGGCAGCACGTCTAGAGAACGGCGTGGTGATCCATAACCACTATATTCCGGCGGGCGGCGATGTTCCGGACCGCGCCAAGAATGAGAAATTCGACCAAAAGCTCAGATATTTGACCGAAATGCAGGAGATGTTCTCGGCTGAGAAACCGCAGCGCTCAATCCTGGTGGGTGACCTCAATATTGCCCCTAGAGAGGACGATGTCTGGAGCCACAAGCAGCTTCTTAAAGTGGTCTCGCACACACCTATCGAGGTGGAGCATTTCGAGGCCGTGATGAAGGCCGGCGCCTGGGTAGACGTGACCCGCAAAGACATCCCCGAGGGGCTGCTCTACAGCTGGTGGTCCTACCGCTCCCCCGATTGGGATAAGGCCGATAAGGGCCGCCGCCTGGATCACATTTGGGCCACGCCGGACATCGCCGATGCGGCATCCGGGAGCCGGGTTTTGCGGGAGGTGAGAGGCTGGGAAAAGCCGTCTGACCACGCGCCGGTATTTGCGACGTTCGACCTCTGATCAAAGCTAAAGAGCCCAGGCACAACCGATACACAAGCTATGCACGTCAGATGCACACAAGATTTGTGCACGCTTGGCGACGTGTCAGGAGGCTTAGCGCTATCGGCCTTCTGAGCCGCCTGATCACCTTGGATCGATCATCTTGGTGGATAGTAGATCGCGCCTGGTAGATACGACGGCGGTAAGTCCATTCCGACGGGCAGCGCGCGTCCTGTCGCAAGATGATCGGGTAGCAGGTGGGTATGCGGCCCCTCTGGTGAGCGCGCGTCGGGCGGGGGGATTGCGCCTTGCACTTCCAGCCGGCCAAGGGCCGTTTCCACGACACGAGTGGGGCTCTCAGCGATGAGTGAGCCGCCAATCTTTGGCAACGACTCGATGAATGAAAGACCAACGGATGCTTCAAGCGATTGTTGTGCTGGCCCCTTTGATACGCGGACGCAAAAGCGCGCTTCTTTGCGACCCAGGCCGAGATCGTAGAGCGCGTTAGCCTCTTCATTGATCAAAGCACTACTGTCCTCCCCCAGGGCTTTGACCTGATTTGAGCCACTAAGATGCCCACGCTCGCGCTTGACCGCCAGCACGATGCGCGGGGGTCGGTCCGCGTTTTGAGGATCGAAGGTAAGGGCGCGCACATCATCGTTGATCCGCATCCGAAGCGCACCGCCTAACGTGTGGCCCACGATGTCTTCGCCATCTTCTCTTACCGATACCTGTTGTCCCGGGGCTGCGGTGAATTCTGCCACGGCCCCAACCACGCCCATGACCCAGGTGCCTTTGCCAACTGCTAGCGTGGACAGCACGAAGCTGCGCACATCCTCGGTCATCCAGGGAAGGCGATGGCACGCGACGCCCATTTGGCCAAGACGTGCAGGGATCTCATCCCAAATCGCGCGGCGCCAGGCCTCTGGCTGCTTTCTCCAATCGGCGATCTCATGGCCATCGCGCCCGCATCCTAAGCACCAGTTGGTTGTTTCATCTAGCTTGCAAATCCCTGTGCAGGGGCTGGCTATGTTCATTAGGTGCTCCCACTCTCTTGCCTGAGCGCCGCAAGAATTGCGTCTAATCCGTCAGTTAGTGCGGCTGGCCCAGGTTGTAGGATCAGCGGAGACTTTATTTCGTGAATACGACCAGCTTGGATAGCTGGAATGGCGTTCCATCCGGAGCGTGCGGCGATTTTTTCAGGCCTTACTTTCTTACCGCACCAAGAGGCCAAGATTACGTCCGGCGCCGCCTCAATGACCTGCTCCGAAGTGACGATCCTATCCTTGGCGGAGGCTTCCTTAGCTTTGTCAGGAAAGACCTCCTCCCCGCCTGCAATTTCGACCAGTTCAGACACCCAATGGATGCCCGAGATCATCGGGTCGTCCCACTCCTCAAAATAGACGCGTAGGCGAGGGTGGTGCGCGACTTGCGCCCGTACTTCTTCCAGGCGTTTTTCGAAGCCCATTGCTAAACGCTCTGCCCTTGCCGCTTGGCCAACGGTGCCGCCTAGGTGCCGGATCATCGCCAGGATGCCAGCGATGTCGCGTTGATTATACGCTGTGACGGTCACCCCGGCACGGATCAGTTCGGCGGCGATATCGGCCTGCAGATCGGAAAAAGTGAGCACCAGGTCCGGCTCGAGAGCGAGGATTTTTGGGATGTCAGCCGAGGTAAAAGCAGAGACGCGGGGCTTTTCCTGTCTGACGCGCTTGGGTCGCACAGCGTAGCCCGACACGCCGACAATGCGCTCCTCCTCACCGAGCAGATAAAGCGTCTCTACCGTTTCTTCGGTGAGGCAAACGATCCGTTCTGGCGGGAATTTCTGCATCTTGTCTCAAGCTATACTCTCACCGTTGAAATTGGCATTGGACTTGTTGCGCGGAACTGCCAGCCAGCGACCTGTTGGGAAATCTAGCGTCGTGAATTGCTCGAGTTACGCAAGGCTCTCCCCCTTGCCCCTTGCCCGCCCCGCCCGCATATACGGCGCAACATGTTAGAGGAGCTGCCCCATGCTCGAACTCAATGCCGGACCCGACGCTGCCGACCTGATCAAGGACGGGACTGAGGCGACATTTATGCAAGATGTGATCGAGGCCTCGAACGAGACCCCAATCATCGTGGATTTCTGGGCGACCTGGTGTGGCCCGTGTAAGACGTTGACGCCTGCGCTCGAGGCGGCGGTCACCAAGGCCAAGGGGGCGGTGAAGCTTGTGAAGGTCGATGTGGACCAGAACCAGCAGATCGCCGCCCAACTTCGCATTCAGTCGATCCCAACGGTTTATGCGTTTTACCAGGGTCAGCCTGTGGACGGGTTCCAGGGGGCTTTGCCGCCCTCGGAGGTTGATGCGTTTATCGAGCGCGTGGCGAAAGCCGGGGGTGGGTCTGCAGATGGCGGGCTGGGCGACGCGGTGGAGGCGGCGGAGGAAATGCTTGCAGAGGGTGCCGTGGCCGACGCCGCGCAGACTTTTGCCGCGGTCCTCGGAGAAGAGCCAAACCACGCCGCGGCCTATGGCGGTCTTGTGCGCGCCCATGTGGCGCTGGGGGAGCTCGATCAGGCTGAAGCGATCCTAAACGGCGCGCCCGCGGAGATCAGCGAGGCGGCAGAGCTGGAAGCGGCGCGCGCGCAGCTTGAACTCGCGAAACAAGCCGAAGATGCCGGGCCAGTGGCCGAGCTCCGCGCGGCGGTGGAGGGAGATGCTGACAACCACCAGGCACGTTTTGACTTGGCGCAGGCGCTCCATGCCTCTGGCGATGCCGAGGCAGCGGTGGCCGAGCTCCTGGAGCTTTTCCGGCGCGACCGCGAGTGGAATGACGGCGCGGCCAAGGCGCAGCTCTTTACCATCTTTGACGCGCTCAAGCCGAACGACCCTGTTGTGCTCAACGGGCGGCGGAAGCTGTCGTCGATGATATTTGTCTAAGGGCCGGCAGGCGCTACCGTCCTGACATGACTTGGTCCGGCGATTTACCCGACACGATTCCGATCTTCCCGTTGCCGGGCGCGCTTCTTTTGCCGCGTGCGCGGCTGCCGTTACACCTCTTTGAGCCGCGATATCTGGCCATGCTCGAAGATGCATTAAAGACGCGCCACCGGCTTATCGGGATGATCCAGCCCTATGACGGGCCCGGGGGCGAAAAGCTCCATACCATCGGCTGCGCGGGGCGCGTGAGCGCCTTCTCCGAGACGGATGACGGCCGCTACATGATCACGCTCGCGGGCATTTCGCGCTTCCGCGTGAATGAAGAGATTTCGGGCTTTACCCCCTACCGTCGCTGTGAAGTGGACTGGTCGGGCTTTGACCGGGATACGGGCCCGAGTGAAAAGGATAAGGGCTTTGATCGCGAACCGTTCATGGAACTCCTTCGGCGCTATTTCGCGGCTCAGGCGCTGTCGACGGATTGGGAGAGCCTGAAAGAGGCCGAAGACGAGCTTTTGGTGAACTCGCTCTCGATGCTCTGCCCGTTTGAGCCTGAGGACAAGCAAGCGCTTCTGGAGGCGCCGTCGCTGGCCACGCGCCGGGAGACGCTGGTTACGCTGATCGAATACGCACTACGCGGCGGTCAGAGTGATGAGGTCATGCAGTGAGCGATTTTGATCGCAAGATGCTTGAGGCCCTCGTCTGCCCGCAGACCCGGCAGCGGCTTTCCTATGATGCAGAGGCGCAGGAGCTCATCTCTAAGGCGGCGCATCTGGCCTACCCGATTCGGGACGGCATTCCTGTGCTCTTGGAAGACGAGGCGCGTCAGCTCGACTGACAGTTCCCGTTTGTTCTGGCGCTCTTGAGTATTTTCGGAACAAAGAAGGGGTGGGTATCCGCGCCCCATCTTCTTTGTTCCTTATACACTCCCGCCGGAGGCAATCCCGCTATACCGGCTCGCCTTGAAGCAGACGGGGCAGATCGCCGGTGAGGCCCGCTGCCTCGCGCATGAAGCCGCGACGTATGGCAGGAAGCGCGTTCACCGCGCCCATGCCGAGATCCCGGAGCGCGCGGAGAGCAGGTTTGTCATTGGAAAACAGGCGGTTGAATGTGTCCGTGGCCAGCGCGAGCGTGGCCGTGTCAAAGCGGCGCCATTGTTGGTAGCGCGCCAGGACTTGCGGCGCGCCGATATCCTCGCCCCGCCGGCGCGCTTCTGACAGGACTTCGGTGAGGGCGGCCACGTCGCGCATCCCGGCATTAAGGCCCTGCCCTGCAATGGGGTGGATGCCATGGGCGGCGTCGCCCACCAGGGCCAGGCGATCACCGATGAAACTGTTCGCGAGCGAGAGGTTCAGCGGGTAGGTGAAGCGATCGCCGGCCAGGGCAATGTCGCCAAGGAAGTCGCCAAAGCGCGGTAGGATCGTGGCGAGGTAGCTCTCGTCATCCATCTCTGCGATTTCCGCGGCGCGGGCAGTTGCTTCGGTCCACACAACGCCCACCCGGTTGTTGGTGAGCGGCAGGATCGCGAGCGGCCCGGCGGGGAGGAAGAGCTGGTGGGCTACCCCGTCATGGGGCTTTTCAACATGAAGCGCGCAGACGAGGCTGGTTTGCCCATAGGCCCATTCGGTGCGCTTGATCCCGGCGCGGTGAGCCGTGCCACTGGCACGCCCGTCGCAGCCGATGAGGAGCGGGGCGGAAAGCTCTTCGCCGTTTTCCATCGTGATTGTCGCGCGCCCGGCTGACACGTCCTGATCGATCACCCGCACTTTTGCGAGATGGGTGAAGCCGGGTGTGTCTTTCTCCGCGTTGAGGAGCGCCACCCGAGCGTGGCGGTCTTCGACCATGTAGCCCATTGGGTCGGTGCCGATTTCGGCGTGGTCGAAATGCATGAAGAAGGGTGAGGGCGATTGGCCCGGGCGCCCGTCGGAAACTTTGATCGCGTTGATCGCCTCGGCCTGTGGACCGAGCTCCTCCCACAGACCCAACGCGCGCAGCATCCGCGTTGTGGCGAGCGCCATGGCATAGCTGCGCCCGTCAAAGCCGCGCTTTCGCCGGGTGGCCTTTGGCAGCGCGTC
>JBCCYG010000093.1:0-8004 GCA_039190145.1 Pseudomonadota bacterium | reverse complement strand
GCTGACCAAAATCTCCGTGCGCGGTGCGCGGGAGCACAATCTCAAAGGCGTCGATATCGATCTGCCGCGCGACTCTCTGATTGTGGTGACGGGGCTCTCGGGCTCGGGGAAATCCTCCCTCGCCTTTGATACGATCTACGCCGAGGGGCAGCGGCGTTATGTGGAATCGCTCAGCGCTTACGCGCGGCAATTCCTCGAAATGATGCAAAAGCCCGATGTCGAGCATATTGACGGGCTCTCGCCGGCGATCTCGATCGAGCAGAAGACGACCTCGAAAAACCCGCGCTCCACTGTCGCGACGGTGACTGAGATTTACGACTATATGCGGCTGCTCTGGGCGAGAGTGGGCGTGCCGTATTCGCCCGCCACGGGAAAGCCGATCAGCGCGCAGACCGTCTCGCAGATGGTCGACCGGGTGATGGCTTTGCCTGAGGGGACGCGGGCTTATTTGCTCGCGCCGGTGGTGCGCGGGCGCAAGGGTGAGTATCGCAAGGAGCTCGCTGAGTGGCAGAAAGCGGGCTTCACCCGCGTGCGCATCGATGGCGAGCTCTATCCGATTGAAGAGGCCCCCGCGCTCGACAAGAAGTTCAAGCATGACATTGAAGTTGTGGTGGATCGTCTGGCGGTGAAACCGGGCATTGAGACGCGGCTGGCCGACAGTTTCGAGACCGCTTTGAAGCTGGCCGAGGGCTTGGCGTACATCGACCTTGCCGATGGCGTGGTGCCGGGCCGTGAAGAGGAAGAGGCGTCAGGCGGGGCGATGAAAGGCGCAGGGATACCCGCCAACCGCATCGTCTTCTCCGAAAAGTTCGCCTGCCCGGTCAGCGGTTTTACGATTGAAGAGATCGAACCGCGCCTGTTCTCCTTCAACAGCCCCCAGGGCGCGTGCCCGACCTGCGATGGGATCGGTGAGAAACAGCTGTTCGACGAGCAATTGGTGATCCCGAATGAGGCCTTGACGCTGAAACAGGGAGCGGTGGCGCCGTGGGCCAAATCGAACCCGCCATCACCCTATTACATGCAGGTGCTGACCAGCCTTGCGAAGGCGTACGATTTCGACATCAACACGCCGTGGCGCGACCTGGAGCCCGATCAGAAGATGATCATCCTCCACGGCACAGGCGGGATGCCGGTGCAGCTCACCTTCAAGGACGGGCGTAAGGAATACACGGTCAACAAGCCGTTTGAGGGCGTGATCGGCAACCTCAACCGCCGCCTGGCGCAGACCGAGAGCGCGTGGATGCAGGAGGAGCTGTCCAAGTTCCAGACCTCGCAGCCCTGCGAGGCGTGCGGGGGCAAGCGTCTGAATGAAAAGGCGCTGGCGGTGAAGATCCCGAGCGCCAACGGCCCGACCGACATTGCCGAGCCCACGGTGATGAGCGTGGCCGACGCCAAGGCGTGGTTCCTCGATCTCGACAACCATTTGAACGAGCAGCAGAGCATCATCGCCAAGCCGATCCTCAAAGAGATCAACGAACGGCTGGGCTTCCTCGACAATGTCGGGCTCGACTATCTCAACCTTGATCGCACCAGCGGCACGCTTTCAGGCGGGGAGAGCCAGCGCATTCGCTTGGCCAGCCAGATCGGCAGCGGGCTTTCAGGCGTGCTCTACGTCCTCGACGAGCCCAGCATCGGCCTGCACCAGCGCGACAATGACCGGCTCTTGGAGACGCTCAAACGCCTGCGCGATCTCGGCAACACGGTAATCGTGGTTGAGCATGACGAGGACGCCATCCGCACCGCGGACCATATCGTCGACCTTGGCCCCGGCGCGGGCGTGCGCGGGGGCGAAGTGGTGGCGCAGGGCACGCTCAAACAGATCATGAAGTCCAAGAAATCGCTGACCGCCGACTATCTGACGGGCCGGCGCGAGATTGCGGTGCCCGAGGTCCGCCGCCCCGGCAACGGGCACAAGCTGACGCTCAAGGGTGCGCAGGCGAACAACCTCAAGAATGTCTCCGCCTCGATCCCGCTTGGCACCTTCACTTGCATCACCGGGGTCTCGGGCTCGGGCAAATCGAGCTTTACGATCGACACGCTCTACGCCGCCGCCGCGCGCACTCTGAACGGCGCACGCGTCATCGCGGGCAAGCATGAGAGCGTCGAAGGCCTCGAATATTGCGACAAGGTGATCGAGATCGACCAGTCGCCCATCGGCCGCACGCCCCGTAGCAACCCAGCTACGTACACTGGCGCCTTCACCCAGATCCGCGACTGGTTCGCCGGCCTGCCCGAAGCGCAGGCGCGCGGCTACAAGCCCGGGCGCTTCTCCTTCAACGTCAAAGGCGGGCGCTGCGAGGCGTGCCAGGGCGACGGCGTCATCAAGATCGAGATGCACTTCCTCCCCGACGTCTACGTCACCTGCGAGGAATGCGGCGGCAAGCGCTACAACCGTGAGACCCTCGAAGTAAAATTCAAGGGCCACTCGATCGCCGACGTGCTCGACATGACGATTGAGGACGCGGAAGAGTTCTTCAAGGCCGTCCCCCCGATCCGCGACAAGATGCGGATGCTCAACGAAGTGGGGCTGGGCTATGTCAAGGTCGGCCAGCAGGCGACGACTTTGTCGGGCGGTGAGGCGCAGCGGGTGAAACTGGCGAAGGAGCTGTCCAAGCGCTCCACCGGGCAGACGCTCTACATCCTCGACGAGCCGACGACCGGCCTGCATTTCGAGGATGTGAGGAAGCTCTTGGAGGTGCTGCACCGTCTGGTCGAGCAAGGCAATTCGGTGGTGGTGATCGAGCACAATCTCGACGTGATCAAAACCGCCGACTGGATCGTGGACCTGGGGCCGGAGGGCGGCGTGCGCGGCGGCGAGATTGTTGCCGAGGGCACACCGGAAGAGGTGGCCGAGGTGGAGCGGAGCTTTACGGGGGCGTATTTGAAGCCGATGCTTGAGAAGCAGCGGGAGGCGGCTGAGTAGGGCACCTCCGTTGTCGTAAGGCGCGAGGCAGCAGCCTAAACACCACCGTCACCCTGAACTTGTTTGACCTGTGGTCAGCTACGCTTCCAGGGTCCATCCCCCAGTCTGCACCAACAGCATCGGATCTGCGATGGATGCTGAAACGAGTTCAGCATGACGAGTAGGACAGCGGCGTGCGCGGCGGCGAGATTGTCGCGGCGGGCACGCCTGAACAGGTGGCCGAAGTGAAGCGGAGCTTTACGGGGGCGTATTTGAAGCCGATGCTGAGCAAGGGCGCTGCGCGGGAGGCGGCTGAGTGAGGATTTTCATTTCGACTTAAGAATGTCCTTCAACAGATCGTTCATGTTGATGCCCTCATCATCAACTAATTCCCTGATTATTTGGTCGGCAATTTTCACGGCCCCGCCTCTACCACTGTAACCGGCGAAATCGCCATTCCGGGTCCAATTCCATTTGCGACCTGATTCGAGCACCTCGACCATATCAAGTACTTCGAAATTCTTGTTAGATAGCGTGCGGTCAATCACTTCCGCACCTAGGAAACATGTCCCCCAAAGCCCTGCGCCTCGCAGAAGCAAGTAGTCCTTCGGATTACTCCATGCTCCAGGAACCCATATCTTGAGAGCGGAGAAGTAGTTCTTTATGAGAACTAGTTGTGCGTCGACACCCCCTAAGGCAGTGAGTTTAGTTTGCCGAGAGAGCATATACTGTACGCCAGTATGCAATCCACGTAACGGAATAATTGTACCGGGCGGGCGCTTACCGCCCTGATAGACAAATCCCTTCAAGACGCTGTCATCATCATTTGCAAGCCGGTTGGCGATGAAGAGCGCTGGATCACGGGATTTTACGGAGTCCTCGCCAGCAAGCCTAATCTCGATCTTATCGAGATGGCTAGTATCCATGCTTTTCTGATTGTCATTGATATCGCGGAATATCGCGATTTCCTCTGCTTGAGACAAGCTCATTGCAAGACAAAAGGAAACTGGCCGGTCAATTGGCTCGCCACCTTTGCCCTTCCCATCTGCCAACTCGAGGCGGTGGTTTCCGTCAGCCCGGGAAATCACGATGTCAGATCGTTCGGCGATGTCATCAGGATTGAATTCGAGGGTCTCACGTCCTTGCTTGGTCCGCTTGTATTTGACCGCTTCAGGGTCGCGCAAGCAGAGAAACACTTCGGGCCAGTATCCCCGCTCCGTATTTCGAGCATATTCGTAGGCGTCGCGAGCGTGCTTTGGGCTAAGATCACGTTGAGTGCCGGTTGGGTTAGCCCGCTCATCAAATATGTCGGGTTTCGATATCTTTGATAGCAGACTCAATGGCGCGAAGCCTCGAACGACGTCGATGCCAAGGACTTCGCCCCGAATGATACTAATCTTCATGTTCTTCATCCTCTGGAGTGAATCTGTCAGCGCCTAAGGCAAGCGCCCAGAGGTGATCGTTCCAATCTGTATGTGGTCGATGGCTGCAGAAGTTGAGATAGTAAGTTAGGTTTCCTCTCGCAAGAGCGATCAAATCGCTCCAATGCTCTTGAACTGCGCTTATCTTGGGCTTTTCTTTCCTTCCAGGTTTCCCGCCATGCACAGTGATGCTCCGAGCGTCGTAGAGATTTCTTAGCAGTATTCTTCGCTCGGAACGTTCAGTAAATTCTGACGAGCTAATGAGTGCATTAAAAAGAGAGAATTGGAATTTGATCTCTAGCTTTGTTTGCACAAGGCTTTCCATTGCAATTGCTAGATCGATTATTCCGTCGGGGCTTGGCCCCTCTCTGAACGCTCGGCACAGCCTCGTCATAACTGGTTCAATTGCTGGTGCTTTTTCGGCAACGTCATAGGCGAAGCGAGCATAAGTTATCTGTTTGTCCCAAGCGTCTTCCGGGATCTCGATATCTGGAACGCCTCGAACCAAAAGCCCGTCACGATCGATTTCATGATGGGTGATTTTTGATCCGTCATGCAAGAATGAAATCATCGGAACCGGAAGGTCAACGAAGTACTCGAGACAAAACCGATGGATCTGTAGGCCGAATGCGCAGCGCTCTGCGTTGGTTTTCAGAGCCCTAATTGCTTTGGTGTCGTTGATTGGAATTGTATAAGCGGGGCGTTGTCGAACCAATTTTCCCAACTCGGCTTCGTCTATTGAGTCCAAGTAATCTGTGACGTTCATTTTTAAGTCGTCGGCAAGCGGCTCGACCTTTATAGCATCCGTTATGAAGTGCGTACCTCCGGGCAGGGCTTCAACGCTTGCTGCAAACGGTGCTACTATTATCGAACTGGCCATTTTTCGAGCTTGAGCATTATTGGTTCCAAATCAAGATAAACAGCAGAATTTCGAACAGCCATGGTGTCTTTTACGAAACGTTAGAATTTTCCTACACGCCCCCAAAAGCGTAACACCTCCGGCTCCCACCCTCTCACTCGGAACCAACCACCACCCAAACACCATCTTAACCCCCGCGCGCTACGCTCCGGCGCATGACACACCCAGCCAAGCTCCTCCTCCCGCTCACCGCACTCATGGCGCTGGCCGCTTGCGATGCGCCCGATCCTGAGGATTACGGCGGCGGGGCCAAGGGGGAGGCGATTGCCAAGTGCATCACCAAGACCGAGCGCGCCGACGGCACGGTGACGCGCGAACAGTCGGGCGAGATGTGCACCTGCCTCACCGACAAAACCATGGCGGCGTTGACCGGCGGCGGCATGGCCAAGGCCTCGCTTGAGCGCGCCTTTGTCGGCTGCGCCAAACAGGCCGGGATCGAAATCACCGACTGAGCGGGTCGCCCCTCGGCGCGTCCCCATTTTCCTACTCGGCCCTAAAGGGCTAAATGGTCGGGCTCCCGCGCTTTTGGTCAACCTCAAGCGCCAGCGCGGACGTCCAGTTCTTTTGGCGTCCGCTTAGGCTTACGCGCCTTAAGGCGCGGTGGAAGCCTAAGAAGCGCTGGCGTCCTTGCGGTTGCGGCGCAACCGTTATCTGGAGCTCCCCATGCCCTACGATCCGTCCATCTCGCAGGCGCTCGCGCCGACCATTGAAGCCCTTCCGCGCGACGCCTCGCGTCCGCCTCAGACGCAATTTAGCCGCGCTCTTCAAGCGCAGTTCCTGCGGCGGCTTGCTGACAGCGGGGAGGTGCGCGTGGCCGTCTCGGCGCTGCCCGTGTCGCACCAGACGGTCTATCGAATGCGGCGGGCGTGCCGGGCCTTTGCGCAAGGGTGGGACGCGGCGCTGATTGTCGCGCGGCAAAAGGCGGAGGACATTCTCGCTTCGCGCGCCATGAACGGGGTCGAGGAAGAGGTCTATTATCACGGCGAAGTGGTCGCGACGCGGCGGCGCTACGACGCGCGGCTGCTCCTCGCGCATCTCGCGCGGCTCGATCGCAAGGCCGAGAACGCGGATATGGCGGCGCTGGCTGAGCGGTTTGACGCGGTGGTGGAAGCGTTCGAGACGCATAGGGTTGAGGGGCACGGGGCCGAGACCCACGGGTCCGAGAGCCATGAAGACGGCGCAGAGCCGCTTCACGAAACGGTCGATCTGACGCCGGTGACGCTCCCCCAGACGCCTCAGGATTTAGCGTCAGGACCGTGTAACACGTGGTCCATGTCTCAAGACGCGAGCGAGCCCGAGGCTGCTGAGTCTGAGGCCTTGCCGGAGCTCGAACGGCGGTTGCGCGCGATGGAGGCGGCTCGACCCGACGACGCGCCCACGCTGATGGAACTGGCCGAGGCGTGCTCGTGTGAGACGGAGCGTCTCGGTCAAGGCGGAGCCGCGCGCCCCGCTCCCAGCCAGGGCGCCATCGAAGCCGCGCAGCTGCTTGCCTTCGAAGCGGGTGAGCCCGACTGGTGGATTGCGACCGGAATGGATGCGGGGGAGGGGGACCCAAGTGTGAGCCCTGAGGCGATAGATGAGGGCGCATGACGACCCTCCGCCCCCTCCTTGCCGACCTCCCGCTAGCCCTCGCTCTGGCCGCGCGCGATGCGCCCGATCCCAACGAGTGTGGCGGCGGCGCGCGGGGCGAGGCGGTCGCTGAGTGCATCACGCGCACCGAGCGCGCGAGCCGGGGTCGAGGTTACCGATCAGGGCGCAACGATGTCGAGCTGCACGCGCGCGTGGCCCCGCTGGATCAGGCCGATGCGCTGCGCGGCGGCGCGCGACAGGTCGATCGCGCGCCCGGCGATGAAGGGCCCGCGATCGTTGATGCGCACCGTGACGGCGCGGCCATTGGCGGGGTTGGTGACGCGCACGCGGGTGCCAAAGGGCAGCGTCTTGTGCGCGGCGGTCATGGCGTTCATGTCGAAGCGCTCCCCGTTGGCGGTGAGGCGGCCATGGAAGCGCTTGCCGTAATAGGAGGCGACCTTGGTGCCCAGGCTGCGCAGAACGCGGGGCCCGCGTGGGGGTTCGAACGCCGAAAGGTCAACAGCGCCGGGATCCACGAGGGTGATGGGTGAGGGCGCTCCAAGCGGGTCGAAGGCGACGGCGAAGGTGGGTCCGGGCGGGGGGTCTTGGTGCTCCTGCGCGGTGGCGCCGGGGGCAAGCGAGGCGGCGTTGGCTTTGTCGTCGACGCCTTTGCGATCGCCATCGCCAGCACTCTCGCCGGCACCATCGGCGGCACTATCGCCAGCGGCGAACGCGGATCCTGAGGGCAACAAGACGGCGGCTAAGGCGAGCGCGCCTCGCGCCAGCGGCGCGCGGATATGGCGGCGGTCGGGGCCGCGGTTGGGGCGTGCTGGCCAGGGCGTCATTCGCGATCTCCTATCCCGGCCAACGGCATACACCCGATGCGCAAGCCAGGCCAATCGCGGGCAACACGCAGCGGCGCGTTAACGCGGCGCTCTGCCGCAAAGGCGCGACGTTGATTGGCAAAGGGCCCGGGTCTGAAAGCGGAGTTCGCAAAGCAAATGGGGCCGGCATTGCTGCCGACCCCACTCTCACCGACGCGTGGGCGTCTCGTCTTGGATGTCTCTCCGGCAAGCCGGTCTTCCATCCTTTCCAAGACGCGCTTGGCGTCCGATGTCTCACGCCGTTCGCGGTCGATCCTCCAAT
Source organism: Pseudomonadota bacterium (assembly GCA_039190145.1). Classification (GTDB taxonomy): domain Bacteria; phylum Pseudomonadota; class Alphaproteobacteria; order Rhodobacterales; family Rhodobacteraceae; genus Shimia_B. The sequence goes on along the minus strand of JBCCYG010000093.1, from coordinate 47 downwards.
CCGTGCTCGAAAGCCCGTATCTTTGGCGCGCTCCGAAGAACGCCTTT
>JBCCYG010000092.1:0-8104 GCA_039190145.1 Pseudomonadota bacterium | reverse complement strand
CTCGAACGGTCAGATATTGAGTGCGGCGCGAAGGGCGGCCACATCGCCCAGCCCCATGCGCCCGTCTTTTTCGGTGAAAACGGCGCGTGTTTCCGCGCCTTCAAAGGCCGTGCGTTCGCCAATGCGCCCGGTATAGGCCAGTGTGAACGTGCGCGCCTCCCAGGTGATGTCGGTGAGCGCGACGGTAAGGTCGACACTTTCTGTCACCGGAGACTTGAAGCTGCAATCGGCATGCGTCAGGCCGATGCCCTTTGCGCCCAGAGCTTTGCACAACGCCGCGTGGCCGCCCGCCCTTTCATCAAGCAGACAGTGAAACGTGCGGTCGAGCCAGGCGAAGAGATTGGGGTAAAAGACGATGCCCGCCGGGTCGCAATCGCCAAAGCTCACGCGGTAGGTGGCCTCGAAAATCATGCTAAGCCTCGGCGTCCGGCTGCTTGCCCGGGGCAGCGTCCGTGAAGGCTGGTAAGGCCGAACAGGCTGACATGACGCGCTCCAATGTGGGAAAGCCCGAGGTGTCCACGCTAAACCGCGTGGCCGAAAACATCTGCGGAACGAGGCAGATATCGGCCAGGCCGGGCGTCGCGCCGAAGACAAAGTCGCCGCCATGGGTTTGGGCGGCGGCCAAAGCTTCGCACGCGGCCAGCCCGTCGCCCAGCCAGCGCTGGCACCACGCGTCTTTGCCCGCCTGATCGGCGCCATAGACCTCGCCCAGATATTCCAGCACGCGCAGATTTTGCAGCGGGTGGATATCGCAGGCGATGATTTGTGCGAAGGCGCGGACCTGCGCCTTCGCGACCGGGTCCGCTGGGAGAAGGGCGGGTTCCGGCATAGTCTCGTCCAGCCATTCGATGATCGCGAGCGATTGCGTGATCACCGCCTCCCCAGCTTTTAGCGTGGGCACGAGCGCCTGGGGGTTCATGGCTGTGTAGTCCGGCTTCTTCTGCTGCCCGCCATCCCGGCGCAGATGGACGGAGGTGAACTCCGGCTCCATGCCTTTCAGGTTAAAGGCAATCCGGCAGCGATAGGCGCTGGAGGACCGGAAGTAGCCGTAGAAATGCATTACTCGGGCTGTCCAATCGTGAGCTCGATCGTGCCCACCTCGTCGATGCCCCCGGTGATGACGTCCCCCGCCACAACGGGGCCCACGCCCGCGGGCGTGCCGGTCATGATCACGTCGCCGGGGACGAGGTGATAGAGGTGGCTCAGGTCGCTCACGATCTCATCGAGGCGCCAGATGAGGTCGCTAAGATGAGCGTCCTGGCGGACCTCGCCATTTACCTCAAGGTGGATGCGCTGCGGGCCGATTTCGCCCACGGCATCCGCTTTCACGAGGGGCGAGAAGACAGCCGAGTCCTCGACATCCTTTCCGACATCCCAGGGGCGGCCTTTCTCGCGGGCGACAAGCTGACGGTCGCGGCGGGTCATGTCGAGCCCGCACCCATAGGCGTAAATCGGGTCCATCCCATCGGCCACCGAGACCCGGAAAGCGGGCTTTCCGATGACGATGACGAGCTCCATCTCGTAGTGGTAGTTTTCCGTGCCCAGCGGATAGGGGATCGTGATCCCCGACATCGCCGTGTGGCAAGAGGATTTGGTGAAGTAGAACGGGGCCTCGCGGTCCACCTCCACCCCCATCTCTGCCGCATGGGCCGCATAGTTGCGGCCCACACAGAAGATCCGGTTGACCGGATACGCCGCACTCTCTCCCTCAATGGGGATCGTGTTTACTTTGGGCGCATCAAACACCAGGTCCGTCATCTATCGCGTTCCTCATAGTAGCCGAGCTTTTCTTGCAGCGGGCGGTCATGGACGCGAATGAGGAAGCTTTCCTCATCGGCCTCATGGGTGACCTCTGCGAATACGGGGATGGAGATCGTGTCCTTCGGGCCCCATTCAAAGACATTGCCGTTGATCGTCGTGCGTCCCTTACCCTTGACCACGTGGATCGCGGAGGAGGCGGAGCGCAGCGGCGGCTTATCCGCATGGCCGGGCTTAAGCATGGACGCCGTGAAGCCAAGCGTGGGTAACACATCGGTGCCGGTCTCTGGGTTCACGTAGTCTACCTCGGCCGGGCCTTCGCCGCCATATTCGGCGAGCTCTCGCAGCGCAGCCTCGGTCCGCCCCCAGGGGTAGCGCATCATCGGGTAGCGGCGCACGCCGCCTGATTTCTTGCGCGAGGGCGCGAGGCCGGAGGAGAGGTACTCCACCTGGCTCGCATCAGGGCGGTTGCGCTGCGCCTGCAGCGGGCCTTCAAGCGCATAAGAGCCTTCGAGATAGTAGAAAAGCGGCAGGTCGAGCGCGTCGAGCCAAACGACCGGCGCCTCCCCATCATGGCCGTGATCGTGCCATTCGCCACCGGGGGTGAGCACAAGGTCGCCTTCCTCCATAGGCAGGCGTTCGCCGTCGACAACGGTGAAGCCGCCGGTGCCTTCCACGATGATGCGGACGGCTGAGGGTGTGTGAACATGGGCCGGTGCCGTCTCCCCCGGCAGCAAAAGCTGCATGCCGAGATAAATCGACGCCGTGGCCTGCATGGCCCCTGCCCCGCGCCCGGGGTCCGAGAGCACCAAAACGCGGCGCTCGGCCTTTTCCACCGGCGTGAGTTCGCCCGCGCGAATGAGCAAGGGCCGCAGATTGTCATAGGCCCAGTGCCCCGGCTGACTCACCGGGATCGGCGCGCCATGGGGCAGCACGTTGCGCATCATCGGCCAAAGCGGCGCGACACCGGCATCGGTCATAGCCTCGCGGTAATCCATTGGCAGGTCTTCGAGAGTTCCAAGCTGTTCTGACATGGCTAGCTCCGGGTCTGAGGTCTCAGGGTGTGGCTGGGGTGCGTTACACCTTGGCGAATGGAATGCCGCCGTCGATGAACGCCTGCGGCAGGGGTGTCCCCCACATGTTGATCCACCGGGCTTTGAGGCCGTCAGTCACATCCCAGATGCCGGGCTCGTAGGCGGCATCATTGTCGATGTGGCGCATCTCGACAGAGTTTTCGACGACGCAGCCCATGGGATCGAGGTAGTAAGTGAAGATATTGTCGCCCGCGCCATGGCGGCCGGGGCCATAGATCATCGCGGAGCCGTTGAAGTAGACATTGTCGGCCAGCCGCGCGAGGTCATAGAGACTGTGATGATCGAAGGCGTAGTGATGCATGCGCAGTTCGTCAGCGCCCAAAAGCGCCAGCGTGTGGTGAAACCCATCCTCGGCCCGGTACCAGCGCCCGCCATTGTCTGACAGGCGGTCAGACAGCTTCATACAAAGGACATCCTCGACGAATTCATAAAGCGCGTCAGCGTCGGGCGACAGGAAGTTGAAATGTTCGATGCGCCGGGGCTTTGGGCCGCCGCCGCCGATATAGCGACGGGTCTCACTGCGCTCGATGGGCGAATGCACCTCAAGGACCGCGCCACCCGGCGCCTCAAAGGTCACCCCACGCGCATAACCCTTGCCCAGGGGCGTATCGCTGATGATGTTGAGCCCGTCGGCTTTCACGCGGGCGGCCACCTCATCGATGGCTGCGTCACTCACCGCCTCAAGCCCAATCGCCACCGCCTCCCCGTTGCCGGTGACGTAGGTGACCTCATGGTGACGGTCATTGGAGGAGAGGTAAACCGCGCCATCCTCCCGGTCGGTGATGCGAACGCCGACGGCATCGCACAAATGTTGGGCCGCGCCTTCGGGATCAGGTGAAGAAAGCACCATGTGACCGGCCTGGCGGATGAGATAGCTCACGCGGCCTCCCACAAGCTGATCAGATGCGACAAGCTCCTGTTAAGTGGATTTTTTTTCGCTAGGGCGCGCACCTCACTCCTCCCCGAGGTTGGCGTTTAGGCACGGTTTTACCGTTGCCATGGATTGTCGTGACGGTAACAAAAAAATATTTTATGTAAAGAACTAAATTTTTTCCTATTCTGCGAAGATTTGCTACATTATAAATTATTAGGTGTTCGCAACACACAACACGCTTGGATACTCATGAAGAGCAGAACAATCGCAACCTACGAAGTCCTCAAGTCGCAGCTACTTGAGGGCAGATTTCAACCAGGCGTGAAGCTCAAGATCGACGAGATATGCACGCTCTGCGAGGCGAGCCCTGGTGCGGTCCGTGAAGCGCTGTCGCGTTTGACGAGTGACGGGCTCGTCGTATCCATCCCGCAGCGCGGATTTATCGTCGCCCCGATCTCTGCGGAGGACCTGATCGATCTCACTCAGGTGAGGATCGATATCGAGTTGCTCTGCCTGCGCCGCTCCATCGAGTTTGGCGATCTGGCCTGGGAAGGCCGGATCCAAGCCGCATGGCACCAGCTCAAGCACACGCCCATGCGTCTGCCCGATCATACGATGGTCAATCCGGATTGGGCGGCGGCACATGTGACCTACCACGACACGCTGGTCGAGGCCTGCAAGAGCGCGTGGTGGCTCAAGCTGCGCAGCCAGATGTTCATCCAGGCAGAGCGTTATCGGCGGATGCTTTTTTCCTATGACGACTCCATGCGAGACGTGGAATCCGAACATGGCGACATTGTAAAAGCCACGCTCGACCGCAACGCTGATCTCGCGTGCAAACTCTTGGCAGAACATGCGCAGCGTACGACCGACCACCTGCTCGAATGCGCCCCGCTTTTGAGTGAGGCGGCAAAGGAGCCCGCGGAAGTGATGTAACGTCGTCGAACACATAATGTGCGCGGCAAAAAGCTTGACTCAGAACAAAAATATATTTTCCATATAAAAATGGTTGATTTTGATCAGCCTGTCTAAGGCCGCGCGCTCGCGGCTACAGGGAGGAAAATATGAGCACGTCTGAGCCGCTACCAAAGGATGAGCTGGAACGGCTCGTCGCCCACGTGAATGCCTATATGACCAACCCACTGTCGAACCGCGTGGTTGGCGGGCCGCAGGGGGCTTCGCCCCGGTTTGAAGCCTATCACGCCTCGCTGTCGCTGTGTTCGCACAAGGTCCGCACGGTGCTGGCGGAAAAGCAGCAGCCTTACAAATCTCACGCGATGAACATTATGCCGTCGGGCAAGTTCGTGCCGCATAACTACCGGCCCGCCTATGTCCGGCTCCGCCTCATGGCCGCGCAGCAGCGTGCCTTTGTCAGCGGCTATTCCGGGGCGTCAGCCGTGGCGGTGGAAGGCGTCGATCCCCTCGTGGTGCCAACGCTCGTCGATCACGAGGAAGGCAAGGTCATCATCGATTCCCGCGCGATCTGTGAGCATGTCGCCAAATCGGTCGACACCGGCACAGACCTCATGCCGGATGATCTTCTCGCCGATATCGACCGCATGACGGCGCTTGTCGACACCCTGCCCCATGTGGCGCTCATGTATGGCGCGCATCCGGAAAAGGATAACCGCCCCAAGGGCCTCGTAAACGGCATTACCGGCATCCACGCCAAGAAGATCAAGGCGGCGCAGACCGTGCTTGATCAGCTCCCTGCGGGGAGCGACCTCCGCCCCGCTTACGAGGCCAAGATCGCGAAGGAGAACGCAGCGGCGGGCTTTGTCATCGACGGCGATAGCATGCGCGCGGCCCATGAGGCCGGGCGCCAGCACGTGGCGGACCTAGAGGCGCAGCTCAAGGCGAGCGGCGGGCCTTGGGTCTTTGGCGACCGTTTCACCATCGCCGACATCCAATGGACGGTCAGCATCTTCCGCCTGATGTGGCTCGGCCATGGCGAGTGGTGGGCCCCCGGCAGCGGCAATGACCGCGTGGCGGAATACTATACCCGCGCCGCCAAGCGGCCCTCGTTCCGCTCCGCGGTGGTGGAATGGAAATACGCCTACAGCCCCTCGCCCTACATCGACGATTACGCCTCAGGGGGCATGGTCGCACGCTTCCTGCTCCATGCCGCGCGCGAAACCGAGTTTCGCGAGGTGATTTTTGGCTCTAATCTCGCGTCCGAGCTCGCTTAGGTACGCCCCTCGGCGGCCGGGAAATCTGGCCGCCGCTTCTCGAGAAAGGCGGTGATCCCTTCTTTCGCCGCGGCCTGACCGAGGGCTTCTACCAGCGTTGATTTCTCCAGCGCCAGTTGCGCGTCGAGATCGTTTACTGGCGCGGCGGCGAGGAGCGATTTGATCTTTGCCTGGGTTGTCACCGGCCCGCGCGCGAGCTTGCCCGCGAGCTTAACAGCGGCCACCTCCGCCTCGCCTTTCGGGACAATGGAATTGATCAGACCATGCTGCGCCAGTGTCTCTGCCGTCACGACGCTGCCCAACATGCACATCTCTGTGGCCAATTGCCGGGGAAGCTGCCGGCCCAGCGCGGCCGTGAGCCCGCCATCGAGCGTCACGCCGATTTTCACATGGGCGGCGAGGAAGGTCGCTTCTTCTTCGGAGATGATGAAGTCGCAGGCCAGTATCGTAGAGAGCCCCCCGCCCGCTGCGCCGCCATTTACCGCCGCGATCACAGGTTTCGGGCAGGCACGGATTGCCTCGATGGAGGCGTGGAACATGTTGATTGGGGTGGCTTTCTCTTCGTCACTGCCCTCGAGCGAGGAAGCGAGCAGGCCCAATTCACCGCCCGCGCTGAAGTAGCCATTGCGACCTACGAAGATCACCGCGGCGATCCGGTCCTCCTCCGTCGCGCGTTTGAGCGCCTCTAGTTGCAGCTCGTGATAGGCCAGTGTGAGCACGTTTTTCTGGGCCGGATTGTCGCTCACCACGATGAGGTGGTCGCCCTTATCCTCGATCCAAATCGTGTCGCTCATGGCCGTTCCTCCTCGTGCTGGCTCGCCCCCCTATACCTGAATATTTTGCATAAAAATATTTTTTTATCGAAAAACATAGTTTATAGCCCGGGAAGGTCCCGTGTGATGGGGCACTGTGCTGCCTGAACCTCAAAGAAAGGACGCCTGATGCGTGACGCCGTGATCGTCTCAACCGCTCGTACCCCAATCGGTAAAGCTTTTCGCGGCGCGCTAAACGCCACTTCGCCGCAAGCCTTGGGCGCTCATGCCGTCAAAAACGCCGTGAATCGCGCGGGAATCGACCCCGGCGAGGTGGAGGACGTGGTGTTCGGCACCGCCTTTCAGGAGCGGAAGGCGAGCCTGAACCAAGGCCGCCAGGTCGCCATCAAGGCGGGCCTGCCCGAAAGCGTCGCGGGCCAGACGATCGACCGCCAATGCGCCAGCGGGCTCATGGCCATCGCCACGGCGGCCAAACAGGTCATCGTGGACGGCATGGACGTCACCGTGGGCGCGGGCGGGGAGAGCATCACGCTCGTGCAAAACCACGAATGGAAGGTCTTCCCCGATGCGGGCCTGATGGAGAGCACACCGGGCCTTTACATGCCCATGCTGGAGACAGCCGAGATCGTGGGGGAGCGCTATGGCATCTCCCGCGACCGGCAGGACGAATTCGCGCTCCGCTCCCAGCAGCTGACGGCGGCGGCGCAGGAGGCGGGCAAGTTCGACGACGAGATCGTCCCGATCACCACGATCATGCAGATAAAAAACCGGGAGACCGGCGAGGTAAGCGAGCAGGAGGTCACGCTCGACAAGGACGAATGCAACCGCCCGAGCACGACCATGGAAAGCCTGCAAAGCCTCCAACCGGCCTTCAAGGGCGGGATGGTCGTCAAAGAGGGCAAGCACATCACCGCGGGCAATGCGAGCCAGCTCTCCGACGGGGCCTCGGCCACCGTGATCATGGAAGCCAAGCTCGCCGAAAAGCGCGGGATCGAACCGCTCGGTCGCTACATGGGCATGGCCGTGGCGGGATGCGCGCCTGATGAGATGGGGATCGGCCCGGTCTTCGCGGTGCCAAAGCTCCTCGCGCAGCACGGGCTCAAGGTCGATGATATCGACCTCTGGGAACTGAACGAGGCCTTCGCCGTCCAGGCGCTCTATTGCCAGGACAAGCTCGGTATCCCCGACGAACGGCTCAACGTGAATGGCGGCGCGATTTCCATCGGGCACCCTTACGGCATGTCGGGCGCACGGATGACCGGACACGCGCTCATTGAGGGCAAACGGCGCGGTGCCAAACACGTCGTCATCACCATGTGCGTCGGCGGGGGCATGGGGGCGGCTGGCCTCTTTGAAGTCCTGTGACTAGTCAAAAAGGGGCCGAGACCATGCAAGTCGTCGAGATTGAACGCCAGG